>JBLHTX010000043.1:0-14011 GCA_047627635.1 Alphaproteobacteria bacterium | reverse complement strand
TAATTCCTCCCCCCTTGGGGGAGGCTAGGTGGGGGACAACATACAATCAAATTACGTCTTGCCCGTTTTTTACTATTGTAAGTAATATAAAAATGTGATATATATTATTTAAGTATATATTTAAAAGTACACTCAGGAAGTTCCATCATGTCAATATCAAATGCACCCAGAAATATAGGCAGACGCGAAACGTCATCATATCGCTCTCGAAGCAATCCAGCCGATTTTCTTAGGGAAGTTTTAGAAATTGTTAACACGCCTTTACCACCAAGCCCAAAGCCTCAACCAGAGCCAGTACCAGAGCCAGTACCAGAGCCAGTACCTCAGCCAGAGCCTCAGCCAGAGCCTCAGCCACTTACTGGTCAAACACTGTTTACTGAAATTGCTAAAAAGACAAAGGGTGCTCAGCTTACACTTGCAAATCTTAGCTCAATCTTTCAAGATGCAAATATAACAACAGAAGCAGAAAAAACAAAAATTTTAAAAGATGGCCTTAAAGAATTATTAAAAGATAGTATAGCAGAAAACGCTTCTTTGGGAGATAAAATTGGTAACCTTGATGAAGCCAGCACTGTTAACATCTTCATACATTTTTATAATAAAGGATTACAGCCCAACCTACCAGCACCAGAACCAGCACCAGAACCAGCACCAGCATCAAATAATACTGAGGTAGCCAAGAAGGCAGCCATTACAGGAGCGGCCGTAGTGAGTGCTGGAACGGGATTATATAATGCTGCTAGCTTGGGAAAATTTGCATGGAATATGATGCCTTCTTTTTCATCGCTTCCATCAATGCAGAACATAAGTTGTTGGATTGGCGGTGGTTTCAAAAATGCCTGTAATAGGTTTATACCTACTATGGTTTAATTCAAGCGTAAATTTTTAAACAACAAGCCCATTACATATTTGTGATGGGTTTTTTTATATCAATTACAACACAATAATAAAAAGGAAAAATTATGTTTTCAAACATTTTTGGCAGCATTGGCAGTGCAATATTCGGAGAATTTTCAATTGGCGGTATCTCGTTTGGTAAAATCGGCAGAAAAATCGGTAGCAGAGCAGGGGGCTATCTTGATGATACGCTTAACGATTCATCACGCACCCAAAGACAGCAAATTTTATCCCCCAGTGACCTTGTCGAAATTGGCTTAACCACCAATGATCCAGATACAACAATACCGCTTATTTATGGTACAATGCGGGTTGGGGGGCATATTTTGTGGGTGTCACCCATTGAAACGAATGTGAATAAATCCGATGTTTTTTCGGGTAAATGGGGCATTTTCCCACAGCGTGACCCTCATTACTATACCCATTCTGTATCGGTTGCCATTGCGGTCTGTGAGGGGGAGATTGACCGTATTACCAATATTTATGCCAATGACCGCCTCCTCAGTAGCGATCTTGTGGTGCGTGTTTATAATGGCACAGCCACCCAATCGCTTGATCCCTTAATCCGAAATGATAAGGGCGATACTTTCCCGTCATTGCATCATACGGCTTATGCGGTGATTGAAAATGTGCCGATTGATTTATATCAAAAAAACTTGCCCAATTTCACCTTTGACGTGATTAAGGGATCGCAGCCCAAAATTGAATCCGACATCAAAGCCCTGTGCCTTATCCCTGCATCGGGTGAATTTGTTTATGCCACTGACCTTGTGCAAGCCGATGCTGAATTTGTCCCAACTTATGAAAATGTGCATTCTGCCAGTCACAAGGCTGACTTTTCGCTTTGTGTGGAAAAATTAACCCAAAATTATCCGAATTTACAAAATGTCTCAATGGTGGTGGGGTGGTTCTTCGATCATACAAATCCCGAACATATCAGCATTAAACCTGCGGTGGAAACGCGAACCAAAGTCACATCACCGCTTATTTGGTCGGTTAATACTTATAATCGTAATACTGCACATTTAGTATCACATTACAATAACAGCCCTGCTTATGGTGGCACGCCCTGCGATATGGCGGTAAAACAGGGCATTATTGCTTTGCACCAAGCTGGCTATAAAACCACATTCTATCCGTTCCTATTTGGGGATATTGTCCCGAATAATTCCGATGGCTTGGCTGCTTATCCGTGGCGTGGACGCATTACCCCTGTTGGTACTGATAGCCAAAAGCAAAACGGCATTACTCAATTTTTCACTGAATATACTGCCATGATGCTGCATTATGCAAATTTATGCAAAGACATTAACGATCAATATAGTGGTGCAATTGACTTGTTTGTGATTGGTTCAGAACTTAAGGGATTAACACGCACCAAAATAAATGGCACATATCCAGCAGTGACGGCCTTAAAAAACTTGGCGGCACAAATTAGAGCAATTTTGGGCAACAATGTTAAACTGACCTATGGTGCTGATTGGTCTGAGGGCGGCAGTTTTTACGCGCCCGATGGCACGCTCAATTTCCCGCTTGATCCTTTATGGAGCGACACTAACATTGATTATATCGGTTATGATTGGTATCCGCCCCTTACCGATTGGCGTGATGGCGATATGCATCTTGATGCTACACTTGCCAATACTGACCGTGACCTTAATTATTTAACCAACAACATTGAGGGGGGCGAGGGCTATGATTTCTATTATGCCACCCATGCTGACCGCATTGCCCAAATGCGTACACCCATTACCGATGGTGCGTATAACGAGCCTTGGATTTTTCGTATCAAAGATATTCGCTCAAGGTGGCTTAATTATCATTATACCCGTAATGCACAGGGAGTCCGATCCACTGTGCCTACTGCATGGATTCCCCAATCCAAGCCAATTATTTTTACCGAAATTGGGTGTCCTGCCGTTAATAAGGGCGGTAATCGTCCAAACCTATTCCCCGATCCAAAATCATCGGAAAATGCCGTGCCGCCTTTTTCAAATGCTGTGCGTGATGATTTTATTCAACGTGCGGTGCTAAAGGCTTATTTGGATTATTGGCAAGCTGATATGTCAAATATGATTGACCATAGCCGAACCGCAATTTGGTGCGTTGATGCACGTCCATTTCCGCTTTTCCCTGCCCGTTCCGATGTGTGGCGTGACAGCGATTTATTTATGACAGGGCATTGGATTGACGGACGGGGCGGCTTTACCACCCTTAAGGATATTTTTACTGATATCACTAAACGGGCAGGGCTTACCATTAATTTTGACGATAAAATTAACCAAGTCATTGATGGCTATGTGATTACCAAAAACATAACGGCACATAATATGCTTGCTCATTTGGTTGATTTATTCAATTTACAGGTGATAAATCAAAATGACGTCATTACCATCACGCATGGTGAAAAAAATGCCTTGACCTTAAACGAAAATAACATTGTCAAAATTATGCCCCCAAATAATAACCAGAACAATAAAGCTCAAAGTAACAGCTTTATTGTGCAAAATGTTCACTATGACTTGCCAGCATCAATTCAAACCCACTTTCTTGGTCTTGATACTGACGGTCAAAAAACTGATTTTAAAACCACTATTCACACCGATACCCAAGGCATTGCCCTTTCATTGGTTTTGCCAATTGCGGCATTTACGGCAAATTTAAAACCTTATATCAGTCAATATCTGTATCGGCTCAGGGCATCACAGCACACGTTAAAAATGCTTGTGCATCATCAAGCCATTAATGCAGGGGACTTGGTATCGTACGACAATAAAAAATATCGTGTGACGCATATTCACTATCAAAATTATCTTATGCATTTATCGCTTGTACTGCATAGTAATATTTCTTTGCCAAAAATAACACCAGAACGCATGAACACGCCCCAAGCGGAATATGTGTTATCGAACAAAATCATTGAGTATATCACCATTAATAATCAGCAATATATCGGGCTTTACACGGCTTCTCAGCTTAAAACTTATCACCTATATCAAACACCAATTAACGGCGTACAGCGTGACTATGTGGGCGTTATTCAGTCAACAATGATACATGGTGTGACAGCGACCGATTTTTATAATCGCCCTGTTGGTGTTATCGATACTGATCATGATTTATGGATTATTTTACCCAATGGCGAAGTTTTGCAATCGCTCACAGCATCTGACATTGCCTCGGGGCATAATCAATTAGCAATTTACAATGTGGCATCAAACCTTTGGGAATTAATCAGTTTTGAAACGGCGATCTTGGTGGATGATACGCTCAATAAATATCAGCTTTCGGGCATTATTCGTGGCTTGCAAAATACGCAAACCGCCATGGCATCGCCCTTGCCTCAAGGGGAAAAAGTGATTTTATTTAACACCGCCATTATAGCGATCAATAGTAATTATCACTATGACATTATTTAAATTTATGCCGCAGGTGCATTGTTATCAGTCTCAGCAATCTCATCAACAATTTTTTTTACGTGTATTATCTCGCTATTAAGCAGGTATTCGCCAATTGACGTCATACGGTCTCTGAAAGTTTGCAGACTTATTACTGTATCTACAGTTGTAATGGGGCTTGTCCTTGCTTCTGTTGGTTGTGCTATTCCCCTGCTTAGTCCAGCAAATCGTCGATTTCTTGCATGGTCTTGTGTATGACCTCTCATTACTGCCAGTATTTGGGGCGGCACGCCATTAATATTAAATCTTTGTCTATTACCTCTGTTTGTATTATTATTACCTCTGTTTGCATTATTATTGCCTCTACCTGCTCTGTCCATATTGCATCTCCTTTATGGCTTTATATTCATAAAAAAATTATATATAGATATAAAAACAAAGTAAAGATATATTTAAATTAATTTTATTATTAATTGAATTTGTGTTATAATATTTATATAAGTAAAGAAATATATAAATAACATACAAAGTAAGGCACATTATGCAGGATACATTTATTAATCCCGATATATCAAACACAATCAATTCACCAATGCCAAAAGGCAAAACTGAGGCACTCGATTCTGATATTCAAGGATTAAATAAAATTGATCTAGAGCAAGTAATATCCCTCAGCGAACAGCTGAAATCAATGGGCCTCAGTAATATATTTTTTAAATAAGCATAATCGACCAAAGTGATCATGCTTATTTTAATAATGACCTAGCCTGTTGCTTGTAAATCGGTGTCTTTATCATCAAAGCATTCTTCGGTGATTGTTTCTTGATAATTTTCTTTTAAATATACGTGCAAATCCTGAATATTTTGGGGATTGGGTCTAATGACTTTTGTCGCAATATTATTACGATTATAATGACATTCAAGATGATACAAGCAATCTGGAATATGTGCATGGAAGCATTCGATTGAAAATTTAAAATCACTATTATCTTGGTGAAAGCTTAAAATGCTATTGTAACGATCACATTTAGGCACGTATAAATGCCCATTACATATATAAGAATGGGATAATGAGAACGTACCTGGAAGCCCAGTAATTTTAAAAACAGTGGCTTCAACATTACAGGCCTTAAAGAAAGTATCCAAGTAAACTTGTTTTTGATGCTGCGGCAAATGTGTTGTAATGTTATGAATGGTATCATTAAGGATCACGCTTTCAAGAGTTATTGGCATTTTGTTGATCTGATTAATAACTTTTAGTTTTTTAACATCAAAATCAAAATCAGCGTTCGATACGTAAAATGATACGCGTTTCGAAATTCCAGTTTCCCACGGCATAACCAAATGATCGTATAAAACATGATGACCATGCATAATTTGTATTGGAATCATTTTATGAGTAAAGGGAGCGATATAAGCAATATCAAAATTAAATTGTTTCATATAAAACACCGTTATTAAAAAATTCAGTTAATCAAAAAAAGTAAATAAAATATATCAAGTAATATGATTAATATAAGTGAACAAAGTTAAATAAAGTTAAATAATGTTTACAATTTTACTCACATACTATTGCCCCTTTAACTAACGAAAAAGAGGGATGAATAATTTAATTTAAATATACTCAAGGATCACATAATGGATATCAAAAAAATGCCCTATCAGCCCTCGCAGTTGCTTCACCAAGTGCACGAGACTTAAAGGGAAGCCCTTTAAATAAAGGCCGCAACCTACATTTGCACCAGTTACGGGACAACCAACAGCTGCACCAACCGCAGCCGCAACATTCGCACCCGTTACAGGAAAACCAACAACAGCCGCAACAGATGGAATCCCAACCGAGAGTCCTAAACCAAGCCCAAGCCCATCACAAAGGCCATCTCTAAGAAGTGTCGTACCCTTACCAACAAGTAGCGCAAGCCGATTAGCACATTTTGGCAGTCTAGCCGCCGCTGCTATTTTAGCTGGTGCAGCACTTAATTAATTAACGACGTAAAATATTAAATACGTTAATGGTCTTATCCTGTTTTAGGGTAAGGCCTTAATGCATTTTAAAGCAGTAAATCCTGCTGAGATTTGGGCGATTTTAAACCAAGATGCAGCCAAGCAAGATGCGTTAACATACGGCCCCTTGGTGTCCGATTCAAAAACCCTTTTTGAATTAAATAAGGTTCAATCACATCTTCAACGGCATCTTTGGCTTCGGATAATGCGGCGCAAATTGTTTCAATCCCAACGGGACCGCCTTCAAAAGCTTCTGCCAAAAGCATAATATAACGCCGATCATTGGAATCAAGCCCAATTAAATCAACCTCAAGGCGGTTCAAAGCATTATCGGCAACTTGCTGTGTAATGTAATCAGTTTTTGAAACAATTGCAAAATCTCGAATCCGCCGCAATAAACGCCCCGCAATTCTGGGCGTTCCACGTGAACGCTTCGCAATTTCAAGTGCCGCATCTGCCGCAATATTCATCGAAAGCAAGCGTGATGCCCGCATAATAATTTTAATGAGATCATCGTGATTATAATATTCAAGGCGAAGCGGAATCCCAAAACGATCTCGCAGGGGGCGACTAACCAGCCCCGCCCGTGTTGTTGCACCAACAAGTGTAAATGGCTGCAAATCAATACGCACTGTCCGTGCAGCGGGGCCTTCACCAATAACAAGATCAAGGGCAAAATCTTCCATCGCAGGATACAAAATCTCTTCAACAGCTGGTGACATACGATGAATTTCATCAATAAACAGCACATCTCCCTTTTGTAAATTAGTCAAAATTGCCGCCAAATCCCCTGCCTTAGTGATTAATGGCCCCGATGATGCTTTGAAACTGACACCAAGTTCGCATGCAACAATTTGCGACAAAGTTGTTTTCCCCAATCCCGGTGGGCCATAAAGTAAAACATGGTCAAGGGCTTGCCCCCGAGTTTTGGCGGATTCAATAAAAATTTTTAAATTATCACAGGCAAGTTTTTGCCCTGTAAATTCACTAAGCGATAAAGGACGCAACGCATTATCGTGCATATCCTCGTCTTGGGCATAGGGTGCAACGACCGAAGGAATATCATCATCCATTAATTATCTTCTTTAAGTTGTGCAATTTTTTTGAGTGCGGCCATAATAAGCGTATTTTCGGATATTAATGTTTCATCGCTTTGAACTTCAGTAATCGCCCGTAATGAATCGGGGCGTGTATATCCAAGATTAATCAGTGCCGATGTTGCACTGTCAATTATTTTACGCTTTTGAATAAATTGTTTTTGCTCCTCAGATTTTTCAGCAGATTTTTCAGCAGACTTTTTTGTTATAGATTTCGAAATAGGCGGTGCTATTATTGTTTGTTCTGTGATGTCTTCAATCGGCAATGTTTCGTCATTATCATAACAAGGCGGTAATTCTTTTTTGTGCTTTAATTCATTAATAATACGATCAGCAAGTTTTGGTCCAACACCTGCAGCTTTGGTAACAATCGCCCGATCCCCCAATAAAATTGCATCTGAAATCATACTCGGATTCGCCACCGATAAAATTGCTAATGCCGCTTTGCCGCCAACGCCTTGAACCGAGGATAATGTTAAAAACCAATTTTTTTCAGCTTCTGTTAAAAAGCCAAATAATTTAATAAAATCTTCGCCAATCATGGTTTCTATGAAAAAGAAATAGGCTTCCCCAATTTCAATTTGTGCAATGGCCTGGGCGTGGCACAAAACTTTATAACCTACGCCATGAACTGATAGGATAACGGAATCAGCATATTTTTTTTGAATAATGCCCGATAAGGATGCAAACATAGAAGCCAAATATTTTATGGTTAATAAAGCGATTTTTTCATAATAGCGCATGGTGTTGGTGTTAATAAATGACAACCATATTCAAGAATTTGCTTGTTCAAAATAACTTTCTCGGCAGCCGATGATCCTTGGACTGCACTTGCATAAAGTCGCATAAAGTTTTTATCTGCATTAATAATCCGAATATCTTGGCTGGAATAATTTTCTGCTAGACGCATAACAAAATGTTGCATGACTTTTGGCTCAGTAATTTTTTTGCAAATTATATTTTTTTTGATATAGGTCTTATAAAGATTACTGATGGTATCGTTTTCAAGGAACAAATTTTGATCGCATGAAGGTGCGGGCTTTTGAGACATTAATGTTTCTTTTTCCGCATCTTCTAGGTCAGTTTTTTCAACCGCTGACTCTGCCTCTAAGTCAGTTTTTTCTATTCTTGATAGGTGCCGCTTAATTTTTTCTTGTCGTTCTTTGGAGTGATAATCATCAGGGACAACGCTTATGGGCTTTGTTGAATTATCGGATATTTGTGTTGCAACATCAATTTCGGGTTCAATATTAACGGATTGATTAAAGACTTGCCCACCCTCTTCAGATATCCCCTCAAAACTTTCACAGCCAATAAGCGTAAAAGATAAAAGAATTGATATCAGTATTGTATAGATATTTTTTGAATAAATTGACATAAAAACTACCGTGGTTGTGTGTTTAAATAATTATAAACCGAGGATAATACAACATTAATTGTTTTATCAAGTGCAAGATCATTATTTTCAATAGAAATATCAGATTTTTGATAAATAGGATAGCGTGTTTCAATAAGCTTACGCATAACTTCTTCTGGGTCATTTTGTGCTAATAATGGGCGATGATCTTGGTTGTGCACACGCTTCATTAATGTTTCAAAGTCAGAATGCAGCCAAATTGAAATACCATGCGCATGAATATGCTGGCGCAACGCCTCATCCATAAAAGCCCCGCCACCAACAGAAATAATGCCTTTATTTTCCGTCAAAAGGCGTGTTACAATTTTTCGTTCGATTTCTCGAAAATGAGCTTCACCATAATGTGCAAATATTTCAGAAATTGAAAGTTGTGCCGCATTTTCAATCTCAAGGTCAGTATCAATAAAATCCATGTCAAGTTGAAAGGCTAGTCGCCGTCCAACAGTTGATTTGCCAGCACCCATCATGCCAACAAAAACAATTGATTTATTTTTTGGAAAATTATGCTGAATAGCGTGAATAAGCGATTCATTATCTATCATATAATAAGCCTTATATGTCGATATTATGCGCATTAAGGGCATTATCTTGAATGAACTCACGCCTTGTTGACACTTCATCGCCCATGAGACGGGTAAATAAATCGTCGGCTTCTTCGGCTTGATGAACATTAACTTGCATCAAGGTGCGTGCATTAGGATCAAGCGTTGTTTCCCATAATTGGTCGGCGTTCATTTCACCAAGCCCTTTATAACGTTGAATAGAAATTCCTTTTTCACCGACGGTCATAATATGATTGAATAATTCTAGGGGATGAGTTATGTCATATTCTTTATCTTTGATGGTCAAACGGCTAATTTCTTGGAAATATTCTTGAATAAGGCTTATATTGTCGTGGATTGCGGACATATTAAGATTATTATAAAAACGTTTTTCCAGTTTAATGGTCTCTTTTACGCCTCTAAGGGTTCTTGAAATACCAATTTCATCGTCTGCAATAAAATAGGGCTGCCAATTTTTAGCAAAATTTTCTTCTTCGGTCATGTTCTTGAAGACAGCTAATTTTTCGCTGATTGTTTCAGCACTTTCGGCTGCAAAAGAAGCTGCATTTTTCAATCCTGAAAACGCCGCAAGAATTGCCGTATGGTGCAAATGACCTGCCATATTTGCGAATAAATGTCGCAATTCCTGAATTTTTTGAATAATCGACTCAAGGTCTGGGCCAACAATAACTTCTCCGCTATTGAGTTTAAGGCTTGCATCGCTTAGGGCAGAAGCCAATAAATGTGTTTCACGCTCGGCTTCGTCTTTGACGTAAATTGATGATTTTCCACGGGCAATTTTAAATAAAGGAGGCTGTGCAATATATAAATAGCCTTTATCGATAACCTCTCTCATATGTCTAAAGAAGAATGTCAAAAGCAATGTCCGAATGTGACTACCGTCAACATCGGCATCGGTCATAATGATAATTTTATGATAGCGTAATTTTTCAATATTAAAATCGTCACGACCAATACCCGCACCAAGGGCAGTGATTAAGGTGCCAATTTCTTGTGAACCAAGCATTTTATCAAAGCGTGCACGCTCAACATTTAAAATTTTACCTCTTAAAGGTAAAACAGCTTGATTGTAACGATTACGCCCTTGCTTGGCTGAGCCACCCGCTGAGTCGCCCTCGACGATAAAAATTTCAGAGATAGCAGGCGATTTTTCTTGGCAATCGGCAAGCTTTCCTGGAAGTGATGCAATGTCGAGTGCACCTTTACGGCGGGTTAATTCACGCGCACGACGCGCAGCTTCACGGGCAGAAGCTGCCTCAAGAACTTTATTCGCAATACTTCTTGCAATCGATGGGTTTTCCTCAAGCCACTGGGAAAGCTTGTCATTGACAATTTGCTCAACAACAGGGCGAACTTCGGAGGATACGAGTTTTTCTTTGGTCTGTGATGAAAATTTTGGATCAGGAACTTTAACCGATAATACGCAAGTTAAGCCTTCACGGGCGTCATCGCCAGTTAAAGCCGCAGCACTTTTCTTTTGGAGATTATTATTATTAATATAACCATTCATTTGACGCGTTAACGCACCACGGAAACCAGCAAGATGTGTGCCGCCATCTTTTTGTGGAATATTATTCGTAAAACAATAAGTATTATCATGATAGCCATTATTCCAGCTGAAGGCACATTCAACAACAATTTCGAGCTCGTTTTCTTCGTCAATAATTTGGGTATGTTTAATATAAATTGGCTCGTTTATAAGAGAATTCCGAGAGCGATCAAGATAATTGACGAATGCAGAAAGCCCGCCTTCATATTGTAAGGTAACTGTTTTAGGCTCAGCCGTGCGGTTATCGGTGAGTTCAATATGAACGCCAGAATTTAAAAAAGCCAGTTCACGCAAGCGATGTTCAATGGTTGAAAAAACATAATTAATATTCGTAAAAATTGATGTAGACGTTAAAAATGTAACTGTTGTTCCTTTGCGATCGCCGCAAGGTTGCACTCTTTTAAGGGGTTCAACAGGCTCGCCTTTTTCAAAACGCACATAATGCTCGAAACCGCCTCGATAAATAACAAGTTCAAGATAATCAGAAAGGGCATTCACCACCGATACACCCACACCATGAAGGCCGCCAGAAACTTTATAGCTGTTTTGATCGAATTTACCCCCAGCATGAAGTTGTGTCATAATGACTTCTGCGGCTGAAATACCCTCTTCGGAATGAATATCAACAGGAATACCACGACCATTATCGGAAACAGTCACTGAACCATCTTGGTTCAAGGATACTTTTACAATATCGGCATGATTAGCAAGGCATTCATCAATCGCATTATCAACGACTTCATAAATCATGTGATGCAATCCTGAGCCATCGTCAGTATCGCCAATATACATACCTGGACGCTTACGAACGGCATCAAGCCCACGCAAAACTTTAATTGAATCGGCATTATAAGCGTTTGTCATGATATCTTTGGGCTGATCTTTAGCCTGGTCTGTAGGGGTTGACGTATCATTTTCACAAAAAGGTACAGTGTTCGACATTATGATGTTCCCGATAATTTTAGTTGTTTTGACGGTAACACCTATTATATGTGAGTCGTTACCAATTATTTTTCTGTAATTATATTAACGCCTTATAAGGCTGACGTAAAGCAAGAAGCGAATATTAATTCATATTTTGACTTCTTTTTTTCGCAGCATCGAGCGTTTTAAACATTAACTGTGTCAAATGCGACTTTGAAGAATCAAGATCATCATTCATAAGCTGTTCCAGTCCTGCTTGGGTTGTGCCATTGGGCGATGTTACTTTTTTGCGTAAACTGGTTGCATTATCGTGATGTAAAAGTGTTGCCGATCCGAGGAATGTCTGCAAAGCAACTTGGTCTGCTTGGGTTTTATCCATACCATGTTGATATGCTGCCTCGGATAGGGCTTCGACTAAGTGAAAAATATAAGCGGGGCCTGATCCCGCAAGTGCTGTAAATAGATGAAATGCATCTTCGTTTTCTAATTGCGGCACCAAACCAAGCGGTTGGCACAAAGCTTCAAATGCTTTGTTAGTCGCCTTATGCTCAGAATAAAAGCCCATTAACCCATTACCCGTTGCAACAGGCGTGTTTGGCATTGCTCGAACAATTGGAATATCGGCAGAACAGGCAGATTTAATTGTCTTTATATCAATGCCAGCGGCAACAGAAACAAGGGCAATGGGGGTGGTTTTCTGGAGTAGGTCAGCGGTTTCGTCAATAACAGACTTCACCAAATGCGGCTTGACGGCGAGGATTATCCATGGATTATTAAGTTTTTCAAAGGCATGATAATGATCGTTAAAGAAAACCTGATTGCGTGATATTTCAGCTTTAAAATCACTCATATCGGTTTCAATACCTTCGAGTGTTTTAAAATAAACGTGATTGTTAGGGTTTTGTAATAAACCTTTTCCAATGGCACAGCCCATATTGCCTGCCCCAATAATTAGAATATCTGTCATTAATTTTCCCTCATCATCACATAAATTATTTTATTTACGCTCTTATAGCATAAAATTTGCATGATGCAAAAAATAACTTATGATAGCAATGTATAGTGAAAAAATCAAATATTAATCTTTTTTCACTGCTTATAAGTAATAAATGGCATTAATCGTTATTTTTAAATTTTTTGCTCTAAATCAGAAATTTTATCTTCAAACCATTGTGCATAAGACGGACTTGAACGCCTTTGCAGTAGTAATTCTGTTGCCCTTTTTGAAATCCATTCTTTACTGTTTCAAAACTACAGCAATGCTTACATATCTGGTTCATGATTACTCATTTTAAATCAAATACATATCACAACTCATTGCTTATTTAAATACTCTCAAAAATAATTATACTTATAACATAGCATTGATCGACATTAAAAGTCAATGGATCGACAAAGGCGTTGATGCAAATAGACTTGTTAGTGTTATTTTGGATTTTTTAAAAGATGATTGGTATTATTCTTGCATAGATATCTTTATAAAATAAATATTTTGGGATGTAAGCATATATGGCTGAAAGACAAGTTGCCACACAAGAAGAAGCACAAGAAGATGTCGTTTCGGTTGCTGATATGCCAATTGCAACTGAGCTTGCCCCAGACGATATAGACCCTGAAAATATAGATGAAGAAACCCTTGATGATGCCGAATTAGCACCAGAAACACCAGAAGAGGTTTTAGAAGAAATACCAGAGGCACGAAAATTCCTTAATCGGACAATTGTTTTTATCATGTCGGGGCTTCACAAGGGGGCAGGGTGTGCCGTTGAGGCAGAAACATCAATTGGCTCAAGCTTTGATAATGATTTAATTATCACAGACGATCATATTGCCGAACAGCATCTTGTTTTAAGACCGATTGAAAAAGGACTTGATTACGCAATTGAAGTTATTTGCAAGGGCGAGAATATTATCATTAATGGGGAAACCCTGATCTCGACCGAACAAACAGTAATCATGCAAGATACTTTTGTGGTCACGCTTGGCACAATCAGTATTAATGTGACTTTGCATAAAGCAGCAAAATCGACATTGGCCTATAAAAAATATATGGCCCCAAGGCTTAAAACGCTTGAATCGTTTGGCAATACAACCAAAGAATTATTATCGCCAACAAATATTTTATCGGATTTGCGTAACATTATTTTATTGCTGATTGTTAT
>JBLHTX010000042.1:0-14047 GCA_047627635.1 Alphaproteobacteria bacterium | reverse complement strand
TAAGGCAGGGGATTAAAGAATTTTCAAATTGGCCAACAATACCACAGCTTTATATTGATGGTGAGTTTGTTGGTGGCTGCGATATTATTACTGAAATGTTTGCTGATGGTGAATTAAAAGAATTATTACTGTCAAAAGAACTTATATAAAATAAAAACAATATTTGCTTTTTAATTGACTTTTTAATATTTAATAGTTACCTTCTAAAGTAGGTAGAAACAATAAGTGATTATTGTTTCTTATATAATAAAATATCAGGAGCTCATAATGGCAACAACCAAAAATGCAGGCGCAAAGCAAGCAGAAGATTTCATCAAAAACGCCTTTGATAATTTTTCTCAAAACATTGATACTTTCTCTGGTTTCACCAAAGAAGCAGCTGATGCACTTGTAAAATCATCTGGTAAAACTTCAAAAAACGTTGAAGGAATTGTTGCTGAAGTTATGAATTGCACAAAGTCAAACATTGAAAATTGTGTTTCATCAGCCAAAGACCTGGCAGCAGCACGTTCCATTGAACAAGTTATTGCCATTCAAACACAACAATCAAAAAAATATTTTGAAAATTATGTATCTCAAATGACAAAAATGTCTGAGTTATTTGTAAATTTCTCAAAAGATGCAACATCACCAGTCACTGAGCAAGCGACTGCTTTTTCAGAAAAATTCATGAAAAAAGCTGCTTAATAATCTACTGTTCAGATTAAAGTACGTTTAAATAATAATTTATGCCTTCGATATATGATTTTTTCTATTATATATCGAATTTTTATAAAAACGACCACCTTCTGATATATCCCCCAGCATTGCAGGGCGTGTCATTAAAAAGCGACATATTTGCTTATAAATAGTCTCGTTTAAGTGTGACCTTATTACAATATTCTGTAAATCTTGCGGCAATGTATCGATATGTTTCTCAAGTGCTTTAAATTGTGTATCCATGACATACGCAATCTGGTCAAAGAAGCCAGATACTAAAAAATTCGCTTCCGTTAAATATAATTTCCCTTTATCATCCTCCAGAATATCAAGGCCATAATAATAAACGCCATTATTTTTTGATCCCTCTATGAATTGTTGAGCAATGCGTAAATAACGTTCAGTTAAAAAAACAGGCTCGGTAGTCGCATTCATAAAAATTTTACATAATGTTTCACCATTTTTAGGAATCAACCGAATGCCAACAGGCATCACTTTATTATCATAAACAAAAACACGCACCTCGCCATGTGTTTCAATACCGCTGATATATTTTTGAATAATAAGGCGTAATGGGTCTTGATAGTCGGTTAAATAAGCTTCAAAAATAGCATCAAAGTTATTCATATCAGTATTGGTGTAATCAAGAATTTTGACATCTTTACCGTTTGCACTTGAAGGAGGCTTGATAACAATTTTTTTATGGACTTCAATAAATTGTTTGGCCAATATTAAATCACGCCCTTCATAGCTTGGTGGGTAATAATCGGGACATAAATTTTTTGCCAAAGATTTTGCATCCCCAAAAAACCCAAATTTCTCGGTATTATAATCGGTAACCCAGAAACGAGGTCTTTCAAGTATCATGGCTTTTTTTTCAGTTTCTGCACGGTTAAGACCAATTGTAATTGCAGTTCTCATTGGTAAATTATCAGAGTTACCTGCCATAAACATAAGGGAATTTTCATCAATTGGCACATATCCCTTGATTTGTTTTAAGTAAAAAAATTGGTTAAAATTAAAAATAAAGTCTTTTTCATTTTCTGATTTCTCACCATTTTGGGCAAAATGATGCATCAATTTAAGGCTATCTGCAATATTGCCTCGGGCTTGTAATAATAAAGGGTTTGTAAGGTAAGTGCCATTATCATCTTGCGTGATGGATTCGGGGTAAGATAAAGTAATTTTAAATGGAAAAGGTAAGCCCATAGATGCTAAGGCTTTTTGTATCATGGGTATACTGACTAGCAGCCAATAACATTCCGAGCGTGCCAATGTAAGGCGTGGCGCTAGTCCTGCTTTTGCTGTTTCACCGATATTTAAATTTAAATTATTAGCAAGATAATCAGGTGGCACAGCATCGTGGGTGATAACATTACGAAAGATAAAATGAATTTTATAAAAATCCTGATGACCAGTGCTTACTTTGTGACGTACAAGTTTGAAAATTTCTGATAGATAATTTGTGTCGGATAAATGCATAATTTATTTTCTTTTTTTCTGTAGACTTGTTTTACTATGCAGTGCTTTTTTGGCGGCTTGCTTGATATGAGTCGCCGTTTTCTCTGCTTGTTCGAGTTTGCTATGAATAAGTTTTTTATGATCATTTTCATATTCTTGAAGCAAAAAGCAACGCTCTTCATAAAGACGTAGATGACTTTCTTGAGATTTAAGCCGTTGTTGCACATACAAACTTATAAGATCATTAGTTTGAGGGCCATAAACATTATCAGGATAAATAAGGTGAATTTCTTTTTTACGTGCAAATAAATGTTGATATATTGGCTGATAAACCAAAGAATCGATATAATTTATTTCTACATAATTATGATAAATTTCGGGCAGGTTTTTTATATGATTTTTAATTTCTGCGTAGCGTCTTTTAATTGTTTCGGCAATGCGTGGGAAAAAGCCAACAGTACCGTAATTAGCCTCAAGAATATAATAATGGTGCGTGCCATCGGGAAAAGTTTGTTTGATAACATCTAGGCCATAATAAAAAAAATCAAGCTTAGGATGAACACGATCAATAAAGGTTTTGGCCACATTTAAATAGGCTTCATCAAGGATAATATCACGGCTTTTTGCACCCTTTTCAGGTTTAAAAGCTTTATCAGCATCTTGCCCATACATTTGAATGCCAACAGGCAGGATTTTACCGCCCATAATATAAATACGCGTTTCACCATGTTCAAGGATGCCATCAATAAATTTTTGTAGAATCAACTGATTGAACCCTGCCTTAAGTGTGCTATGCAAAAGTGTGTGAAATGTTTTTCTGAATTCTTGTAAAATTAATGTAACTTGTTGCCTTGTTTTATGATTTAAATCAAAGAAATAGACCTCATCGCCACCAACCAGATGTGGAGGCTTAAGCACTATGTGGCGGTGTGTTTTTAGAAACCTACAAGCCTTGTTTATGTCATTACAGTTTAATGTTTTTGGGTAAAAATCAGGCATAAATCTTTCGGCCAATGATTTTGCAGTCTTATAGCTATATGTTTCTTTTAGGATTTTAGACATATATTTAGGGCTATCAATGATGCGTGCCGATTGACATTCCATTTTTTCAAGAGTTTTTGTATAATGTATAATATCCTTGTGATCGCCAGAGTAGGGGGCAGCATAAATAATTGCATTATGGGTAACAGGGACAAATTGATTTTTAAATTCAATATCCCAGTGATCGTAAAGGGATAAATTACTTTTTAATTCATTGTAATATGCATAATGTTTATTGATAAAAGACGCATTTTGAAAAGGCCTAGGGGATAAAAGTTGTATTGGATTTTGATAGCCAGCGATACCATTTTCATTAATTGCTAACATTTTATTACATACGCCGTAACATTGAATGTGTAAATTTGGCATGGCATATTTAAGGGCCTTAATAACAGACGGCCAGCACTCGAACATTGCATAAACATTTGGTAAAAAATAACCGTGAGGGGCATGCATGACACCCACTTGGTCTTTATTAATGAGTATCTCATTATTATCATAGTGGGGAGGTATGATTTCTGCACAATGAAAAAAGACCTTCAACACATATTTTTGATGAATTTTATTGCGATTAATTAAAGCGTTAAGATATTCCACATTTTCCCAAGACAAAAATTGTTGAATTATGAGTGTTATAATCTATGCAAAAAACATTCCATAAAATATATTTAAGGCTTTGCATTTATATAAATTCAGTTTAAAACTGCTGGATAATATATATTTGGAATGCCACCATGATCCCACGTTATTCACGCCCCGAGGCCAGTGCTATTTGGTCTAATGATTTTAAATATAAAACATGGTTTAAAATTGAAGCTGCCGCCGCACAAGGTTGTGCAAAAATTGGCATGATACCAACCGAAGCTGCAGATGCAATTGCACAAAAAGGGCAAAATATTACATTCGATGCCGCGCGTATTGATGAAATTGAGCATGAAGTAAAGCACGATGTGATTGCATTTTTAACCCATGTTGCCGAGAAAATTGGTGATGAAGCACGTTTTTTACACCAGGGCATGACCTCTTCAGATGTCCTAGATACGGCCTTTAATGTACAGCTGGCAACCGTTACAGATTTATTGCTTGAGGGTATGGATCGTGTTTTATTGGCCCTTAAGAAGCGTGCAATTGAGCATCAATATACGCCAACAGTAGGGCGTTCACACGGTATTCATGCTGAGCCAACAACATTTGGATTAAAACTTGCCGGGCATTATGCCGAATTTGAACGCTGTAAAGAGCGGTTAATCCTTGCCAAAAAAGAGATTTCCGTCTGTGCAATTTCGGGCGCTGTCGGTACTTTTGCGAATATTGATCCGTCGGTCGAGGCCTTTGTTGCTGATGCATTGGGTTTTGAAGTGGAAACAATTTCGACGCAAATTATCCCACGAGATCGTCACGCTATGTATTTTAGTGTTTTGGGCGTAACAGCATCTGCGGTTGAAAGATTGGCAACAGAAATTCGCCATTTACAACGTACCGAAGTCCTTGAGGTTGAAGAATTTTTTGCCAAAGGACAAAAAGGCTCGTCAGCGATGCCGCATAAACGTAACCCTGTTTTAACCGAAAATTTAACAGGTCTTGCTCGATTAATTCGTTCTGCTGTCACGCCTGCGATGGAAAATGTTGCCCTTTGGCATGAGCGTGATATTTCACATTCAGCCGTTGAACGCGGTATTGCACCCGATAGTACAGTGCATTTAGATTTTGCGCTTAATCGCCTTGCGAATGTTATTGAAAATCTACTGATTTATCCTGAGAATATGCAAAAAAATATCGATCAATTGGGCGGTCTTGTGTTCTCGCAACGTGTGTTATTGTCATTGACGCAAAACGGCCTTAGCCGTGAAGATGCCTATGCTGCCGTTCAGCGTAATGCCATGAAAGTGTGGCGTGGGGAAGGGCGGTTCCTTGAGTTTTTACAACAAGATGACGATGTGAAGCGTTTTTTATCTGACAGTGATTTAGAAAAATTATTCGATATTGGGTATCACACCAAGCATATTGATACAATATTCAAGCGCGTTTTTAATCGTGCATCGTAATTAGTGCGCTATCAATCATATTACTATTTTTAAGGCATTTACAATGAAATATATTTCGTCTCGAGGGCAAGCTCCAATTTTAAATTTCGATGATGTTTTAATGGCAGGGCTTGGCAGTGATGGCGGTCTTTATGTGCCTGAAACATATCCACAATTATCAAGAGCCGATATTTGTAGTGCTGCCCTTGAGCCTTATACGCATACAGCTTTTAAAATTATGTACCCATTCGTCAAGGAATGCATCCCCGAGGCTGACTTTATAGCATTAATTGAAACGGCTTATGGTCGTTTTCATCATCAAGGGGTTGTGCCTTTAACACAGCTTAATCAAGGGTCTTATTTATTAGAATTGTTTCACGGCCCAACGCTTGCGTTCAAAGATGTTGCCTTGCAATTACTAGGACAGCTTTTTAATTACACGCTTAATAAACGGGGCGAAAAAATTACCATTATTGGGGCAACTTCTGGTGATACAGGGTCTGCGGCTATTGAGGGATTGCGTGGCCTTGATAATGTCGATGTTTATATTTTATTCCCCAAGGATCGGCCATCCGATGTGCAGCGTCGTCAAATGAGTACGATTAATGAAGATAATATTCATGCGATTGCCGTCAATGGTACATTTGACGATTGTCAAGCAATGGTGAAAACTTTGTTTGCCGATAGTGAATTTCGTAAAAAAACCCCTTTGGGGGCCGTGAATTCAATTAATTGGGCACGGGTTATGGCACAAATTGTGTATTATGTCACTTCTGCCGCTTCGGTGGGGTGTCCTAATAATGGTGTTTCATTTTCTGTACCAACAGGTAATTTTGGCGATATTCTGGCAGGATATATTGCAGGTAAAATGGGTCTGCCAATCCACAAGCTTTATATTGCATCGAACGAAAATGATATTTTATCACGCTGTTACCATAGTGGTATTTATAAAAAATCAGACGTTGCCACAACTTATTCACCGTCAATGGATATTCAAATTTCATCAAATTTTGAACGATTGCTGTTTGATTTTTCTGGTCGTAACCCCGATATTATTAATCAAATGATGCATGATTTAAAGAAAAATGGAGCGTTTACGCTTAACCCTACAATTTTTGCACAATTTCAAGGCTTGTTTGGTGCAGGCAAATGCGATAATGCACAAACCTTAAAAACCATTGAAGATGTTTATAAAAAGACAGGGCATTTAATTGATCCACATAGTGCAGTTGGCATTTATGTCGGCGAGCAGTGCCATGATAAATCAACACCCTTGATTAATTTAGCGTGTGCAGCAGCCGCAAAATTCCCTGAAATTGTCAAGAAAGCAACAGGGCAGCATCCTGAACTTCCTGATTTCTTGTCCGATCTTCACGATAGAACGGAACATATTCAAGAAATTGACAATGATATTGAGGCCTTCAAAGCAATTATTTCATAATAACAATTAGTTGCTGGCATTGTTTTTAATCATTGCCATCAAAGAGCGTGCCTCTTTTTGTGCTTTTGATATTTCTTTAGGGCTCATATCAAAAGCAAGCTCTTTGCGATATTCAGCAGCATCTTGGCAGCCACGCATTGTTGCAATATTCAAACAAATATGTGCCGCAACAAAATCTGTTTCAACACCATCACCATTGGCGAGCTTAAGACTTAACTCAAACAACGTTTTGTTATCAGCAACAAAAGGGTTAAATTCTTCTGTAAATTTATCAGAAAAGAAATTTTTTTCTGTCATATTTGTAACTCCATCGAAGCAATTATACGAACCCTTCTGGTGATGCAAATTACTGTTTATTAGATAAAGCGATATTACTGGAAAAGCTTTGTTAAAAAGTTAATAGATGCATTGCATTTTATATTTTTCTATTTTGTTTATTTTAATATTAATTTTATATATATAAAAAAATTATTTACTTTATATATATGGTAGTATCATTATAAATACACAAGGATAGAAAAAATGTTCACAGCTTCAATGCGATCAATGGCAACAAAAATGCCACAAATTACGCGTCAATTTAGCCTACACACTAAATCCCCTTTAAATTTACCACGCTTTACTGAGGAGATGCCAAAATTAAATCTCACAACTGCCTTACAAAAAGCATCAGTTCTTGGTATGGGGTTATTGGGATTGTTTGCTTTTAGTGATAAGGAAAAACCCGACACACGTCCTGTTCAAGAAAAATATTCAGGTATTAAGGTTATTGAGCCGCCTTATAGCTATAAAACGCATCCACTTTCAGCATTGTATTACAAAGCTATACAACAACCACCAGAAAAATAATTTAAAACAAAAATTTGGGATGCAATCGGTGAGTTAGATACAATACCATCTGGTAAAAAACTTTTAAAGAAATTAAATCAAAAAGATCACTCGATTATTTTTCAAAGAAATAAAGCACAGTATCAACCTTTAACGCATGAAATTTCACTCGATACAAGTAATAGATATCAATCTTATCTAAACAATACTCTATTAAAAATAGATGAGGTTTCACTTAAATTAAGTGAAGTTTTGGGGCATGAAGCAATCCATGCAACGGGTTCATACGATCAGCAGATAATAAACCTTATAGATTTACTTAATAATAATACCATTATATCAGCAGAAATTCTTACTCATCAAATGAAAGAGTTTAAAAGTATTTATGATATTTTTAATAAGGAAAAATTAAAGGGGTTTTCAACTTTATTAGAATTTATAATACCAAGCTTCAATGTTGTTAGCCGTTTAAGTTTATTAGAAGAATTTAAAACTGTTGGTTTGACGGGTAATGATTTTAATGATTATTCTGTAACTGAAAATGATTTGCATCTTGAAAATGGAACCCCATTACGTCAAGCATATGGTGGTATTACTTATGAACAGAATAAAACGATGCTTATCGATTCTGTAAAAAAACTCAAACAGCTTGCATATGATAAAGATAGCCCACTGCCACAAGAAGCAAAAAAGCTTCTTAGGGATACTATTGCTGACATTGAAAAATATGCACGTCGGGAAAATGTTGAATTAAATGAAACATATAAAACACATAATAATCACTATAATATGTTTTTCAACCCTATTATCTCAGGGTAAGGTAATCTTAAAAGATAATTAAAAGCTTTGTGATATTATAAAATGATTGCAAAATTCCTAATCTTGCTTAGGATATGTGTAATTGATAAAAATAATAAAGCAGGGCAATTGATTCATGACGCACCAAGTCCATTATTCAAAAGATACCGATAATATCGCAACAATCAGTTTCGATCTTCCCAACAAGTCAATGAATGTTTTAACCGAGCAGGGCATTGCAGAATTTAAAACCCATATTGAAACTGCCATTCATGATGCCGACATTGTGGGTATTTTAATTACATCGGGTAAAAAAGATTTTATGGGCGGTGTTGACCTCTCTATGCTTGGAAGCTTGTGCGATCCTTATGCCCGAACCCCCAAAGAGGTGCGTGCCGAAAAGGGCTTTGCCCTGATTATGAATATGCACACTTTATTACGCCAACTTGAAACCTGCGGAAAGCCTGTTGCTTGTGCTATTACGGGAACATGTATGGGCGGCGGTTTTGAAATTGCGCTTGCCTGTCATTATCGTATTGCTGCGGATAAACCCAAAGCACAGCTTGGACTCCCTGAGTCAAAAGTCGGGCTTTTACCTGGTTTTGGCGGTACGCAGCGTTTGCCGCGTTTATTGGGCATTCAAGCATCGGCCGAGGCATTATTACAAGGGAAGTCTTATAATCCACAAAAAGCCCATGCTATGGGGATTTTGCACGCCGTTGTTCCCGAAAAGAAACTGATTGCCAATGCTAAAAAATGGCTTCTGTCGGCCACGCCCGATGATGCCAAGCAACCTTGGGATAAAAAGGGCTTTAAAGTTCCCCATGGCGGTGTGTATACGCCAACTGGTTTTCAAATGATGGCAGCAGGCATTGCCATGACACGCAATCAAACAAAGGGATTATATAAGGCTCAAGATCATATTTTATCATGTGTCTATGAGGGGCTTCAAGTCCCATTCGAGCAAGCCATGAAAATTGAGGTACGTCACTTTGTTCATTTAATGACTGATGGTCAAGCCTTTAATATGATCCGTACTTTATTCCTCAGCAAGCAAGCACTTGAAAAAGGCGCACGTCGCCCAGCCGATATACCCGTGACAAAGTTCAAAAAAATAGCGGTCATTGGGGCAGGCATGATGGGGGCAGGCATTGCCTATGTTGCTGCCAAGGCAGGGATTAAGGTTTTGCTGATTGATACAAGTCTTGAAAAAGCACAAAAAGGCAAAGATCATGCAACAAAAATTTGTGATAGTCTACTCAAGAAAAAACGCCTTGATGAGAAATCCAAAGCGCAACTACTTGAGGCAATTATCCCCGAAACTGATTTTTCTGCTTTAAAAGGCGTTGATTTAGTGATCGAGGCTGTCTTTGAAGATACAAAAGTTAAGGCCGCTATTTTCAAACAAATTGAGGAAGCTGTGGGCAATAAATGCATTATTGCCTCAAACACCTCAACCTTACCGATCAACGATCTAGCAGAATCCTTGACATATAAAAAGAATTTTATTGGCATTCACTTTTTCTCGCCTGTCGATAAAATGCCGCTTGTTGAAATTATTACAGGTAAAAAAACAGGTGATCGTGCGCTTGCCAAGGCGCTTGATTTTGTCAAAACAATTAAAAAAACGCCGATTGTTGTCAGTGATAGCCGCTTTTTCTACGCCAATCGCTGCATTATTCCTTATATCGAGGAAGCCCATCGCATGGTCACCGAGGGCGTAAATCCTGCCCTCATTGAAAATGCCGCCACAATGCTTGGTTTTCCGCTTGGCCCTTTACAACTGAACGATGAGGTATCGCTGACTTTATCGGATCGTATTCAAAAAATGACAAAAACAGCCTTGGGTAAAGACTATGAAGCTTCGCCTGCTGAGGCCTTAATTAAAGTCATGTTAAAGCTTGACCGCACAGGTAAAGCAACGGGGAAGGGCTTTTATGACTATGTTGGGCGTGAAAAATCCCTATTCCAAGGACTTACAAAATATTTCCCACTTGCCGACATACAGCCAAGCCTTGAGGTCGTGCAAAAGCGTTTATTGAATATTCAAATCCTTGAGGCAATCCGTGCCGTTGAAGAAAAAGTGATTACCGATATTCGTGATGCCGATGTTGGGGCAATTTTTGGTTGGGGTTTTTGTCCGTGGTCGGGTGGGCCTTTGTCACTCGTTGATACAATTGGCACAGGTGATTTTATGCGTGAATGTGATAAAATGACTCGTGAATTTGGTGTACGCTTTAAATCCCCAAAACTCCTTAAGGAAATGGGGAAGGGCGGCGAACGCTTTTATGTTCGCTTTAATCCCGATATGCCTAAGCTTACCCTTAAAGATATTGAGGGTAGCTAAAGAATTTTTTGAAATAAATTGGTTTATTATTCATATTTCAAATTTTCTATCATTAAGTGATTGACTCTTATTATCAGTATGCTAATAAGGGTGCAATATAGATAATATTCTTTTAGTTATAAAAAAGAAAATATCGAAAAAAGGATAGTTGGCTGAGAGGTCGAAAGCACTCCCCTGCTAAGGGAGCATACGGGTAACCGTATCGAGGGTTCGAATCCCTCACTGTCCGCCATTTTCTTGTTTCACCCCTCATTTCCTCTTCTCATAAGTTCCTATCATCTTAATGATATCAATGTCTTTGTATGTTATCGCATATTATACCTTCTTATGGGGTATCTTTACATCTTAAATAATTGGGGGTATTAATGGGGGTACTTTTAATATTGCAAGAAAGTGATACCCCCAAATGCAGAAATTAACCGATTCACGATGCAGAAATATCAAGTCAACCGACAAAGAACAAAAAATTGCTGATAGTGGTGGGCTTTACCAGCGATAACACTTAAATCTGAAATATTGACACGATATGTTTGATTTTTATATTTGACTGGATATTCACTCATAAATAATCTCTTTTGTTATATGTTTTTATTTTCAAATAATGTTTTTATTAAACTATTTGATTGTGCACTCATACAATCAACAAGCTTGTATGGAACAAGAAAGCTGATTAAATACCCCCAAACTTGAGGTGCTAGGAAAATAAAAATGCTATGTTTATGGTAATCTATTAATAGAACCATCATAATAGCCTTCTTCGGTGTTAAATAGGTTCGGCATCCATAAATCAGACCAATCACTCAATGGTTTATATTTATCGACAAAAGGAATAGTTCGACGCGCTTCTTTCCATGCACTATGTCTAACCAGCCTCATAGTTTCCCCACGTATATGCGGATTCTCAATCCCTTAAAGGGCGTTTAAAATTCTATCATCATATAATTGATGCGCTAAATTTCTTAATTTATTCCATCTACGATGAAACTCGTGGTTATAAACCATCACGCAATAAGGTTTATCCCCTGCAATGATTGATGCAGAAGTAACAAAGGCAACAGCACTCCAAATTGGCCATGTGATAATAATTCCTATCAAAGCAATAATCTTGATATAACTCGGCTTATCCCATTTGATAATAGCGTAAAAATGGCGAGCAGGATTGCCACCCAAATTGACAGCATCACAGCGGATAGAGATAAAACGGCTAATGCTATGCCGTGTCTCTTGGCGAATTTTAAAATATTCTGTAATGTCTGCATCATGTCTTTGGCTTGTATTTTTTAATGTTGCTTTATTCTAATCGGTTGTTATATAAAAAGTCAATGGATCGACAAGGGCATTGTCAGTATTGAGTATTATCCCTGTATATGTCCTGTTATGTGTGCATTTATCAACCGATCAAGAGGTTGAAATCATAGAAGATGCCAAAAACTATATTTTTTACCATGTTTGGTTTTTAAGATTTTCATATATTCTATATGGCTCATATGATGTTGATAATCAGGAATATATTGTGATAATGCAATGCATTCTTTTAAATGTTTCGCCGTATATTTATAACGCTTTGATTTTGCATGATCAAGCGTATGATTTATTAAACCTCTTAGAATAATTGTCGCACTAAGGGGATATTCAGCCGCCAATGTTTTTGCCGTATGAGATAACATTTCATAGCCATTCCCATCAATTTCACCGTGACGCTTTAAAATCATCTCGTTAAGGTGCTTGGGCGCGTGCCACTGTGTCAGGAAATAAAGAGCATGATTAACATTATCGTGGCTTGCGACAAATTCAAGCGCTGCTTGCTCTGCTTTGAAATCTTGAAATTCAGGGAGCTTTTTAAGATAATCCTTCAGCATCTCAGCCGAGAGGTATTTTTGAAACCAATCATATCTGAATGATTGTGCTTCATCATGCTTTTTTTGTGCTTCAAGGATCGCAATACGTGCATTTGCCCATGCATCCAGTTGGTGACGAAAGCGATGGCAATCCGCATTTTCAATTGCCGACCATGCTTCTTGAATGCGTCCAACATTGAGTAATTTCATGGCAACATTCGACGCAAGCTGTGGAATTTTTAACGCATCCTTAGATTGTAAAGCAATATAGCTATCAACATCATTTAGCCCTTCAGCGATGTTTTCAAGCGCCGATTGCATGATATAAGTTTTATCTCTATCCGTTTGCTCTGTGTGCAATTTTTCCTTTAAAAGGGTTAGCCCTTCAGTGCCAAGCGCCTCGGTCATATGCGCTATAAGATGATCATATTGACCATAATCATTATCAAAAATATCGTTAAAAATACGTTCTGCCAGTATATAAGGTTTTTCTTTTGCACGCATCGCACAGGTCGCAAGGTCTTGGGTCAAAGAGAAAAAGAAATTATGAAATGTCTCACTTTCATCATGTGCACGGCCTAGGATACCATTAGATAAACGCAATAAGCACCACATTAAATCCAAGCCATCTTCTGGATGCTTAGGCAAAATTTGTTTTAAAATTTGATTTTTAAGTGCCTCCAAGTCTTTTATAAAAGCTTTTCTTTTGGCATAATTAATATATGTTTTTGCCCGAGAAATCGCATTGATACGCTTTCGTATCTCCTTGGATGCCTCGTCAACGCCAAGCGCACCAGCCAAAGCAGTTCGCAAAATACGTTGAGACACCGCATTGCCTTTGCTGATTTCCATAAGCAAATCGGCCATTTGCTCGATATCCAGCAGCATTAAATTTTCTTTATTGAGTGTTTTTTTTGATTTTGAAGCCATAATTTATTATACGTTTAGGGTTAAATTAGAAGTGTAAAAGTATTCTAATCAAGAAAATGGGTCAAGTCCTAAATAAGGTTGACATAATTATACGGAGTAAATTATGTCGGGCATAAGATTAAAAAAGCAGCCCCGTCGTCGATATTATAGCGTCTAGTCATTTCATCATAGAGATCATTCCAATCAGAATTATTTCCTTCTATTAACTGCATTTTCCACTGCCGTTTCGTTGGTTTGCTAAGATATAAATTGTAGGGTTTTTGTTGTTCATTTTACTGTTTATGTTTTTAGGTTTCTGTCATTGTTGTAAATGTTCACCAATGCGGTTTCAGAATATTATAAGAAGATAACATTTTAAGGAGCGATTATATGGTACGCATAGACAAGCGTGGTGGTCAAGATAAAACACTTGAGAGAAGGCATATAAACCAGATGTTGGATTATATGTCGGAGTACAAGTTGGTGAAAGCCAAGAAGCATGGCAATCTTATTTAAGCCATATAAAAGGTTGACAAAAAATATAATCAATCTATATTGTATTTAATTATACAAATATATGTGTATAGTGGTTATGGTTTATCAAGCCAAGTATTAAACAAACTTGGTTCACGGTATTCGCAGTCATATTAATTAGCTCCAT
>JBLHTX010000041.1:0-14108 GCA_047627635.1 Alphaproteobacteria bacterium | reverse complement strand
TTTTTCACGCTTTTTACCACAACGATTGTGATGACCACGCTGCTGCATACATCTGTAATGGCCCAAGAAGCACCGCCCCAAGATAATGCAATGCAGCTTAAGGAAGTTAATCCGTTTGCTGATAATATACAAAATGCGGCGCTGCAACGCCCCACAACAACGCCGCATACGACAACTAAAACAGTGTCAAAAACACCGAATCAGTTTCATATTGCAGTTAATCAGAATGTTGCATTACCGTTTGGGTATAATCTTTTTCAAAAATTATCACCGCAATCCGACAAAACGGGCATCAGCCCAAACTATAAAATTGTTGCGGGTGATCGTATTAAGCTCAATATTTGGGGCGCATTCTCGAACGAGGCAATGCTGACAGTTGACACTCAAGGCAATATTTTTATCCCTGAAGTTGGGCCTGTTCATGTTGCAGGTGTCTCGGCAAGTCGTATTAATCAAGTGATACAATCAAAAATCCGTACGGTTTATCAAGATACTGTCGATATTTACATTAATCTTGAGGATCGTGTGCCTGTTTCGGTTTTTGTAACAGGTCATGTCACAAGCCCAGGACGGTATGCAGGTAATCCGGGGGATAGCCTTGTTGATTATTTACTGCGTGCAGGCGGCATTAATTCCGATACAGGCAGTTATCGTTTTATTGATATTAAAAGACGTAACAAGACTATTGAAACATTCGACCTTTATCAATTTTTAACCCAAGGTACTTTGCCCAAAACAACCCTTCAAGAGGGCGACAGTATTATTGTAAAACCAAAAGCACTTGCCGTTACTGTGCATATTCCGAATCAACAAGCCTTAGCCTACGAGCTACCTTTTAAACATATGGGTGAAACGGTTTTACATTACACGCAGCTTGGATCAAGCATTACCCATGCATTGGTTACAGGCACACGCAACAGCCAACCCTTTAACCGTTATGTCACTTTACAGGAATTAAAAACCCTGCCATTATCAGACGATGATACCATTATTTTTGAGGCAGGAACCCATAGTCAAAATTTTAATATTCGAATTTCTGGTGAGCATTTAGGCGCAAAGACCATGGCAATCCCACGGGATGCACGCCTGCATGAAGTTTTAGATAATATCCCCATTAATCCATTGCTTGCCCGCAGTGATGCTGTTTATTTAAAGCGTTTATCGGTTGCACAAAAGCAAAAAAAGTCTATCCAAGATTCCATTAAACGCCTCCAAGAAACGCTCCTTTTGGCACGCCCCTCTGGTAACGCCACCGAAGCAACAATTTCACAAGGTGAATTACAACTGCTTGAGAAATTTATGGCACGCACCGAAGCGCTTCAGCCTGAAGGGCGGGTTGTAGTTGTTGGACGACGTGATATTCTGGATATTGCACTAGAACCCAATGACGAGATTGTAATTCCCCTTAGAAGTGATTTAATTTCCGTCAATGGTGAAGTTATTTTACCGCAAGCAATTGCATGGAATAAACAAGATGATTTAATGGATTATATTCAGCGTTCTGGTGGCTTCAGCGATAATGCCAACACGGATAAAATTCTGGTTATTCGGGCCAATGGTGAAACCGAAGTTGGCCGCAATGTTACCATTTTACCAGGCGATGAAATTATTATTATGCCCGAAGTTAAGGTTAATAATTTACAGCTTGCCTCGGCCATCGCAGATATTATTTATAAAGCCGTCTTGGCAGTTGCCATACCGATTAATCTTAATAATTAAAAATACATGCTTATAAATTCATAATGAATTGATAGGCATCATTAATAACCAACGGTACAAGTAATGCCGCTAAAACGGTACTCAGGACAACGGCAAATGCCATTTTATCGGGATGAAGCCCAAGCGTTGCCGACAAAGCAACCGAATTTCCAGGCAAGGGTACAATGGCAAATACTGCTAATACAAAGTAAATATTAACATTTAAAAGCTGTGTTATATGATAATCAAAAGTAATCACGCCAATGGTTAACAATGGCCATAATACAAAACGCATCACCATCATATGGATACAAAACTTCACGTCAGGCCTTAAAGTTGCACATGATGCCAAAGCAATCCCAATCATCATCATGCCGATAACAAGCCAACCATCAAGAATTTTCTTCCAATAATCATACATAATATCAGGCATTTCAAAGCCCCCAATATTACACAAAATTGCAATTAATACCGCCCATAAGGGGGGCATTTTTAAAAGTTTCATCATGCTTTGCTTAATAGTGCAATTTCCTCTTGCTGCAATATAATAGCCAAATGATACTTCGATAATTTGTGTGCCTAGGTTGGCCAATAAATAAATTCCTAACATATCAATTGGCATAAATAATAGAAAAATAGGAATCCCAAAAAACCCTGTATTCCCCGCAGATGATGCCATGCCTGCAAGATTAGGGATTGTACCCGGCAAATAAGGCTTTGCCGTTTTAAAACCAATCATAGTCATTGCGATACATAAAAAAGCAACGATGAATGGTAATAAAAGATATTCTGGCTTAAATTCAAGCTGTAAAATGGCCCCAAAACTAACCAAAGGAGAGAGTACAAAGGCAACCATATAGCCATATTGTGCTGTTGAGAGCTTATAAATTTTCCCTGCGCCATACCCAATAACAATCAAAACTAATAAGGGTAAAATGGTGAAAAAGATCGTAAGCATAAAACCTTGTAAAAGATATATTATTTTATGGGCGTTTTCTAAAGAACTCTTTTAACAATATAGCACATTTTTGAGATTCTATAGCGTCATAAATCTCAATATGATGGTGACAGGTTGCATGATTAAAAAACTGAACCCCCGAAGTTACGCCGCCGCCCTTGGGATCGGATGCCCCAAAATAGAGCCTTTGAATGCGAGCATGTGCAATTGCACCTGCGCACATCACACAAGGCTCAAGCGTGACATACAAATCACAATTATTAAGGCGATAATTACCAATTTTTTGTGCCGCCTGACGGATAGCAACAATTTCAGCATGAGCCGTTGGATCGTTGTTGGTACGCGTTAAATTATGCCCTGCCCCAATAATTTCATTTTGATAGACAACTACTGCACCGACAGGAATTTCTTGGCAAGCTACTGCTTTGTGTGCTTGCTCTAGGGCATTCAACATAAAGTTTTTAAACATAATGTCTATGGGTCTTCCTACGTCAACTCTGGTTCCATCAAATCTGGCTCAGCCAACTCTGGAACCATATCGGCATATAAATCATATTCATCTGTATCCGAAATTTTAACCTTAATAATATCACCAATGGCAACATTTTTTGTCATGCTGTCTGTATCGACATAAACATGACCATCAATTTCAGGTGCATCGCCCATAGAACGACAATAAATATAATCATCGTCGGATGAATCAATAATCACTTCAATTTCTTGTCCATTAAGGCGTGCAAGCCGTTTGCGTGAAATTTCCTGTTGTTTTTGCATAAACCGATCATAGCGTTCTTGCTTGATATCTTCGGGAACGTGATTTTCAAGCTCATTAGCAGTTGCCCCTGTTACGGCTTCATATTTAAAGCACCCTGCCCGATCAATTTCTGCTTGTTCCATGACATCCAGTAATATTTGAAATTCTGCTTCTGTTTCGCCAGGGAACCCAACAATAAAAGTAGACCGAATGGTAAGATTCGGGACAATTTTTCGCCATTCTTGCACACGCTTTAATAATTTCTCAGTATCACCAGGGCGTTTCATACGCTTAAGGACAGTTGGCGAGAAATGCTGAAATGGAATGTCTAAATAGGGCAAAATTTTTCCCTGCTGCATTAACGGCAAAATTGCATCAATATGCGGATAAGGATAGACATAATGCAAACGCACCCACATCCCCATTTCACCAAGGGCTTGACATAAATCAAAGAACTTTGTCGGATATTCCTTACCGTGCCACTTAAAAGTAGCATATTTTAAATCAACACCATACGCCCCTGTATCTTGAGAAATAACCAATAATTCTTTGACACCTGAACGTTTTAACCGTTCGGCCTCAGCAAGTACTTGGTTAATGGGTCTTGATACCAAACGTCCACGCATTGAAGGGATAATACAAAAACTGCATTTATTGTTACAGCCCTCGGATATTTTTAAATAGGCATAATGCCGTGGGGTTAGGCGAAGCCCTGCTTCGGGGACAAGATCCTCGAATGGCTTATGCTTGGGCGGAACAATTTTGTGAATTGCTGCAATGACTTGTTCAAATTGCTGGGGACCAGTGACGGCTTTTACTTTTGGATGTGCGGCAAGAATAACATCAGCCTCAACACCAAGACAACCAGTCACAATGACTTGCCCGTTTTCTGCAATGGCTTCGCCAATTGCATCAAGGCTTTCGGTTCGGGCAGAATCAAGAAAACCACACGTATTGACAATCACCGCATCAGCCCCTGCATAATCGGGCGATAAAATATATCCCTCAGAGCGAAGCTTTGTAATAATGACCTCGGAATCAGCCGTTGCTTTTGGGCAGCCTAGGGAAACAAGGCCAATTTTAGGGGCGTAATCGGTCATATAACAAACTCACAGTAATAACAATATAGTTGCTATTACTGGATTAAAGATAAAAAATCAAGCATTAACACAAGCCCGAAAGTTTTGATCTTAAAGACCAAAACGACTACGCCACCATCCACGGCGTGCTTGTTTTTGAACATCCGCTTCTTCAATCGGCTGAGCGACCACTTCTGCAACTGTTTCAGTAACTGTTTCAGCTACCGCTTCAACTTCTTGTTTTATTTCTTTTTTTACTTCTGGCTTAGTTTCTGTCATTACATCACTGTACTGCACATTGCTATGGGCTGTATCGCTTTGCACTTCGGAAACATTATCGACATCAAGGATAGCTTTTTTAACGACCTGTTGCACTGTAACGGCATTTTCAACAATCAAATTATCACTGATGCTATGATCATCATGCTTGATTTGAGGTGTTTCTTTATGATTTTCATCACTAGATTGCGGATTATCTGTTTCGTTATTATCTGGTTGCTGTAATGTTTTGACAGAAACAGGATTTTCAATCACAACATTATTACCCGATTCAGTCACATAAAGGGCTGGTTGATCGTCATAGTGGCTATTTCTATCGAAACGAGAACGTTTTTTATTAAACTTGGACCGCTTAGAATCATTACGTTTTTGACCCCGTTCTTGACTAGACTTTTCAGGATTGGCATTTTCAAGATTCGCTTTTTCAGTTCCTGTGTCTTGAGGTGTTTGAGTTTCATTTAACGCAGTATTATCTAAGGTTTCCTCGGATGTATTTTTATGTGAACGACGACGCTTATTATTACGAGAGCGTGTATTATTCTTACTACTTTTACTGGCCTCATCATCGTCATTATTAATAATAATATCATTATTATCTGAAACCTCTATGTTCTCATCATAAGATGTCATTGAGTCAGAAATTGGTTCTTGATAAACAGGCATTTGTGATCTGTCGGGAGCATTTTCTGCAATCTGTGTTTCAAGATTATATTCAATGCTTGTAAATTTGGTTGATCCAAGAATATCGATGGTTAAATTATATTCTGCCTCAACTGCTAGTAATTCTTGGCGTTTTTTATTTAATAAATAATGCGCAATATTAATGGAGCATTTAAGCTCAAGATGTGACAAGGATTTTTGGGCAATCTCTTCAAAAACAACACGTAAAACACGCAAAGCAGACATTTCAAGCGATTGGACAAAGCCCACACCTTGACAATGTTCACAAGGCACTGACATTAAATCTTTCATTGCAGGACGCAATCTTTGACGTGTCATTTCCATAAGACCAAATGTCGATAAAGGAGTCACTTGCAAACGTGCTTTGTCGTTTTTAAGGCATTCACGCATTTTACGCTCGACCGAACGCACATGACCATTATCGGCCATATCAATAAAGTCAATAACGATTAATCCTGCCAAATCACGCAGTCGTAATTGACGTGCAATTTCTTCAGCGGCTTCAAGGTTTGTTTTAAATGCTGTCTCTTCGACTGAATAGGCATTGGTTGACTTACCTGAGTTAATATCAATCGCAATGAGGGCTTCAGTATGATTAATAACCAAATAACCGCCAGATTTTAAGGTGACTTCACAATGGGTAAGCTCGTCTAATTGACGCTCAACCTGATAGCGTGACAATAACGGCAATGGGTCACGATAATGATGAATAGAACGCACAGCAGACGGCATAATCATTTTCATAATTTCGCGTGCTTGCTTATAGGCACTTTCCCCTTGAATGAGGATTTTGCTTGTTTCACGTGTATAAATATCACGCAAGGCACGCTTAATTAAATTGCCCTCTTCATAGACCAAGGATGGAGCAATTGAACTCATGGTTAATTGACGAATATTATCCCATAGACAGAGTAAATATTCGTAATCACGCCGTAATTCAGCCTTTGTACGCTGAAGACCTGCTGTGCGAATAATGAGGCCCATGCCATCAGGTACTTCAAGTTCTTTGATAATTGTACGCAATTTTTTACGATCGCCAATATCGGTAATTTTACGACTAATGCCACCGCCACACGCCGTGTTCGGCATTAACACACAATAACGTCCTGCAAGCGACAGGTATGTTGTTAAGGCTGCCCCTTTGTTGCCACGCTCGGATTTAAGCACTTGCACCAATAAAATTTGACGCTTTTTAATGACTTCTTGAATTTTATAACGCGGTAAACGAGGCTTTTTACTAGATGATTTTTCTGTTTTCTTAGCAATACTATTTTCAGCATTAGTATCACTATCAGCGATAACATTCTCATCTGCATCATCGGATACAGCATCTTCATTGACAGATACAGTTTCATCAGGTGCATCGGCTGCATCGTCGATTGGCGAATCAATAATTGTATCATTATGACATTGATAAGCAGCCCTATCGGACATATCATCAATATCATTGACCCGTGAATCGATTTGTGAATCTTCATTACTATCAGCAGATTCAGCAGAATCATTCTCTTCATCAGATAAATTATCTTCAGATATATCATCATCTTGATTATTATAAAATTCTGCAGCTTCTTCCAAAAGACGCTTGCGATCCTCAACAGGGATTTGATAATAATCAGGATGTATTTCAGAAAACGATAAGAATCCTTGACGACCAGCACCGTATTCAACAAAAGCAGCTTGAAGTGAAGGCTCCACGCGCGTTACTTTTGCAAGATAAATATTACCAATCGTTTGTTTTTTATCAAAAGATTCGATGTCAAATTCTGTAACACGTCCTTTTTCTGTAACAGCTACCCGGATCTGCTCCCGATGCGTGCCGTCGATAAACATTATGCGAGACATAAAAAGTTCTTTCAATTTTGTTAGATAAGCGCTTCACAAATGAAAACGCTGAAAAAATAATTACTGTAAAGGCTAAGCAAAGGCGCTGCAACAAGACTGGCTTGAAAATACTGGCAAATATATAATTTGTGATTATGCGCGAGAACAAGCGTAGCCCCTTTTGAATTTTTGTGTTCATTCTGTATTCTATCGCTTTAATAAAACTTTAAAAGATAAACCAGAACCTTGTTTTAATATTATACGCAACTATTAAAAAACGATTAAGAAGCAAAAAGCAAGTGTTTTATTTTTTGCACGAATTTTAAGTGAATTCCCTTAATGATTATAAATAGTTTGTTAATCAATTACTAGCATAGTTATCTTGTAATATATACAAAAAAAATACATCACTTTAAAAGTCGAGAACGATTTAAAATGTCTGATACTGCTGTAATCATTAAACGTAAAATTCAAGAAACAATCGCTAGGGCGGATAATTATCCACTTCTTGAGATTATTACAAATAGCCTGCAACGAGGTATGGGCACACGATTACGGAGTATTTTTTCCCGACCAGTCGAGGTAATGCTTGATAGTAAAGAAATATTACGATTCGGGGATTATTTTGATACATTAATGTTTCCAGCTATTTTATGCATTTTTGAATCGGATCGATTACCAGGGCGTGGGCTCGTTTTTATGGAGGGACGTTTCATGGAAAATGCCATTGAAATGTTGCTTGGATTTTCCGAAGATCGTGATGCAAACCGTGAAGCCCGTATTCCAACATCAATCGATAAAACATTAATCATGAACTTGGTCGATCAATGCCTCAGTGAGCTTAGTAATTGCTTTAAAAATGCTCATGCTGATATTGGCGAGATCACATTTTCCGCAATCGCGGTAGAAACAACACCCCAATTTGCGATGATTACCACCGAGGTAACACCATGCCATATTTCAAAATTCTTTTTTGATATCGGCGAAGCAGGTTATGGTGGCCGCATGGATATTGTGATGCCTATTCCTATGCTCTCACCGATTCGCCGTTATCTTGAACAAAGCTTTAGGGGTGACGGGCATGGTGATGATAAAATATGGCAACAAACCATTGCCTATGCTGTTGCCAAGCACCCAATTACCCTACATGCTGAAATTGAGATGCAACATATTACCCTTAATGATATTTATGATTGGAAAGTAGGGGATATGATTGACCTACAATCTGACACGCCCCCTGAATTATCTCTAACTTACCGCAACGGCAAAGAAGAACATTTATTAGCCAAAGGGGATTTAGGAACACTTAAAAATAAAAAAGCTATTAAAATTACTGATGAAATTATTAATCAATTCACAAAAGACCTTTCTGATATTTTGCTCGAATCACAAGTAATGGTGAAAACTCCAAATACAAAAAAATTAAAGTTTATAAAATAAATATATTTGACATTTAAGTTTAATTAATATACATTAACAATGTGTGTTATCCCTATCATTAAATTTTATAGGGTAAGTTTGTAAATTAAGTGTAATTGGGTTGTATAAAATGTCAGAAGTAAAATCTGGTACATCTTCGGTAAAAAATACAACGCCTCAAATATTATCCACGCGAGGTTCAAAAAATTTATCACCAATTAAAACCTCCTCCCTTCAAGAGCGTGCACATAATTTAACAAATAATGCATTACAAACCATTTTATTCGGTGGTTATAGTGCCTATGATTTTGCAACACGCACCACACCCGATGCGATTAAGGATCATAAAAACCTTGAGAAACTTTATCAAGGCAGCCTTAAAACATTTGGACTGACGACTGCCCTTTCTTTGGTGCCTAATCTTACTGAAATATTATTAGAAGCATATAATATTCGTCATCTTAAGCAAGATAAAGCGGATCAAACCAAACGCAATCAACAAAAATTGCAAATTGTTAATGATTTAATCGAGATAAAAAAAACACACTCTTCTGGTAAAAACAGACATGATCTGAAAAAACACTATCAAGATTTAGAAAATCAAGAGAAGCAAGAATTTGAAAATGTTAAAAAAAATCAAAAGACCACTGATAGAATAAAAACAGGTACACAAATTATTGGTGCGTCTGGTGGCTTAATTACTGCCAGCCACATGATTGGTATTGTTAAAAACCACGAAGCCTTATCAAAAACGCTCTCGGTCTTTAATACAGATAAAATACCGCTTAAATCAACGCAAGTGGGCATGGGATTGCTAGCCGTTGGTATCGGTATCAGTGCCGCTTCGACAATGTTTAATATTGGTCATAAGTTTTTCAAGGATGTTACGCAAAAAGATGCTCAAAAAGAGATAGAAAAACCCTCTGATACTAAAATTAATTATAGTGACATGATCAAAGATCGGATAATTCCTGCTACAGGTCAACTATTAAATGGTATTGGCACGGCAACTCTGCTTAGGCAAAATGCTGGATGGGCGGCAAATGCATTATTTAATCAAGGTGGTATGTATATGAATCTGGGCGAAGGCCTTACACTTTCTAAGGCAATGCTTTGGGGTGGTGCATTATCAAGCATTTCTGGTGGTGCTGGTGCGTTAATGGGTGCAGGTATTGCCATTAATAATGCTTATAAAAAACATAATGCCTTAAAAAATCAAGAATCAAACAATCAAAAAGAAATTATTGATACCGCAATGCATAAAATCAAACAAAACATTAAAGATAAAAAAACACTATCTTCTATAGCGCATTAAACTATATCTTATAGCCACGATCGCCAATGCGTCTATGGGTGAATAATCCCTTGGGAACACAAATTTTAAAGTGACCTTGTCGCCAAAAATCTGAATTCATTTCAATTTCTAGATTCCGAAACCCATTAATGCGACGCTTAGTTTGGGCCATTTCTGCGTAACGGATAATGATATCAAGAAAAAACTCACGCCTTAATAAAATAGATTGATTTGTCCACGGTAAATAAGCAGAATCAACAAGGTAATAATCATCCTCTTTGTGATATGGCGCTGCATCAGGGAACAGTGATCTCCCTTTGCTTTCAGGGCTATAAATTGACCAGCCTTTCAAGCGACTTGCTTTTTTCGAGCGTAATAAACGATGTATAAAGGACTTTAATTTTATATGCCATAATGCATCAGGTGCAGGATATAGCCCCCGATATTTACGCAAAACGCTCCAATCTTCGCCAGTATGTTCACGGTGCCGCAACCGCACAATGTGGGCTTGATTACTGGATAATAGATGCGTTGCCAGTGTGATTTGTTTTTGGGCTTCTGTGAAATCTTCAATTAATGGGCAATCATTCTCAAGCAATAAAACATACTCCGATGTCATGGATTCTGCCATTGCCTTGAAGCCGCCAAGAATGCCTAAATTTTGTGGATTACCAAAAACTGATAAATTATGGCTTTGGACAATTTTTGTTTCATATTCGCCCTGTTCAGGGAGAAATACAATTTTTTCATCAAAGAGCGAGAATAAATGATGCTTTTGATAAGACTCAAGCGATGATTTAAGACTCCCCCCCCCTTTCCAACTTAAAATACCAAGACCTATTGACGTATTAGATGAAGCACTAGGTGACATTATACATCTTCTTGTGGCGTTTTTAAGGTCAAAGACAGTGCGTGTAATCCTGTATCAAATTCAGATTGTAATAAATCTGTGACCATACGATGCCGATTAACCTTAGATATGCCTGAAAAAGCATCGCTGATAATTGTCACATCATAATGCGTTTGCCCAGTCCCATCGTCACCGCTGTGGTGGCTGTGTTTATCGGATTGATTGGTAATTATCAGGGCTTGCGGATTCAGCTTGTGTGATAAAATATCGGATAAACGCATATCACGGTTTTTTGTTTCAGACATATTTACTCTCCTTTATAGGGAATTTTTGATTGATATTGTACATACTGCCCTTCATTATTTGGCAGAATTAATGTTAATGTTTCAGGCTTTTGATAAATATCATATAAATCGAGCGATACTTCATAGCGATCCGAAATTGTTTTGCGAATAATCGGTGTTTTTATCTCAAAATCAGTATCAATATAATAGATAAACTTTTTAAGGTCTAAATTTTTAATCCCGTTCAGCTGAAATGAAATTAGTAAATTTTTGTTTGGCATATAATCAGCAATTAAATTATTAACACTGACCGTTTTATCCAATGTAATGGGTTTGATTTGAGTTGCAAAAAAATCTTGCGTCAAAGTTTCATCGGCTTTTTGATTTACATTAATCACTTCATTAAATTGATATGTGCCCGACTTACATAAATCATCACAATAGCCATAAGTTAAGCTTCCCTTTAGAAGCACTGGGGCAGAAGGATTTTCGGGCTTAAATGTAACCACAATATAATCATCTTGCTTAAGTGTATAATTAATCATGCCTGCCTTTTTTGTCACCTTGGGCACGCCATATAAAATTTCGATATCGGTCATATTAAGATTATTTTCAAACGAAAATTCGGGTGATATACCGCCAAATCCAGGCTTATCCCAATAGGTTTTGACATTATCAGGCGTTTTTACATGAAAAAAAGCGACCATTTTATTCTCATAGATGCCGCCATAAACAACTGAAATATCAATTAAATTATGATTGCCCAAAGCCTGTAACGGCATAATAAGCGAGAGATAGAGCCCGATAAGCATGATAATTTTTTTCATATTGTCCCTATTTTACAATGATTGTAATCTTAAAAAGAATCTTATATAGTTCTGTTTAACGTAAAAACAAGAGAAAACAAAATGATAAAAACAGTCATTTGTATGAAATGGGGCACTTTATATAGTCCTGATTATGTTAATCGGCTTTATAATGCTGTGCGTCGCAATGTTACAGGCGATTTACGCTTTGTCTGCTTTACCGATGACACAACCGATATTATTGATGCTGTTGAATGTCACGATATCCCTAATATTACCTTGCCACCGCGTGATTTTGTGACGGGATGGCGAAAAATTGCCGTTTGGCAAGCCCCCTTACTTGATATTACGGGCGATGTTTTATTTCTTGATATTGATATTGTGGTCACAGGATCGCTAGATGATTTATTTGACTACGAGCCTAATGAATTTACAGTCATCGAAAACTGGACTCAAATGGGTCAAGGCGTTGGCAATACTTCGGTGTTTAAATTTCCTGTGGGTCGCTTCGCCCATGTCTATGATGATTTGATGAATAATCCTGATAAATATCTGAATGAATTTCGAATCGAGCAACAATATATAAGTGCTAAAATTCCAAGTCAAAAATTTTGGAATCCAGAATGGGTCATTTCGTTTAAACATTCATGCCTCCCTAAATTTCCACATAATTTATACAAAACCCCTGAACTGCCGTCTAATGCCCGCATTGTTGCTTTTCATGGCAAACCAGACCCCATTGATGCTTTGCACGGCAAGTGGCCTGCCCCGTGGTACAAGCAATTTTACAAACAAGTAAAACCCACAGCTTGGATTGGCGAACATTGGCAATAATGATTTAAACCCTTAAATTCTTATGATAACTTTATGGTCCTGCCCATGAATTACCCAAAAAATCGTCGTTCTCGTCAGAAAATACTGCTAATTCTTCGCTAGGAAATAGTTTTCGTAGTACAAATCAAAAAATAACACACAAATAATATAGTGGATTAAGTTGAAATTTACGCACGCTTAATCCACTCTAGCAGAATCGGATTATAAATCCGTTCTGATATGATAAAAGCCTTGGACTTAAGGCTGTTATTCACAAACGAAGTGCGTGCATTCAACTTAATTGACTATTAAAGGGATTTTTTTATGTTTACAGCATTCAATGAAACACAATTAGCGGCACTAACCAATCAGGCTATTATGCCAGCGCAAAACGATGATTTCGATACATTAGGTGCAACGCTTGAGGCGCAAGCAATCAAATCGGGGGATTTTCATATAATGGGAAAATCCGTCAAAGACAGTTTCAAGGCTGAATTATATCTTTTATTTTGCGGCAGCCAATCAGGGCAGCATGACCCCTATGCCGCTATTCGTGACACGCTATCTGATATTTCTGATAAAGCATACACTGCTTTAATAACATCGATTGCGCTTGTTATGGCACCTTTTATTGGGGTTACAGTGGTATTAATCACCCCCTTTATTGCAGCAGCATTGTTAATGCTGACACGCATTGGTCATAATTGGGCCTGTAAAATTCTATCTTAAAAAATCTAATTCTAGTTGGTTCGATTTGTTTTATGGTGCAATAAGATATTTACGGTTTATTAACAGTTCAACGGTTATTGTTTGATGATTACAAGATAATTTGAACCCATAGAGACCTATGTGAAAAGCAAAAATAAAATGATTGAAATTACAAATTTTTCTATTAAAAATCTATTTGGATATATGAATGTTACTATTCCAATTACAGACAATAAAATTGTGCTTTCTGGTATTAATGGCACTGGTAAAACAACAATTTTAACAATGTTATTTTATATAATGACAGGTGATTGGATTAAACTATCTTCATTTGATTTTGAAAAAATTTCTATTACAATAAACAATAAAAAAGAAGAGATTACATATAAAGCACTAGAAGAGAATTTTTTCAAACGCTCTAAGAAATTAAAGAAATTCAAAGAAGAATTTTTCTCTGATAATCAGGTCAAAGATATTTATGCATTAATCCTAGAAAAATCATTACAAAAAGATGAAATAAAAAACTTAATTACTGATAATTTTCTATCACTTGTTGAAAACCCTAAAGATATTCCCAAAGATGTCATTGCCGAGCAAATTATTAACATCAGAAACGAGTTTTATTACCTTAGTAAAGAAAATAATTATGGTAATGATATAA
>JBLHTX010000040.1:0-14327 GCA_047627635.1 Alphaproteobacteria bacterium | reverse complement strand
AAATTATCCAGATACTGCTTCACAAATTGCAACAGATCTTATTAATGCAATTGGTGATGATGAAAAAAAAACATTAATGCAGGTTGTTAGACGCAATACACGATTATCTAGTCGTGTTGAGGGATATAAGTCAGGTACAACGGATTCCATCTTTTCTGGTAGTACAGATTATAATAATAACACTGAAGTGTATTATAAAGATCTTGTTAAGGCCTTGCCCGAGGTAATAAAGCCAACATCAGGTTTCGATACATGGGCAGATAATATTATTAAGAAATTCAATGATATAGAGAGTATTACAGACCTTACCCTCAAAGATATTCAGAAGCTAGATACAGCAGATACTCTTGACGAATATGGTACATTGGAAGAAGTTTTTGATGTAGTTCTTGATAAGATTGGTGATATGAATCAAGAAAGCATTAACAGTTTAGTGCAATGGCTTAATCAGCAAGAAGAAGAGAAACCATATATAAAGGGCGAATTTTTAAGTTCTTTAAAAAACAATCCTGCGGCACAATTATTATTAAATTATGATGAGATTAAAGATTCAAATGTTCCCTCGAGTGTTTATGCGAATAGTCTGATACCATCAACAAGTCAGATTGATGACGTAAAAGGTGATTTACATCCATCACCAGAACCTAAAGATTTTGATGTTAGTACGGTAAACCTAGGTACATATTCGATTGCAACTCTGGGCTATGCCTTTCCTGATATATCGGATGCAAAAGCACAAAAAAATATTATTGATACCATGCTTAAAAAAGCTAGCGCTAGCACTAGCACTGATGGTGTGAATGATATTAAGCAATTATTATTTGTATTTAATAATATCCCCGAATTACGTGATGCTGTTGAGGCTATTCTTGAAAGTGACCCCGATAACCAACTTGCCAATTTACTGACCTATCAAGGCGGAGAAATATCAGAAGCTAATGTGGGTGATATTCAAGATGCAATTAGTAATGATAGTAGTTTTTCATCTTTAATGATTGAGGCACAATCGGGGAGTATTGATAAAAAAATTGGCGGTAATGTTGGCGATTTTAAAGCATTAATTGATAGTATTCCCCTAAAGGATGATAGTGGAGATGATATTGACCCTGCTGACTCAATTAAAGATTTCTTTGCTGAAAATTCAGATAGTAAAACAGAAATATTCACGGCTCTTGCGGATGGAAATTCAGCACTTTATGACGCAGTTGGTGGCGATATTACCGAGATTATGGAATTTTTCTGGGAATACCTTCAAGATGCAGGCAGTAGTGAACAAAAAGAGTTTTTAAGTAAAATCCCGCCATACTCTCCCATACATTTATCACTTATGGAAACAATTGCCGAGCGACGCAATGATGGGGATTTTGATCGTAAAGATAATCGTGATCGTGATGAAATTCGTTATTTAGAAAATCTTGAAAAACTCTCTGATGCAATTAAAGAAGACAGCAAAACATTTTCAGGGGTGAATTTAAAATATTTATTTCCTCGAGAAAATGCTGATATTGATGCTGATACGGTTATTAAAGATATTTTTGGTAATGTCGAAAATATTTATGATGATAATGGGAGCTCAGATGTATTAAGCGATTTTATTCAAACAGCAACAAGCGGTACATTAAGTGAAGCCGATACAATTTCTTTCTTAAAAAACCTATCAAATATCGAGCTATCTGAGTTTACCAAAGCACTCACAAGTGATGCCTCGCCAATACTAGCATTATTAAAACAAGAAGATGGCAACGAACTTGTTGATGAAATCATGTCTAATTTATTCAAAGGACTTGCGAGCAATGATTTGCCTGATTACGTTCGCCTTGGATTTTTAGAAAATATTGACTCAGATAGTGATTTTTTTGACTATATGCAAAATGTGGGTACAGAATTTTCTGATGCAATTGAAGACGGCGATTTTACCGATTTTACCAGCGAAGAAATCCAAGATTTTATCAAGCAAGATTTCCCAGATATTACAAAATTATGGTATGGATCTGCGGTTTCAAATGAATATTTGCGTGATTTATCAAAGGTTGATGACAGTAAAGATATACGCACAATTCTTGATAATGCCGAAGATGAGGGTGTGCTTGAGAATGTCCTGTTTTCGTTGGCTTCTGATAAATTTGATGATTATTCTGCTGATTTTTATACCTCGTTTTTTAAGCATTTACGCTCTGATCGTGATGCGGCTGATATATTCTTTTCGTCGATTGACCCAAATAGCTTTCTAGGGCGTTCACTCGTTAAATTAATCGAAGAAGAAGAAAAGCCATTTACCAGAATTTCTTATGATATTGATCCTAATAACGGTAAAATGGATTTTGGAAATGATCAATCAAGATTAATGAAAATTTTATCCGATCGTAAAATGGTGGGTGCTAACATCCTTTCTGATACAATTGACACCATAAAAGATACTTATCAGGATGCGGTTGGCGATGATAATCGGGGTATTTTAAAGCTTATTCAAGGGGCGCAAGAAAATAATCTTAATAATAATCTGTTCGCTGATATATTTAATATTGATAGTGATGACACAGTAAAAGCAGAAGAAATATTAGAATTTATTGCTGACGATAATAGTATTTTATATAAGGATTTAGACGCAGAACAATTAGAGATTTTCCTTGATAAATTTCTTGATTGGATTGCTACCCAAGATGATGATAATGGCCCACTTGAATTTTTCGGGGGTATCCTCGATGATGATACAATTTTATTTAAAGCCCTTATCAAGGCAGGGGCTGACCTTGAGGATTATGAAGAGGGAGATTATAAAAAATTCATCAAAGGGGCACGACAAACTGAAGATGCTGCTGACTTTATTAAAAATTCTTTGAACCATAAATTGGGTGATAATAAAGGGCTTGGCTTCATTTCGGAACAATTGCGTGGTCTGAAAGGGCGTGATATTGATGATAAAATTGACGAAATTGTTGAGTTTGCTGTTGCTGATCCTGATATTTTTGAAGAGCTGACAGCCGCCATTGCGTCTGGGGATCAGGTCATTTTAGGCTTAACGAAAGAGCAAGCTGAAAAATTAATTGAAGCTGTTATGGATGAAATTTCAGATCAAGACCCCGAAGAAGATGAGGATATTAGTGTTGCTGGAGACAATTTCCTAAAAAATATTCAAGATAACTCTGTTATTGCTGACTATATTAAACAAGATTATCCAATTTTGGCAGATTATTTTGGTTTTGGAAATGGGCTTGAGGATCCAGATTATGATGATCGTGATATTGCCAATGAGCTTGACGATTTACTCAGCGATAAGAAATTAATCGATTCCTATGCAAAACGATCTAATGGGCAGAACGAGATTGACAATCGTCCTAATCGAAGATCGAATAATAATAACAATAATAATGCCAATAAAAACGATGATTATAGCTTTAAGGAAGATGATGATTATGGCTTTAAGGAAGATGACACAGGCATATATTCTACAAGTAGCAGTAGTAATACAAGTTCCCAGGCAACATTTTCAAGTGCCACAGATGCCGCACTTGCTAATTTAGGGCGTTATATTGACGTTGCGGGTGAGCCTAATTATGAAACAGGTATTTTCACTACTTATTTCCTTGAAAATAATTCAGTTAAAAGCCTCGCAAATCTTGCAACAAGCAAAAATTTTAATACACAATCTGTTATCGGTCTTTTACAATATATTCCGCTTAGTCAACAAGCAGACTTTATCCGTCATTATATGTCATCAAATAATATAAGCGATGAAACAAAAAATTATTTGCTTGGACGCTTATTAATTATGATTACAAATGATGAAGTTGGCGGCAGAACAATTGATAAAATTTTTGAAGATGCTGGAATATCATCTTTGACCCCCAATATTATAGAGGACATTATGGAGAGTTGGGCAGAATCAATGGGGCGCCATACAACTGCATCTATTTCTGCCATAGATGATACCTATGAAAAGGTTGTCAAGGATACATCAATTCTTACAAATAATGCTAATCCGTCTTCTAATGCGTCAATATCCGATAATATAAACACAGATCAACGCGCTAACCCGCCTCAAAATCCTTATGCTCAAGTCCCTTACGCTCAAAATCCTTATGCCCAAAGCCCTTATGCAATGGGATATGCTATGACATCAGGCCCTCCAATGCTTGGGAATGTTTCGGGGCAATCTAATGGCAGCATTGAAAGTCATCAAAATAGTATTCGTGAAGCACGCAAAAAATATGATTAAACATATTTAAAATTTTAATAATCTTTGGCTTGCATCTCTTGAATGCGGCTTATTGTGCGCTCAAATTCAAAATGATAATCACCTTTTATATACAAAGATTCAATTGGCACGGCACAGCGAAAATAGATTTTATGGCGTTTCTCGTAAAATGCATCAATCAGATTCCGAAAACGTGTTGCTTGGTTCCGCATATCGCTAGTTAATTGTGGTATTTCATCAAGTAATAAGACTGAAAACTGATCTGCAATTAATAAATAATCGGAAGCCCCTAACGCCGTATCACATAAATCATTAAACTTTTCATAGGCAATGTGTTTACAGGTTTTTTTTAGAATAATTTTACGACCTGCATTTTCAAGCGTGCGGGGCTCGCCATAATAATAATCAGTTAATATGCTCCATACTGCATCAAATTGTTGATGCGTTTTTGCATTTAGTGGAGAAATATAATGATCTTGATGTCGTATTTTTTCAAATCTAAAGTCAATTTCGTGGTCTAGTGTTACAATTTGCAAGCGTTTATTAAGTAAATCAATAAAGGGTAAAAATAATTGCCGATTAAGCCCCTTTAAATAAAGGTCTTTAGGGGGACGATTCGATGTCATAATAAAATGCATCCCACGCTCAATTAATGCTTTAAATAAGCGCCCAAGAATCATGGCATCGGTAATATCCAGAACTTGAAACTCATCGAAACAAAGCAAGCGACATTCATTGGCAATGTAATCAGCTACCCATAATAATGCATCGGGCTCGTTATTGCTGCGTGCTTGCCGTAATAATTTATGCGTATCTTGCATAAAACTATGAAAATGAATGCGTTTTTTTTCTTTTATTGGAATATGTTGATAAAATAAATCCATAACCATTGATTTTCCGCGCCCAACACCACCATAAATATACACACCTAATAATGTTTCTTGGGGGGCGGGGAAAAAAATTTGTAAACATTTAGATAAAAAACTTTGATTTTTTTTTGTTGATAATTGCTCTAAAAGTGTGACTTCAAATTTTTCAATCGTGTGAATTACGCTTATTTGCTCTTTATGGGGGGTGAACCCATGATTTTGACAAAAATCTTGATATTTTGTTAATAATTGCATATTAAATCTATTGTAATCTTATTTATTTAGATTATTTTATAATCTTATACGCTTTTAATAACGATAGTACGAGGATAATGTGCACCATTTTTTAAAATCCCTAATAATTTTCAGTGGTGCAATTCTATTGCAGGCATGTCAATCATCACCAAATAGTCAAGATTCTCAAATTAGTGACCCCTATGAGGGCTATAATCGGAGTGTTTTTGCATTCAATAATACAATGGATGCTTATCTCCTTGAACCTGTGGCCATTGGGTATAATGCGATTACCCCTGCTGTTATCAGGCTCCTTATTCGTAATGAAATCGATTATTTTCAAAGCCCCGTAAGCATTATTAATAGTGCCCTACAAGGGGATTTACAAAGCTTTTTACATACATCGGGACGTTTTTTCCTAAACACGACATTTGGTGGCTTGGGATTGCTTGATGCTGCCTCTGGGTTTGGTTTAAAGCCGCATCAAGAAGATTTTGGACAAACGCTTGCTGTTTGGGGTGTACCAAATGGTGTGTATTACATGGCACCATTTTTAGGCCCCTTAACCTTGCGTGATTTAGGGGGGCGTGTTATTGATACAGCATTTACACCTACAACATATATGGGAGATGATATTATCACTTTTAACATTGCAAATATGGCATTAGGTATTACAGAATTTAGAGCCTCTAACATTGACACGGTTAATAACTTAAAGGCATCATCATCGGATTATTATGCAATTTTAAAAACAATTTATATCCAAAGACGCAATGCTGCCATAAAAAATACAACATTATCTGATAATGTTATTGATAAAGAGCCTCAATTTATTAATTTTGACGAAGAATAATTGAATAAGGAATATTATGCATATCTTGAAACGTTTTTTTACGACAACATTTGTTGTTTTAATAACATTTTCAGCATCAGCTTTTGCTGAACCAACCAAAGAAACTGTAAAAGAATTTGTCACAATCTTATCAGGAGAAGTGATTGATGCTTTAAAAAATAATGAGAATAATCTTGCTGGTCGTCAAGCAAGTTTTGAAGAAATATTCCGTAAAGCAGGGGATGTCCCTAAAATTGCACGTTTTGTTTCTGGCCCTGCATGGCGTGATGCAAACGATACTGTAAAAAGCCATTATGTAGATGTTTATCGTGAATATATGGCCCTTACATACGCATCTCGGATTACGCACTATAATAATCAAGAAATTATTATACAACGTATTTCCGATGTTACCGAGCGTAATATTTTAGTAAATACCAAGCTGGCACCAAAGACAGATAAGAATAATAGTATGTCAGTTATTTGGCAACTTTTATCGAATAGTGACGGTACTTTAAAGGTTACAGATTTAAGCATTGAGAATATTTCGATGGCATTAACGCAGCGTGCTGAATTTGCATCTTTTTTAAGAAATAATGAGAACGACCTCAAAAAGTTAACGCTTTTTCTTGAAGAACGCTTGAATAGCTTTAACAAATAGGCAAAATAAGTGCACTATTTTATCATTCGTTCTTGTGATTATTTATCTCAAACAATCACGAGATTTAAACAATATTTTGATTGTGTTGATGGATTTTCAGTTACAAATATAAAATATTCTCAAATATTTCCGCAACATCTCCTTCAAAACCAAGCTTTTATTTTTACCTCGCAATATAGCCTTAAAGCCTTAGGACAGTTTTTTGTTCCAAAAAATCATCGGGCTTTTTGTATTGGCAATCATACAGCAAAGCAGGCTGCTTTATCAGGGTTTAAGCATATTGAAATTGCCCACCCAAGCCACGCAGAGGCATTATGTAGTTTAATTCAGCAAAAAAATAACGATAATTCTTTGGTTTATTGTACTGGTAAACATCGAAAGCCCTATTTAGAACACTATCTTAACAGTAGTCATATTAAATTTTCAACCTTAGAATTATATGATGCGGTGGCCATTGATAGTTTACCAATAAATATTCTAGAAAAGTTACAAAAAATATCTTTGACCACAATGATTTGTTTTTCAATCCGTAATGCCGTTATTTGTTATGATTTATTGCAAAAAGCCAATGATATAGACATAAAACAATATCATTGGCATATTGTTGGACATGAAAAAGATGCGCATATTCTTTTTCAAAATGTACTGTTTTATAAAACACCCCATGATTTATATAGGGCATTTGACGTTTAATAATTAAGTAATCCGTTTCAGCACTTTTTCAATAATTGCATCGGCAGTAATGCCAAATTCTTTATAAAGTGTTTTGGCAGGTGCAGAAGCACCAAATGAGTGCATACCAACAAAAGCATTTTTATCTGAGATAAAATGTTCCCATCCCATAATACAGCCAGCTTCGATTGCGATGCGAATGTCACCCTTAAGAATTGAAGCCTGATAAGCCTCCGATTGCTTGAAAAACAACTCGAAACAGGGAACTGAAACAATGCGTGTGCCAATGTTTTGTGCTTCAAGTGTCTCACGTGCGGCGGCAGCAATTTCAACTTCAGAGCCTGATGCATAAAGGGTTACTTGGTGTGATGCATTCGCTTCATGCAGAATATATGCCCCTTTAAGGCATAGATTTTCAGATGTATGTGTTGTGCGTTGCGCTTTAAGGCCTTGACGCGTTAATGCAAGAGCACTTGGCATAGATTTATTATCAATAGCAGCAATCCAACATTCTGCTGTTTCAACTGAATCACAAGGGCGAAATACCGCAAGATTTGGAATAGACCGCAAAGAAGCAATATGTTCCACTGGTTGATGCGTAGGGCCATCTTCCCCAAGGCCGATAGAATCGTGTGTTAAAACATGGATAACACGAATCCCCATTAAGGCCGCAAGGCGAATTGCAGGACGTGAATAATCAGAAAATACAAGGAACGTACCGCCATAAGGAACAAAGCCACCATAAATCGCAAGACCATTCATGGCCGCTGCCATACCAAATTCACGCACACCATAATGAATATAGTCTGCATCAAAACTTGTTTTTGTAACAGCAGTCGATTTTTTAGTTTTTGTATTGTTCGATCCTGTTAAATCTGCCGATCCGCCTATCATGTGATGACATAATGGGTTGATAATTTCTAAAACATTTTGCGATGCAACTCGTGTTGCGGGATGAATTGGATTATCAGCAAGCTCTTGTTTATAGGCATTAATCGCATTATGGACAGATTGCGGTATATCAGCACTTAAGAACTGTGTTAATGCAGGAACATCAACTGATTGTTGCCAATTTTTTTGTGTATCAATCCCTTTTTTACCAATTTCAAGCCACGCATTGTGAATGTTTTGGGGGATTTCAAACGGTGCATGTGGCCAGTCAAAAGCCTTGCGTACTAAATCAATCTCTGCTGCCCCTAGTGGTGCACCATGAATGCCCGCACTATTTTGCTTATTTGGTGCCCCTTTGCCGATAATTGTACGGCATGCAATAAGACAAGGCTTGTCTGATGTTTTTGCCTTTGCAATCGCATCATGGATTGCTTGGGGGTCGTGACCGTCAATACGCCATGCATTCCAATTTGCCGCCTCAAATCGTTTTAAGTGGCAGCCTGTAAATGATTTACCTGTATCGCCATCAATTGTAATTTCATTATCATCGAATAAAACAATCAGTTTTGACAGATTTAAATGTCCTGCAAGTTGAATAGCCTCGTGCGATACACCTTCCATTAAATCACCATCACCAGCAACCACATAGGTATAATGATTAATTGCGTCATCGCCAAAGCGTGCATTTGCCATCCGTTCACCCAAGGCGAGGCCCACTGCGGTTGCAAGCCCTTGTCCGAGTGGCCCAGTAGTCGTTTCAATCCCTTTGCCGTGACCATATTCTGGATGCCCAGCAGTACGAGAACCCCATTGACGGAAACTCTTGATTTGATCTAAGTCAAAATCGGCATATCCCGTTAGGTGCAACAAAGAATAAAGCAGCATTGAGCCATGACCAGCACTTAAGACAAACCGATCACGATTTGCCCAATCTGGATCTTGTGGATTGAACTGTAAAAAATCACGAAACAATACGGTGGCCATATCGGCTGCACCCATTGGCATACCTGGATGACCAGATTTTGCAGCCTCGACGGCATCTATTGATAAAAAACGAATTGCGTTTGCAAGGTCGGTATGTGTGACAGATAAGGGCATAAATATTTTTTTATTTTATTGTTAAATTATAGATCCTCTTTTATCTTTATTTATAAAAGCTGTAAACCCATATTTTACATAAAAAAATATAAAAGCCCCATACCATGAATAATATGAGGCTTTAAAAATATTAGATATAAAGAATTAACGTGAGTAAAACTCGATAACCAAGTTTGGTTGCATTTGTGCTGGAAATGGTACTTCCTCAAATGTTGGTATACGGGTTAATTCTGCTTTTAATTCTACGGTATCAACGCGGAAATAATCAGGAACATCGCGCTCTGTTAAAGCAATTGCTGATTGTAAAACTTCATTTTCTTTGAAGCCTGCCTTGATTGTAATAATATCACCGACACTGATACGTGCTGATGGAATATTAAGGCGTTTACCGTTAACAAGAATATGACCATGATTTACGAATTGACGTGCAGCGAACATTGTTGGTGCAAATTTTGCACGATAAATGACTGTATCAAGGCGTTGCTCTAGCATGCCAATCATGTTGTCACTTGTGTCGCCCTTACGGCGTGTTGCTTCACGGTAGACATTGCGGAATTGACGCTCGTTCAAGTTGGCGTAATAGCCTTTAATTTTTTGTTTTGCACGTAGCTGAATTCCATAATCGGAAAGCTTGCCACGATTTTGACCATGTTGACCTGGGCCATATTTACGTTTGTTAATTGGGCTCTTTGGACGACCCCAAAGGTTTTCACCCATGACTCGGTCAATTTTATATTTTGCATTATGACGTTTTGACATTTTATATCCCTAGATAAATAAGTAATAAATTAATAAAATTCTTTCCTTTTTTGTACCGAATAAACGTTACAAACGACAGTATGACACATCGGGATGACGTACCATACGCAAGAATATGCATTTATTATCATAGCTTCGATAAAGTGACAAGCGATAATTTAAGCACTTATTAAGGTTTTATCTTTAATGCATAAGGATATTATGCATAGGGCTTGAAAGATTTAATAGCATGGAAAATAGGGGTATTCAGGTCAGCGGGCACAGGACTTTTTGCGGTAATATAGTTCAAAAAATCAGCATCGAACAACGACAAAATTGCCTCGAACTCATTGACTTCGCTATCGGTAAGATTGTGCAAATGATGACGTGCAAAACCGCCCAAAATCAAGTCACTTTCCTTCATACCGCGGCGAATAGATCGCCAATACAGCTTTTTACGATGTGGCGACAATGCATTAATAAAATCATCATCGCTTGGAATTGTGTTCGTTACTTGTATCATAGGAATTTTTCATGCTAAACTATAAGCTGTTATACAACAAACCCTTTAATTTGCCAAGTCCTGAGTTTCAAATGCCCGCTATATCGCATGAAAAAAATCCAATTATTACTTTTTTGCAGCAACCGATTTTACAATTATCGGATGTTGGTGCAAAGACTCAAGCTAATTTAATGCGTTTATGCGGTGATGAATTTTATCACTTATTATTTCACCTACCAACAAGATGCATTGATAGACGTCCTGTTGAGGTGATTGACCTTGAAAAGCATCATAATGAAGTGATTACATTTCAAATATGTGTGAAGCGTCACCTTAATCCACGTTCTCCTAGGGCTCCTTATCGGGTTATTGTCGAGGCAATAGGAAGGGAAGGGCCAATTGAGATTCATCTTATTTTTTTTCGTGCTAAGGGTGAGTATGTACAAAATTTATTACCGCTTAATGCACAGCGTATTGTTTCGGGTAAATTAGAAGTTTTTGATAATCAGCCACAAATTGTGCATCCTGAATATGCTGTATGTGTTGATAAAAAACATGAGCTACCTGATATTCAGCCGCTTTATCACTTAACAGCAGGCGTTACGCAGCGTTTAATTGCCAAGGCTATGCGTCAAGTCACACAGCAATTTTCCGATATGGCTCCCGATATGGCTGATGAGTGGATACGCCCAGATTTAATGGCACGCTATCAGTGGCATGATTTTAGGCAATCGCTTATCAAATTACACCATCCTGAGGCCATTGATGATTGTGAGCCAACATCTGTATATCGCCAACGTCTTGCTTATGATGCAATATTAGCACATCAATTAACGCTTGCGGTTAGTCGGGCAAAACGTCAAAAACAAATTGCAATATCTATTAAGCATCAGCATGAAATGGCGAATGCGATTATTAAAAATTTACCCTTTTCGTTAACAGGGGATCAGAAAAAAGTTGCTGCTGAAATTTTTGAGGATTTACAAAAGCCCTATCAAATGACTCGGATGGTACAGGGGGATGTTGGATCGGGGAAAACAATTGTCGCACTGTTGGCAGCGTCGATGGTGATACAAGATAAATTTCAGGTTGCCATGATGGCCCCCACAGAAATTTTAGCGAAACAGCATTATGCCAGTCTGAAACCACTTTGCCGCGCCGTTGGTATTCGTATGGGGATTTTAACAGGCAAAGATAAGGCTTCTGAAAGTCGTAAAACACTGCAAAAATTAAAAGATGGCGAGATTGATTTTATTGTGGGCACGCACGCCCTTATTCAAGAAAGAGTGATTTATAAAAACTTAGCCCTTGCAATTATTGATGAACAGCATCGCTTTGGGGTTGCACAGCGTTTAAGCTTGGTTCAAAAAGGCACACCCTACGCACATTTATTATTGATGACAGCAACGCCCATCCCGCGATCATTGGCGATGGCACAATATGGTGATTGCGAATTATCGCTTATCAAAGAGAAGCCCCCATTTCGTAAGCCTGTGATTACCCGTGTGATGCCCTTTAGCAAAATCGAAGCCTTAATTCAATCATTACAACGTGTTATCAATCAACAAGGCAGAGTTTATTGGGTATGTCCATTAGTTGAAGAATCCGAGAAAATGGATTTAATGGCAGCCGAACAACGCTTTGATATTTTAAATAAAATTTATCCTAATCAAGTTGGCTTGGTGCATGGGAAAATGAAAAGCATACAAAAAGATTCTGTTATTTCTGATTTCACACAAGGGAAAATTAGTGTCTTAGTATCAACAACCGTCATTGAGGTCGGCGTTAATGTCCCCGAAGCAACGGTTATGATTATTGAGGAATCTGAGAGATTTGGTCTTTCGCAATTACATCAATTACGGGGGCGTGTTGGACGCGGCGATGCACAATCATCCTGTGTTTTACTTTATAAAACCCTAAACCCTGTGGCGATCGAACGCCTGAGTATTTTGAGGGAAACCGAGGATGGTTTTTTAATTGCCGAAAAAGATCTTGAACTGCGTGGGGCAGGGGACTTGCTAGGGACAAAACAAACAGGTATTTTACAACTCCCTGCCTTTGACTTTGAGCATCATGCCCATTTTATAAAAATTGCCCGTGATGATGCACAGTATATTTTACAAACTGATCCGCAATTATCTTCGGAACGCGGTTTGAAAATTCGCTTATTGTTGGATGTTTTTCGGCAGCATCATTTATTACGCGGCATATAATATGAAATAGTCATTGATTATAATCAATATTATCTATAATTTAGGTGCTATTATGAATCAGATTATCTCCCCTTATAATCAAATCCCTAGGGATAATCAGCTCCCTAGGGCTACTAATGATCTTGATGTGACAACGCAAGGATTATTGAATGATGCCCTTTCAGAGGCAACGAAAAAGGCCTATGCGACTGATTGGTGTATTTTTCAGGATTTCTGCCTTGAGTATCAATATAATGCATTGCCTGCTTCACAGGAAACGATTATTGCATTTTTAACCAATCAAGCCACTGAAAATAAAGCCCTGCAAACCATCAGAAGGCGGTTAGCGGCGATTAAGTTTGTGCATAATATAAAGGGTTTTGCATTAAATATTACCGATAAAATGATTACCCTTATGCTTAAGGGGATTGCACGGCAAAAAAAAGGCGTCATATCGAAGCAAAAAAAACCCATTAGTGCCGATTTATTAATGCAAATGCTGGGGCAATGCGATACCGAAGCTTTGATTGGGAAGCGAGATAAAGCATTATTATTATTTGGTTTTGCTGGGGCTTTTCGTCGATCAGAATTATGTAATTTAACCCTCGATGATTTGGAGGAAACCCAAGATGGGTTAAAAGTACATTTACGATCTTCGAAGGGCGATCAATTTGGTGAAGGGCAGGTTATTGCTTTGCCGCATGGTCGTAAAATGGGGGTTATTACGGCTTTAAAAGAATATCTTGAAATGTCAAATATTCATAATGGTTTTATTTTTCGTTCTGTGTCTAAAGGGGGGCATTCAATGGGCACACACCTAACCCCCTTGTCTGTGGCACTGATTGTAAAAAAATATATTAAAGCTGTGGGCTATAATCCAAGTGATTATGCGGCACATTCAATGCGGTCAGGATTTTTAACGGAAGCTGCTGAAAATGGGGCAAGCCTTTTTAAAATGCTTGAAGTTTCCCGTCATAAATCGGCTGATACATTATTGGGCTATATCCGAACCAGTAACTTATTCAAAGACCATGCTGGGGATCAGTTCTTATGAATGGTTTTTTATCGAGGTTTTGAACTACCACCATCAGGTAAAAAATTACTCCGTCCAATACGCATCATTGTTGGTTCTGATTTATAAGAAATATTTGTGCTTGCAGCGATTAAATCTTCTGATATAAGACTTGTAATGAGTGGTTTATATACGATAGCGGTTTCGACAATAACAATTTGTTCATTATCAATAAATGTATAATTTATATTGGCGGCTGAAACTTTATTACGACCAATAAAGGCCCCATCAATATCAGATTCAGCTTCTCCTCGAGAAAATCCAATATTAGAATGGACTAAGCCTGTATTGCCATAAGTCACCTGATGAATTGAATGTATGTCATCGTCTGCATTAGACTGCATAAATGTTGCAACAATACCGTAATCACT
>JBLHTX010000039.1:0-14455 GCA_047627635.1 Alphaproteobacteria bacterium | reverse complement strand
TGCAAGTGTTTCAGCTGCACAGACATTTGCCAGCACCATAAATTCTTCGATTAATCGGTGGGTAAATAAGCGTTCTTTTTTGTCAACATGGGTTGGCTCGCATTGATCGTTTAAAATAATACGATATTCTGGTAAATCTAAATCAAGCGGGGCTCTTTTTTTATGCGCAATTTCCAGCAAATGATATGTTTTAATAAGGGGCTGAATAATTGCTTCCTGATAGTCACTATATGCCTTGTGATGAAGATCAAGCGATGCGGCATGAACATCTTCATAGGTTAAATTCGCACGGCAATTAATAAAAGCCCGCATAAATTCATGCTCTGTTTTTTTACCATCGGCATTAATAGTAATTTTAACCACAATAACAGGCTTAATATTATTTGCCTTAAGTGAGCATAAATTATTCGATAAATACTCTGGCAACATGGGAACAACTTTATCGGGTAAATAAGTTGAATTACCCCTTAATTGCGCTTCATTATCAAGGGCTGTCGCTGATTTTACATAGGCCGATACATCGGCAATGGCGACATAAATTGTTGACCCTTTGGTGTCACCTTTGGTATCTGCGTCTAGCTCAGTATAAATCGCATCATCATGGTCACGGGCATCTTTGGGATCAATGGTAATAAACGGTAAGTGTGTTAAATCTTGTCGCTTCGATTCACTGTTTTTTGGCGTAATCTCTTGAATTTTTTTGATTTCAGACAATGTTTCACTTGAAAATTCATAGGGAACATTGTGATCCTCAAGCGCAATAATGCTTAATGATTTTGGCTGATCCACTTTTTGTTTAATAATTTGCGTAATATCCGCATAATGCGCCTTATAGCCTTTAATGCTATGCTTAATCACTTTGAAGCGTACCAAATCACCGTGGCTTGGTGCCTGCTCCTGCGTTTGTGTTTTTAAGACAGGATAAAGCCATTTTTCTTTTTTATTAATAGGGACAATATCAAATGAAGTCGCGTTTGTTTGAATAATTCCCGTTAATGTTTGATCTGGATCATTGGATTTATGAAATTGTGATCCATGTCTGGGGCGAACATTCTGTTTTGATGTATTGCGTGTAATGATATTATCTTTCCAAAGTTAAGGTCAATGCTATAATCCTCACTATATAGCAAACTTGTTTTAATAACAATCAGGACTTTTGATCCCTTAAATGTATGAAATCTGCTTATTGGAAGCGTGTAACACCTTATTGGAAGATTGTTACAACAGCGGATTTTTTTAAATCACGGTAATATTCTTTGTTTTTTAATTCTAATTTACGAGAAAAAATCTGATTCCTAATTTTACTCCGCAGTGCTTTTGGGGCATCATTATAATAATCAATTTCTTTGATATTACAAATTGTCAGCACATAATCACTGTCTTTGGCTTCACGAACAATACGGATTTCATTCAATGATGCCGATTTTGCAACAGCACGCAGGGCTTCGGGCAGTTCTGAAATTGTTGTATTATCAAATACAATCACATTATCAAAGTAATCATCGTAATTTTCGCACAAATCAGACTTGTTACTGAGTTCCTGGCGATCATTATTTTTTTGTTGAATTTCAATGTTTTCGTTATAATCTAAGGCACCTGCCTTAACAAGCATTCTTTGATTAATAGAAGAAGTATCGCCTTTTTGTTTGTCAACTAATTGTATGAGGGCAATATTATTATCAATTTTAATCGGTTGTGATACTTGTTCCGCTTGCAGTAATATAATATTTTTTGCAAGTTCAGGCGGTAAATCAGCTAACAATTTTGTTTGTGTAATTTGGGTTTGTGCATCTTGTTGATATATCTTCGCAATCTCTTCAAATGCTTCGCCTCCATTTAGGCGTGCACTAATTTTGGTCAATTCTGCTTGAATTTTTTCCTGTGCCGCATTCCCTGTGCCTTCAATGGGCAAAATAATTTGATGATACACAGCACTCATGCCTTGTGTGGTGGCATTAGATTCAATAATTTGAGCAACCTCATAGGTACTCACGGTAATATCTCGGGCATATCTTCCTTGAAGAAGTTCTTCCCAAGCCATTTTATGGCGTGTTACATTTTCAAAATAAGTTGGTGTAATATTATTTGAGTGTAATTTTTCAGAGAATTTTGACGGTGATAATCCTAAATTATTGGCTGCTGCTTTAAATGCACCCTCAACACGCTGATCGGTGATTTTGATTTTAAACCGTGCAGTTTCACGTTGTTTAATACGCTCTTCAATAAGGTCTTTCAACACTTGATTTTGATCTTTTTCTGACAAAGATACTGCATCTGGAATGTTATTAATAAGGCGTAAAAACGCAATACGATTTTCAATATCAATGGGTGTAATAGGGGTATCATTAACAATTGCCACAGGGCGATAATTAATCTTTTCCGATGTCACCGCTTGTAATGGCGTTGCTGTTATTGTTTGTGCTTCAATGCTTAAAGGTGCAATGAGTAAGGATAATAAGGAAAAAATAATGGTCTTTTTTGTGTAATCTTTTTTTTGAAACCGCATAAAATATTCACTCATATTATTTTAATTTTTTAGTAAGTATCATTGCCCGCTGCTAGTAATCGTACCCTAAAGCGAACCGATGTTGAGGGTTCAATATCGTTTAATCGTAAATATTCCCGTCCAGCAGCAACCGATACAATTAAGCATTCATCAGTGTACATAATCCCACCCCGAGTCTCAAGTGTTTCTTTTGTTTGTGCATTTTGCCGATATCCTGACATTAAATGCCAATTTTTATTGAGCGACACACGCGCCCCAACAGATAATTGTTCTGCATTATCGAAAATTGTATTGGTATCATAATCATCAATACTAAAATGACTGAGCGAAACCCGAACAATATCATTCCCAGCATCAAGTGTTAAATCTGATAAACCAAGCCCAAAATTATCATTTTTCAAGCGATAACGATGGGTTAAATGGAGGTAATCTTTGTAATTAATCACGAAACGCCCAACATAATTTGATGCTTTGCCTTCTAATCCTGTATAAGCGGCAAAACGATTTTCTGACTTTAACCGATATGATTGTCCAAATTGTGTTTCAAAACTGCCTTGATGCGGAATATGATACAAATAGCGAACCCCTGTATTAAAACGAGGGCCACTTTCAACCAAATCATAGCCGTAAAATCTTTGGGCATCAAACAGACCTGTTGCATCAAACTCTGTTGCAAAACCATCTTCATTTGGAATATTATCAGGATTATTCCCATAAGGTGCCCATACGGCTTGTATTGCTGGCTCGATAATTTGTACAGCTTGTGCTGTTTTTTTAATCAGTGGCAAAGATATTTTTGCAGATGAACGGGGCAATACACGCCCTGTAAAGCCATTTTCAATGAGACGTGACTGGTCGCTTGGGTCTGTTCCCGATGACGTATGATATAAATCGCCCCGTAATTCATTATCAAGCTCTAGGGCAAGTCCAAGGGGCAAGTCAATATTGCGTACCCATTGTCCCGCAATAATCCCTCTTCTGGTGTCTAAGCCTTCTTGACGATGAACACCAAGAAAATTTGCTTTTAAATACACATCTCCTTTAAGGTATTTTTTCTCTAGCTGTTTTTGATAATCAACAAAAGGAAGCACCAAAGGCACAGTCTCTTCGTCAGTCAAGCCATCGGTAATTTGAAATGCATAAGCACTGATATATAAACTTGTATAGCGATCTCGTTTTTCATAAAAAGCTCGACTTTGCAAAAATGTTGGATCACTTAAATCGAAACGCCTTAAAAAAGTATCATCAGTAACGCGGTTTAAATCAAAACCAACGGCCTGATTATCAGATAATTTAAAACGCCCTCGTGAGATAACCGAGCCCCGAAATTTATTATTATCGGTCTGCACATTATTATCGTTTTTAATTTGTGCAAATGTAAATGCTGTATTAAATTCAAGGTAGCCATTATTGGTTTTACGGCGATATTGATTGCGTAACAAGGGATTACTGTCGGTATAAAATATAGGCTCGATTGTTAAGTCTTGGCTTGCATCTAATTCATAAAAATAAGGCACAGAAACCATAACACCATTATCGGTTTCAATCCGAAATTCTGGTGGTAAAAATCCAGAGCGTCTTTTTACATTCGGTCTTGGATATGTAAATTCAGGGACTGTAACAATTTTTTTCCCCCATAAGTTAAAGCTTGCATTCTTATAGGTAATATCTTGATTGGTATCATCGTCAATCACTTGTTCAGCTGATATTGACCAAATTGGTTCTCCCTTATGCGGTATAAAGCTACAGGCGGTATAGCTGACATTATGAATAATTGTTGTGTTTTTATCAGGATGCTCAATAGCCTCCGATGAGGCGCGAATATACTGCCCCCTAAGGGCTTTAATCCCTTTGGCAACGGCAACCGAAAAATCTTTGTTAAGGGAAATACTGTCAGCAGTAACCGTGATATCTTGATTATAATCATGCAAATATACGTCACCTTTTGCATTTGCTTTCCCTGTTATTGGGTTATAATCAATATATTCGGCTTTTAAACGATAATTATTGTAATAAATTTCAACGTTACCAGCAGCGCTATAAAGCTTTTTATCATCATAATATTTAAGCGAGCGTGCTTGCATGAAAACATCAATTGTTGAAGTTTTGGTAATTTTACTACATTGGCTGGGTGTTGATGCACTTAGTGCAGGCATTGTCAATATTGTGGTATTAAGTAAGAACAATATAATGCGATAAATATTACTATAGGTCACTAGGCACTCTTTTTTCGGCTAAAGCCATATTCTTTATTAAATATAATAACAATACATAAAAGAATAACGGATATTTTAACAGTAAATAATGCAAGAACAAGAGGAAGACTATTTGTGCTTGCCACAACAATAATCCAGCTATCTAGGACATAAAAAATAAGTCCCCCTAATAACGCCAAAAGCATATTTTTTGTCCCTTGTAATCCACGATATAAGCTTGGTAATGCTGTAATAGCAATAAAACTGTAAATTGCACAGATAATAGGTAACGTTAATAGGCTATAAAATAGATTCTGTAAATTTTTAATTGATAAATTTTGTTGCCTTTGATTTTTAATTAATATCGGATACTCATAAATATGCGACATAATTTTTTTCTTATTGCTTGTGCGTTTAATGTTTGAAAAATCAATTGCAAATTTAAAATCATTAATAATCAATGCTTTTTGCATAATAACTTTATTGGCTTCTAAAAGCGATAGTGTATCAAAAGCTATATTTTTTTCATTAGGGTTATAAATACCTTGCTTGGCATAGTATGTTTTTTCCAGCAATCCTACCTCATCCAAATAAGTAATATATATATTATGAATGTGATTGGTATGCATATCATAACTGTCAGCCTTGAAAAATACAGTTTGATTGTTTGGTGTTTTGACTTTTTTATGAATATCTTTATAAATTTGCACACGATCGTTTTCCCAAGCCCGATAATCTTGATGCATTGTTGCTAAAAAAGGCATAATTGTAAAAATATAGAGCGTGGTTATAAAAAAAGCAGTAACGCAGTAAATGCTACTTAATCGCCAAACAGAGAGTGAAGATGTTTTTAAAATAATCAATTCTGCTGTTTTTAAAAGATTAAAAACACTCCATAATGTTGATAATAAAATTAAAAATGGCAATATTTTATCAATCACAGGGCCTAGCTGTGACAAAGTTAGATAAAGCATTTTTATCGTATCAATTGATTCTCGATCATCTACTTTACGAATAAGCTCGATGAATGTAATTAAAAACACAAGCGATATAATACCCGATGTTAAAATTGTCAGGCGTGTTAGAAAATGCTTAATGAGATAAAGTGTTATTGTTCGGGGCATAAAGAGTTTACGGCATACATTTATCATATCATGCTCCGTCTTTTGATCATTATAAAGGCAATAATTGCAATAATTGTTATAAAATGTACCGCATAAGCGATCTCAATAAAATATAAATTCGTATGCGATGCATTATGTATCATCGCGTTAAAGATACGGAATAAAACCGTTAATAAAATTGTTTGAAAAATCAGTCGATACGGAAATCCTCTTGGTGGTATGGGGTAAAGCATGATTAAAACTGCAAATAAAATAAAAATAAAAGGCAATAAACTTGCTGTAATTTGTTCATGCCCTCTGGCAATGAACCGCATTTTTTCTTGCTCTGATTGTGCATTTTTAGCTGATAATAAATCTGAAATCGAGTAATCACGTGCCTTAAAGTGTAAATCTTGGCTATCGCTCAACTTGGCAAGAATATCTGAAATATTAAGCGTGAATTTATCAAATTCTAGGACAATAGGAAAGTCTTTGGGATCTTTATTGTTTTTATTTTGTGCTTTGCTATGGTCAATATCTTTTGAATCCCATTGTAAAATACGCCCCCCAAGGAGTAAAAGCTCAAAGTCATTTTTATCTTCTTTTAATATGGCTTCTTTGGCAGTAAAAATTCTAATTTGATTATTATCCATAATATGCTGTAAATAAAAGCCTTCTATGTAGCTATTTGCCTTAATATTATCAATATAAATCATCATATTTTTTTGCGGTGTTTGAATAAGTCCAGGTTTTAAGGCACTGCGAATAAGATCATTTTTAACGGTTAATAGTTCAATTTTTAATTGCCTAGAAACTTGCGCCGCAATAAAAATATTAATAATTAAAATCAGAATGATATTCAGAGCGCCAAATATTAAAAAACTCCGCATCATCCGATTTGGAGATATGCCAGATGCCCAAAAAATACAAAGCTCAGAATCATTATATAATCTGACAATAATTGTAATCACAGCAAGCAAAGCAGCAAAAGGAATAATATGCGGCAAAATAGAGGGGATAAGATAAAGTGATAATTTAAAAATTAGCCAAGTCGATGTTGTACCGCCAAGGGCAAGCTCAAAAATTTTGCGTGATTGCACAAGCCACAAAATAAGCGTTGGTAAAATAGTGTAAAAAACTGCCAATCGTATTGTGTTTTTTAAAATGTAACGATCTATTTTTGATAAAATCATAATTTTATATTACTTAATATGAAACTGCACACTAAAAGGAGTTCCCTTAATGTGCAATCATATTTTAATTTTAATCGATTATTTAAATTTTTGATTATTGGGAAAACTGCGGGGAACAAGCTTGCCTTGTGCCGCACGATCTGTTTCATAATCAGTATAATCTTTGAAAATATTAATACGACCAGACCAAGTTAGGCCTTGATTATGCTCAAAAATACAAACATCAGATAAACCGCCTTGTTTATATTTTTGCAGAATAACGCCTTTCCCCTTGGATAGTTCAGCAATTTGGGAAATTGGAAAAATAATCATTTTTCGATTATCGCCAACACAGGCAACCGTATCACCATTAACCCTTTTACAAATCAAAGCTGTGTTACCTGTTAAAATTTGTTTACCTGTTTTAGTTTGTGCCAACATATCATCGGATGTTGTCACAAAGCCTTTACCATCGATAGAGGCAACTAGAATTTTTTGCTGCGGTGAATGTATAATCATATTAATAATTGACGCATCGGAGGGCAAATCAATAATCATACGAATAGAATCACCCATCGACCGAATGCTTGGTAATTTATCCACATTAAGCGTATAAGACCGCCCGTTACTGGCAAATAAAATCACTTTATCGGTGGTCAGTGCATGAAAGCGGAAAAGTGCATCATCGCCTTCACGATATTTAATTTCAGCCTCGGGATCAAGATGCCCTTTTGCGGCACGTATCCAATAATTTTGCGAACAAATAATGGTAATTGGTTCTTTGGAAATCAATGCCGTTTCGGCAGCTTCAAGATCAACAATCGGGGCTTGTGCAAAATTAGTACGTCTGTTGCCGTTAGGCATAGGGGCACCAAACCGATTTTTAACCTGCTTAATTTCAAGCACAATTTTTGCTTTTTGCTTTTGCGGTGATGCTAAAAGATCTAATATTTTTTGCTTCTCCTCACAAAGGCTTTGATGCTCGGTTTTTAATTGATATTCTTCTATTTTTGCCAATGACCGCAATTTAAGGTTTAAGATTGCTTCTGCTTGCTCGTCGGAAAGGCCAAATTGCTTAATAAGAACTTGCTTGGGGTGGTCTTCTTGGCGAATAATGCGGATAATTTCATCGATGTTTAAATAAGCAATTAAAAATCCATCTAGTAAATGCAAGCGTCTATCAATTTTATCTAACCGATATTGATTACGACGCTTTAACACAATAATACGATGCTCAAGGAATGCATTTAATACTTGCTTTAAGGGCATAACCATAGGCACTTGATTACTTGATAAGACATTCATATTCAGTGCAAAACGATTTTCCAAATCGGTTATTTTAAATAATGTTTCCATTAATAATTCTGGATCTACATTTTTTGATTTTGGCTCGAATACAATGCGTAAATCATCAGATGATTCATCTCGAATATCACCCAATAGAGGGATTTTTTTATCGTCAATAAGGGATGCAATTTTCTCGATCAATCGTGATTTCTGTACCATATAAGGAATTTCAGTTACAATAATTTGATATTGCCCCCGCCCTAAATCCTCAAGAATATATTTCGCACGCAAACGAATACTGCCTCTACCAGCTTCATAAGTTTTGGCAATGCTGTCGTGGGGTTCAATAATTGTGCCGCCAGTCGGAAAGTCAGGCCCTGGAATAATCTGCATTAATGCATCATGGGTAATGTCAGGATTATTGAGCAAAGCAATTAACCCTTCGCATAATTCACCAACATTATGGGGCGGAATATTGGTCGCCATACCAACAGCAATCCCCGATGATCCATTAGCCAATAAATTTGGAAATGCAGATGGTAAAATAACAGGCTCATCTTCTGACCCATCATAATTAGGTCGAAAATCAACGGTATCTTCATCAAGGCCATCCAGTAAAAGCTCGGAAATTGCAGTCAAGCGTGCCTCTGTATAACGCATGGCAGCGGCATTATCGCCATCAATATTACCAAAGTTACCTTGACCATCAATTAGTGGATAACGCACTGAAAATTCTTGAGTCAGGCGGACTAGGGCATCGTAAACAGATTTATCGCCATGTGGATGATATTTACCAATCACGTCACCGACAACCCGTGCAGATTTTTTAAAGGGCGAGTTAGGGTTAAGCTTTAAAATACGCATTGCATATAAAAGCCGCCGATGGACTGGTTTTAATCCGTCACGTACATCGGGTAAAGCACGGTGCATAATTGTTGACAAGGCATAAGAGAGATATTTCTCACTTAAAAAATTACGTAAATTTGCATCTTTAATACCTGAATTTTCTATAACTGACATAAAACCCTTTTTGCATAAGGTTATATGCTTATGTGTTTTAGGTAAAGCATTAGATTTGTAAAAATATATTTTTTATAGTTTTTAAAGTTTAGTGCTTAAAAAACGAATTTAGATTTTTTAGAAAACTCTGGCAAAAGACTTATTGAGCATTCAAATAAACGCTCTGTCTGAATGGCATCTTGTAATTTAAATTGAAAAACAGCATGTGAAATAAATGGCTTTTTAAGTGCTGTTAAAATTTTACCATTGGGTGCAAGTTGATCGAATAAGGCATCGGGAATTTGTTGAACCGAGCCATTAATAAAAATAAGATCATAGGGTGCCTGTGCAGCCCATCCCTCGGTAACATCGCTTTCGATAACCGAAACATTCTGAATATCAAGGGAGTTTAAAATAGGATCAAGATTTTTTTTAAAGTTATTAACGTTATCTAGGGTGACAACTTGATCAATCATTTTTGATAATAATGCCGTTACATAGCCTGTACCATCAGCGATAATAAGTACTTTTTGAGTATTATCAAAATCTATGCGATCAAGGATAAGGCCTAAATCCATAGGATTTAACATAAACCGTTTATCAGCGAGCGGAATTTCTTTGGCAGAATAAGAAATTAATTTAAACTCTTCAGGAACAAAGATTTCACGCTCTAATGCACCAACATGATCAATGATTGATTTTTTTTGAACACCTGTGGTAACAAGCTGTGTACGCACCATTTTTTCGCGTGCTTTTTTGTACTCATCGGGTGTCAATGTTGTCATAATTAAGGCTCGTTAGTTTTTATTTTTATGTATTCTTGTATGGTTATACAATTATATGCATTTTTTTATTTTAACAACGATTCTTTAATAAAAAGATAAAAATCAGCGAAATACTGCTTTGGAGGCGACGGCCGGAATCGAACCGGCATTGACGGATTTGCAATCCGCTGCATCACCACTCTGCCACGTCGCCATTGATAAAATAATTATATTTTACCTTCAACGAACTCAACGTGCTTACGAATTTTAGGATCATACTTACGCAGACGTAATTTACCTGTTTTCTTAGGATTTTTTTTCGTAACGTAAAAATATCCAGTGTCAGCAGTTGAATTTAAACGAATTTTGTTTTTAATTTTCTTCTTGGCCATAACTTTAATCCAATAATTTATACAATGTATTTGATAATTCAGACTTAATTATATGAACGAAAGTGATTTGTCAACGATTTTGACTTTTATTTAGTGCTTAAAAATATTTTGCAATAATTTTTCTGACTAGTATTGCTGGCTAGTTTGGCTGATTGGCATTTTGTTCTGATTCTTCCGCATTTTCAGCGCTATCCTCGGCAATTTCTACAAGCTGTTCGACGTAATTGATGTCAATATCGTCATGCCCACCAGAACCACTAGTGTTATCATCATGATCTGTATAAGCGCCTTTGTTTTTTTCGATACGATGAGGGACAGGGGCAGGGGCAGGGGCAGGGGCAGGGGCAGGGGCAGGGGCAGGGGACTGCATTTCACCAGGGATCATATAGATGATATTAGGTGATTGCTGTGTATCTTGTTGTGTATCTTGTTGTGATATTTGTGATGTATTTGTAATCCTTGTATCCCCAAAATCATTATGGTGCGCTTTATAGTCCGATGGATTTTTTGCTTGTTGTTTTATGTTAGGGGATTTGATTATTTTTTTAAACTGTTGCGTATTATTGCTTGTTTTATGTTTATCATGTGACTTGTTTTTGATCTTATAAAATAAGGGCCTTCTGATTAACAATAAATCATGTATCAATTTATGATACAAAGAGCTATAATGAGGGTGAGTAGATACGGGCATTAAAAGCATACAACTTATATAATTTATAAATTAATTATATATTATTTTTTTGTATAAGTAAATATAAATTATGTAGCAGTTGTAGCAGTAGCCGCTTTACGTTGCTCTTCTTGTGACCTTTGTGCCCCTGCTTGTTGTCTCTGGAGGGCACTATCTGCTTGCTGTTTACTTTTTTCCCGATTTGCTTTTATGATTTCAAACGCATCTTTCGCTGAATTGGCAAGCTCTTGCATCACTCCGGCAAAACTTTTAGCTGCTGAAATCTGTGATTTTATTGCAGATATTGCGCTATCATCTTTCAGTTTACTAGAATTTTGTAGTGCCTCTACGTATTCCTGTTGTGCTTTGCTAACTTCATCTTGATCTTTTAGTGCCTGTGTTTTATTTTTTAAATCTGCTAATTGTGGATTGGCTGCATCAGGGAAATCCATTACGCTGTCTGGATCTTTTTGTTCTTCCGCTGGTTTTGGCTCTGTTTTATCTTTTCCTAATAAATCAGGAACTTCTGTGTTCTCTATTTTTTTAGCTAAATTAGGGTTTTCTTTTTCAAGCTTTTTCTTTAATGCTTCGATATAACCTGTTAGGTTTTTTTCACCTTCTTTTCCTTTTGAATTTGAACCAATTTCAGCTATGTCAGCAGCATCTAATTCTGTTAATTCTTTTAATTCTTTAACAATTTCCTTTTTAACTTGGTGTGATAAATCTTCGTCGCTTTTTATACCATTAGTGTCATTAATAAATTTTTGGAATGAGCCTGGTTTTTTTTGTTCCTTCAGCTGATAAAGAAATTCTAAATTACTAGATAGTTTTTGTGTTTTCTCTGCTTCTGTACCTTTGACCGCTTTTTTATTTCTATATGTATTGGCTCTTATTTTAAGATTATTCAACGCACCTTTACTAGAGTATCTTTGTGCTGAAGGCCCACTATGGCGATTTGTTCCTCTTGTTGTCATATTTTTCTATAATTAAGTTTTAATTTAACACTACTGTATAATAATATTTATTAAAAGTCAATTAAAATAGTAAAAACAATATATACTTATGTATTTACGTTGTGTTTACGTTGTGTTTACGTTGTGTTTACGTTGTGTTTACGTTGTGTTTACGTTGTGTTTACGTTGTGTTTACGTTGTGTTTACGTTGTGTTTACGTTGAAAATCATGTCAATTTTACTGCTTGTCATGGCATATGTTTTAAAATGCAAGATTTTTTTTTAAGATTTTTACAAATAAATAGCTTGCATCCTTTTGTGATTGTAAATATCTATATATAGAAATTTTTTGGGACATAACCACTATATATAGTGTTTTTAGTGGTTTTTGTCTTATATTAAAATGTCATATTTTACAAAAATAGATAGAGGGATTTATGGTTACAACCAATTCAGAACGCGACGCACTCCTAACACCGTTCGCAAAAGCAACTCTATCTGAGCGATATTTGATGCCAGGTGAGAATTATCAAGATTTATTTTCTCGTGTTGCCACTGCTTATGGCGATGATGAAGCGCACAGTCAGCGTTTATATGATTATATGAGTAAATTATGGTTTATGCCCGCAACGCCTGTGCTTAGTAATGGCGGCACCAAGCGTGGTATGCCAATTTCATGCTTTTTAAATGAGACCGACGATTCCCTTGGCGGTATTGTGAATTTATGGAATGAAAATGTATGGCTTGCGGCAAATGGTGGCGGTATTGGTAGTTATTGGGGAAATTTACGCTCCATCGGCGAGGGTGTGCGTGGTAGCGGTAAAACATCGGGTGTTGTGCCATTTTTGCGTGTTCAAGATTCATTGACCCTAGCAATCTCTCAAGGGAATTTGCGTCGCGGCAGTTCTGCTGTTTATATGCCGATTGATCATCCTGAAATTGAAGAATTTATCGATATTCGTCGTCCAACTGGCGGTGATCCAAATCGTAAGACCCTTAATATTCATCACGGCGTTACGGTCACAGATAAATTTATGCAAGCTGTCGAGGATGACGCTGAGTGGCATTTATTAAGCCCTAAAAATGGCGATATTCTTGATACAATCAAAGCCCGTGATTTATGGATTAAATTATTGACTGCCCGTGTTGAAACAGGCGAGCCTTATATTTTATTCATCGATCGTGTGAATGATTTACGCCCTGAAATGCATAAAAAACTTGGACTTGATATCAAAACATCAAATTTATGCAGTGAAATCACGCTTTCAACAGGTAAAGATCATCTTGGTAAGCGTCGGACTGCGGTTTGTTGTTTATCATCGCTTAATCTTGAAAATTATTTTGAGTGGGAAGGCAACAAAGAATTTGTTACCGATGTGATGCGTTTCCTTGATAATGTCCTTGAAGATTTCATCAATACCGCTCCAGAAGGCATGGCAGCAGCAGCTTATTCAGCCATGAGAGAGCGTTCCGTTGGCTTGGGTGTGATGGGTTTCCATAGTTTCTTGCAAAAAAATCAGCTTCCCTTTGAAGGCGCAATGGCAAAAGTATGGAATAACCGTATTTTTAAATTCATTGATGAAGCAACCGAAGAAGCATCTGTACAAATTGCCGAGGAGCGTGGTTCATGTCCCGATGCCATTGATGCAGGGATTGTTGCGCGTTTTGCCAATAAAACCGCAATTGCCCCCACAGCATCAATTTCAATTATTGCAGGCAGTACCTCCCCAGGGATCGAGCCATTGGCAGCTAACAGCTTTACCCATAAAACACTTTCGGGTTCTTATACCGTTAAAAATCATTTACTTGAAGAATTACTGGAAACAAAGGGCAAAAACACCAAAGAAGTATGGGAAGAGATTTCCTCTAATAGTGGTTCGGTTGTGACCCTTGATTTTTTGAGTGATATTGAAAAAGAAATTTTTAAGACAGCCCAAGAAATTGATCAACGCTGGATTATTGAACATGCTGCTGACAGAACGCCGCATATCTCGCAAAGTCAGTCAGTTAATTTATTCCTTGCCCCCGATATTCATAAACGTGATCTGCATAGCCTGCATTTTATGGCATGGAAAAAAGGCCTTAAAAGCCTGTATTACTGCCGTTCAATGTCTTTGAAGCGTTCCGAAAATGTGTCTTCAAAATCAACAGCTACGATTGTTGATTATAAGACTAACAAAATGAAACGTCAGCATGTTAAAATTGACTATGATGAGTGTTTAGCCTGTCAGTAAGGTTTTAAGATTCTGGATTGCTTCGCTTTACTGCGTAAAGACTCAGAGTGACGGCATAGAGAGAACACCCCAAACATCGTCACTGTGAGTCTGCGTTAGCAGGCGAAGCAATCTAAAAAATGCACAGGAATTATAAGGCTTAGGCATTGAAATTACTCAAGAAACCCGTCATTGCAAGTCA
>JBLHTX010000038.1:0-14656 GCA_047627635.1 Alphaproteobacteria bacterium | reverse complement strand
ATCATTTAATGACTGAAATAAATAGTTATTATCCTCAAGAAGTAAATCAAGAATATCTTCGGCATTTGAAAAATCATCGGAATCATCTTCATCAGCACCAAGATATTTTGAAAAATCAATTTTTCCGCCCTCTTGTGCTTCGGATGTTAAGCGACGGAATGCACGATCATCGGCACCTTCTGCATCATCAAGATCATCAATATCATTTTGTTGTTTATTAATTTCATTACTGAATAAAATAGTTGCTTCACTATCTGCATCACTGAGTAAATTAATGAGTTTATTTAAATCAGACGAATCAAATTCTAACTGCCCTGTCTTCTCATTAATTTTATAATCAATATCATCAAAAGGCTCAGCCCCTTTATCAATTAATACCATTAATGCTTTTGAAAATGCTGAATTGGCTGGTAATTTCTCAAAAAACGTTTCTGCATTTAATTTATTATCATCAAGCCAACTGAAAACAGAGAAAATTAAGCTATCACTAGGAGGCGTATCATTTTTTAATAATAGCTGAGAAAACAATATTTGCTCATGCCCTTTGTCCACAGCATCGTCAAAAATATTATCAAAATACTTACGACTATCACTATCATAAACATCCAAACTATCAATGTCATTTAAAGCATCAATTTCATCAATATATGCACGAATAAGATCGCTATTAACCCATATTTGTGTGGCTAATTTTAATTCGTCATTAAAAAATTCTTGAATATCAGAATCGTCAAAATCAGTTAAATCTTGATCTTTAATAGCCTCTAAAATATCGGCATCTAGCCCTGCATTCTCCATAAATGTAAATAACATACCATCTTCTGGGATTGTTTCTAAGAATTGTCTGCGTTGCGTATTACTTATATCATCACTACTGATAATTGTTAGGAGCGTATCCATAATTTTTGATAAATCTTGATCTGTGGCAAATAAAACTGAATTATCAGATAGAAGCGATTGAAAAAATCTTTGTGATTCAAATATTGATAAACCTGCAAGAAATGTTTGTGCTTCATCCTCAGTTAAACCATCATTCCCTAAAATGCTAATAAAGTCTTGTATTTCTTTTGATATAGTCCCTTCTTCTTCATAGTCCTCAATAATATTAAAGATATCTGAAACATAATCAGAAAGATTATCTTCATCTTCATCGAATAAAGTCTTAATATCATTTGTGCTAATATCTGAGCCATCAGCAATATTATCTGTAATTGATTGTAAGGCTTCCCCTAAATCACTCTCTGAATCATCCGATAAAATATCATCCGCAATTGCAATCAATGCCAAATGAAGCTCGGAATAAGGTGGTATTGATTCTAGAAATGCTTTTTGAGAAGCACTATTTTCACTGAGTAACCAATTAACCATATCATCAAAAAATTCTTCTTTGTCTCCATCAAGTGCTTGATATAAAGCTGAGTCAAGATTTGTTAAGTTTTTGAATTTATCTGCAAGAGGATTACCACTTGAATTGCCAATATAATTTGTAAATGCCGCATACTCTGCTGCATCATTAGGGGGATCAGACCATTCATCAAATAATTTTTCGTGGGCACCGTTTAAATCAGTTGTTTTATCATATGTTTCATCAATATCACCATCAAAGCCATCAAGCAGGACTTCTTGGAATATTTCTTGATCCGCTAATAACTCTAGTCGTATCGCCTTATAATTAGTATCATCACTTAGTGGCGAGGTTAAGAAGTTCAACACTTGATTAGCAGGATTATTCTCAAGCATCTCTTCAAAATTATCCAAAACCTTGGGGAAGAATTGTAGTGACTGATGTAATGCTTCTAATCCCCCTGGTAATCCCTCTGGTGTTGATAATGCTTTTTGTGTGACAACACCCAATAAAAAAGATTGTTCTGAATTACTAAGTTTATTATCTTGGGATGCCAATAGCAAAGTATCAATATCAATCGCATCAAAATCAGTAAGGGAATATGAATCCTTATCAAAAATATCTTTGACTGCTTGTAACTGTGTATCTGACACACTAAATGCAGATTCTGTATCAAGCGCGATAGATACCGTACCAGTAATATTAAAACTAGTAGACAGGCGTGTTAAAGATTGTGGCTCAACATCTTCTAGGGCATCATTAAATATACCCTCACGAATACTACCAGTATCTGTGCCAACAAAAGCTTTGACGGCTTCTAAAACTGCTACATATTCTTCATTGGTAAGACTGCTATTATTTGATAATATCTCATCAAGGAAATCTTTAAAATCTGCTTTATTTAAAGCTGCTGGCGTGCCTGTTACAAATGCGTCAAGCTGCTTAGTTACCGGAGTAGCAATATTAAAACCTGTGCTCTCACGACCGCTAATAATATCACTAATGAGGCCTTCAGCAGCAATTTCACCATCTGATTGACTATCTGTTAAAACATTGTCTAAATCATTTTTTAAAGTACTTGGTAATAATGCTAAAAATTGCTCTTCTGGATTAAAAGTAGATAGAGGATTAGGATCTAATAATGCCCGTAACTCTACTAAGCCATCATCAGTAGATGCATTCACATCATTAACAAAATCGGAATGTTGTTGAAGTTCTTTTATTAAAGAAAGACCTAAATTTACAGGCGGTGTAGTATCAGCAGTTGTCGCTATAATGTCTAAAGGTATACCGCTTGATACATAATCTACATTTAGTGTATCAGATTGAAAAATAGCCACAAGCTCGCTAACAAAATCAGCTCTGTAATCAGCATCCAAATTATCAAAACGCCCCTCAGTTGATAATAAAGCAGCTAAATCAGTTTGAATATCTGCTTCACTTTGCCCTGTGAACCGATCTTGCAAGAATTGCTTTACGTCGTCTTTATTGCCATTTTCATACATTTCCTCAATAACATCATCAAGCGATGTTTGCGGAATTTCTTGAATAATATTTTTAACAATATTATTGGCATCATCTGTATTTTGCTCATAATAATAAGCAATAATTGCGGCTTGCTCTTGCTCGCCAAGTGCAGCGATAATAGATGGGATATTGGCTGGATCAAGCGAATCCAGATATGCCTCAACATTGTTTGTGTCAATCTCGCCATCATCTTCAATATCGTCTTGAATGGTTTGTTTAATATCAACAAACTCTTGAACATCGCCTGCATAATCGGGCGTTGCCTCAGATGCTGTTGTGCTTACATCATCATCCTCAATTTCAACGCTATCATCGGCTGAAATAATTGCAAAAATCGCTTGTGCGATTTCTTCATATTCTGCAATTTGTTCGGGAGTTGCTGCATCAAGGTCAGCTTCTTCTAGGAGTTTTTGTGCAATTTCATAAAGTTCAGCATCACTAAGGTTTGCTGCATCTGAATCACTTGTAATGGTTGAAAAGCTGGTAGATGTATCAAGCCAATTTGAGACAGAATCCGGTACATCACGCCCTAACAGGGTCGTTAGGCTGGTCTTAACCTGATTACCAATACCACTCATAACTCTACAATACTATGCATATTAAACATATTAAACATATTAACTAAACTTCTTTAATTTTTACTAAAGAACACACCATGACATTTGCAAAAACTAAGCCAATTTAATTTTATGAATAAAAAATTGCTTTTTAATGTAAACTTTATTAATAATACACCATGCAATCATATTGTGATATTTTAGAAAATGGGAACCTTGTGGCAATCCCCACAGAGACAGTTTATGGACTTGGCGCCGATGCGACCAATGCGAATGCGGTCGCCAAAATATATCGCCTTAAACAACGTCCCGATTTTAACCCCCTAATTGTGCATTGTCATTCTATTGCACAAATTGAAACATTTGCTGAATTTAATCCAATTGCCTATAAGCTTGCGATTAAATTTTGGCCTGGTGCATTAACGCTTGTCCTTCCGCTTCAGCCAAATCATAAAATTGCCAAGGCAGTTACGGCAGGCCTCACGACAATTGCCGTAAGGATTCCGAATCATCCACGCACATTAAATTTATTAAAACGCTTTAATAAACCCATTGCCGCTCCCTCGGCAAATATCAGCGGTAAAATTAGCCCTACAAATCCAAACCATGTTAAAAATGCCTTCCAAGGAAATTGCCCCGCAATTCTTGACGGTGGCTCTTGTACCATTGGCCTTGAATCGACAATTATTGGCTTTAACCATCAACAACAGCCTGTTTTACTGCGTGCTGGAGGTATTCCGCTTGAATCGCTTGAATATAATATTGGCACAATTCATTATAACCAAGATACTGATATTACCGCCCCTGGTCAGCTTTCAAGCCATTATGCACCAAATAGCCCTGTAATTTTAAATTCCCTTAATCCCGCACATCAAGATGGCTTTTTAGCTTTTGGCAATGATATTCCTAAAACTGCAAAAATTGTTTATCAACTATCAAAAAAACAAGATTTATTTGAAGCAGCAGCTAATTTATTTGACGGTCTTCATTTCCTTGATACGCAAAATATTCAGCAAATTCATGTTGCCCCAATTCCAAATATCAGTATTGGTCATGCCATTATTGACCGCTTAACACGGGCAGCCACCGAAAAAAACAATCAAAGATCACATGATATATGATGCATTATTTCGCAAAAACCCTAAGGCCTGAAAATATTTTAACCTTGGATCATGACAAGCATCCTTTTTTAACAGAATGGCGAGGGCGTTTCTCGCAAGATTGTTTAGGGATTATTTTACCAGAAACCACACAACAAGTCAGTGCATGCATTCAAATTGCACAAGAACACAACATTGCTATTGTGCCACAAGGCGGTAATACTGGTCTTGTTGGTGGGCAAATGCCAAAGGGAAAACGCCCACAAGTCATTATGTCAACGCAAAAAATGACCAAAATACGCGATATATCACCTCAAGATTTCGCTCTTACCTGCGATGCAGGTGTACCGCTCAGCACTATTCAAACCATTGCACACACTCATAATCGCTTATTTCCATTATCCCTTGCATCGGAAGGGTCAGCAACAATTGGCGGTTTAATTGCCACTAATGCAGGGGGCACAGGGGTTTTGAAATATGGCACAATGCGTGATTTAGTTCTTGGCCTTGAGGTTGTTTTGCCAAATGGGGATATTATAAGTGATACCCATTATTTACGCAAAAACAATGTGGGCTTTGATCCAAAATATTTATTTATTGGCTCAGAGGGGCATCACGGCATTGTTACGGCTGCGTCTTTAAAATTATTTTCACAGCCTGCTTCAGAAATTACCTGTTTTATTGGTGTACACACACCGCAAAATGCCCTTGATATTCTGGCATATTTACAACAAGCAACTGGTGATAATATTAGTGAATTTGAACTGATCCCGCAAATTGGCCTTGAATTTGTGCTCAAACATAATGATACTGTTCGTAATCCATTATCACAATTTTATCCGTGGTATTGCCTTGTGACGGCAACAAGCGGATTTGATATTAGTATTTTACAAAATCATTTATTACAATCCCTCGAAATGATTTTCACGAAAAACCTTGCTGCCGATGCTGTGATTGCAAAAAACAACACTGAATCGCAAAGACTCCGCACAATCAGAATGCTGTTATCGCACAGTCAAAAACCCGAAGGGGCATCAATCAAGCATGACGTATCAGTGCCAATGCGTCATATTCCAAAGTTGATTGAACAAGGGATTATTGCCGCACAAAAAATAGTGCCTGATATTCGCCCCTGCCCCTTTGGTCATGCAGGTGACGGCAATATTCATTTTAACTTTTCACAACCAATTAATATGAAACCAAACATATTTATGGATTATGAGGCCGCACTTAATACAGCAATTTTTGATATTGTGCATAAGCTTAATGGGTGTTTTTCCGCTGAACATGGTATTGGATCGCTTAGGATTGGTCAGCTATATCAATATCGAGAAAAATCAGAAATGACACTTCGTAATCACATAAAAAAAACGCTTGATCCGAATTACTTGTTTAATCCTGATAAAGGATTTGAGAATTTATAATATACATAAAAAACCAATAATAAAGTATATTATAGTAATAAATAGCACATTGATCCGCATATTGTCAAGAAACTATTTATAATTCAACCAATAACAAATTTTTATATTAATTTCATACAAATAAAAAATGCACATTAATCAATGATGTTAATCGTTCAATAACCTTATTATCATACAGTATCATAAAATATTTTTATTTTAACACAAACTTGGTCTTGTCGTATGCATAAAAAATTACCCCATTATATTTTCACACCATTATTACTTTTGATACCACAGTTTGCAGCCGCAGACGATAGAAGTCAAAAAATTGAAGACATGCAAGAAAAAATTCAAATTTTAATGCAGGAAATTAAAGCACTAAAAGTAAGTGATAAAAAGCAAATTTTGAAAATTGCAAAGTCTGAAAAAATATCCCTAGATAATACACAAAATAATATTAAAATTGCCCCACCCTCTGCTCAAGATATTTATGGATCAGGCTTTGAAGTGGCAATGAGTCCTTCACCCAAAATTACAGTTGGTGATTTTTCATGGCAACCTTTTGGTGAGATTTTAATTGATTCTGCTTTTTTCAATGACGATCAATTCGATCACCCTGATGGCTCTGAACTTAGAAGTGTCCGATTCGGGATGCGTGGTAATTTAGGTAAAAATTTAAGCTATGTCCTTGAGCCTAATTTTTCAAATTCAACCATTGGTCTTGTAAACGTCTTTATTGATTATAAAATTGCCGATAACGGTATTATTCGTGTGGGTAATAATCGCTCGCCCTATTCTTTAGAGGGCATGACAAATACCAATTATACAACATTTGCTGAATTTTCTGCACCAACAGCGGCATTCGATGTTGGTGAAATTATCGGGATTGCAGGGCATTTTAATGGCGATAATTGGGTTGCTGGATTGGGTTTATATAATCAGAATACACGCTTTCAAGATAATGATGATGAAGGATGGCGTGTTGCTGGGCGGGTTGCTATATCACCGATTAAAGATAAGAATACCTTGTTACATTTAGCAGTGTCTGCTGCCCATGTTGAATCGCGTGATACAACAAATGCTTTTACATTTAGAGGCAATGCCGAAAATGCCATTCAAACAACAAGCCTTGTACAAGCAACAGTTGCCAATGCCGATAGCCATGATCTTTTTGGTTTTGAAGCAGCAACCGTATATGGCCCTCTTTCGTTTCAAGGGGAATATTATCATACGAATGTGAATGCACAAAATTCTGCGGCCGATGCAACTTTTAAGGGCGGATATGTACAAGCATCATATTTCTTGACTGGAGAAAGAAGGCCTTATGTTGACGGCAATGCAACATTTGGGCGTATTGTACCCCATCATGATTTTATTAATGGTCATGGTGCAGGTGCGTGGGAAATTGCCGCACGTTACAGTAACTTGAACCTTAATGACACGCTTGTCAAAGGCGGAGAATTAAACAGCTATACGGTTGGGGTTAATTGGTACTTGAATCAATATACCCGATTAATGGCCAATTACATTGCAACTGATACAGATGCGAATGCCTTTAGTGCCGCCAATGATAGTCCGTCTGTCTTTTTACTAAGAAGCCAAATTATATTTTAATCATACGCATATATATTTTTATTAAGGGAGTAAGTCATGCTCATACAATCTTTTACTAATTTAAAAACCAAGACAAAAATCTTAATTGGGGTCTCTATTCCATTGATTCTTTTGATCGTCTTGGGAGGAACAGCTTATTATAATGTGAATAAGCTTGCATATACCAGCAAATGGGTTAATCACACTTATAAAGTGCTGCAAAAAGCCGATGCCATTATTGCCGCTGCCGTTGATATGGAAACAGGTATGCGAGGTTTTTTATTAGCAGGTAAAGAAGAATTTTTAGATCCTTATAAATCAGGACAACAAGCATTTTATAAGCTTGTTACGAATTTACAAGAAACCGTCAGTGATAATCCGCAACAAGTAGCCCGCCTTAAAGAAGTTGAAACAACAATTCGTGATTGGCAAACCAATGTCACACAAATGCAAATTGATTTTCGTCGTTCTGTGACAAATCAAACCCAAACAATGGATAATATGGCAATCCTCGTGGGCGAAGCCCAAGGCAAGCAATATTTTAATAAATTTAGAGGGTTAATTTCAAAATTCAAAGCGGAAGAACAGCATTTAATTGATGTCCGTCAAAAGGCAAATGATATAACACTTCAAAATACCTTTAATATTATTGCGATTATCTCTGGTGTTTCTTTAATCTTAGGATTAGGTTTTGCTTGGATTACTGGCAATGGTATTGCTGGCCCGCTTAATCGTATGACAGGCAATATGTCACGTCTTGCTGATGGCGATACTTCAATTAAAGTTGATGGCCTTAACCGCAAAGATGAAATTGGTGACATTGCAAAAGCCCTTGAAGTTTTCAAAGATAATCGTATTGAAACCGACAGGCTTACTGAACAAGAGAATATTCGTATTTCAGAAGAACGTAGACGTGACGTGTCAGAAAAAGAACAAGCACAACGTGACCTTGAAGCCCGTCAAGCACAAGCAACCCGTGAGCAAAAAGCCGCACAAGAGCTTGCAAATGTTGTTGATGCCTGTGCATCAGGTGACTTTACAAAACGGTTAAATACGCATGACAAAGAAGGCATTTTCTTGTCTTTATGTGAAGGCATTAATGAAATTGGTAATGTTGCCGATACAGGCTTGAATGAAATTAAACAAGTTTTAAATGCTTTATCTAACGGAAAGTTAAATGTAAAAATGTCGGGCAATTATAAAGGCATTTTTGATGATATCAAAATATCATTTAATGATACTGTCTTTAAATTAACCGATATTGTATCGCAAATCTCTGAATCTTCTGAATCAGTTTATGATGCTTCAAGTCAAATTGTGACAGGCAGTAGTAATCTATCAGAGAGAACCGATCAGCAAGCTGCATCACTTGAAGAAACCGCTGCATCAATGGAAGAATTAACAAGCACGGTGCATAATAACTCGAATAATGCGAATAATGCTAATGAATTGTCAGCACAAGCAAGTAAAAAAGCCGTTGAAGGCGGTAATGTTGTTGATGATGTTGTCACAGCAATGAATAATATTGAGCAATCTTCCTCCAAGATTTCCGATATTATTGGCGTAATCGATCAAATATCTTCTCAGATTAATTTGCTTGCTCTTAATGCTGCCGTTGAAGCCGCCCGTGCAGGTGAAGCAGGAAAAGGCTTTGCGGTTGTTGCAAGTGAAGTGCGGTCTTTGGCGGTTCGCTCTGCGAATGCTTCAAGCGATATTCGTGCACTTATCGGGGCAAGCTCCTCCGAGGTAACAAATGGATCAAATCTTGTGAAAAATGCCAATAATGTACTCAAAGACATTGTGGTATCTGTCCAGCAAGTTTCCGATATCATTGCCAATATCTCAGTTGCTAGTCGTGAGCAATCGACCAGTCTTAGCGAAATTAACAGCGCCGTATCCTTAATGGACGATATGACACAAAAGAATGCGGTTATGGTTGATGAAAATAGTCAAGCCGCACGCTTAATGATTAAACAGGCTGAAACCCTGAAAAACCTTGTTAATTTCTTTGAAATTAACACCTCATCTCGTTTACCTAATACATTAAATCACTTGAGAAATGCCAGAGCTAGTTAGAGTTGGTTAGATTCTCGTATCTGAGTTGATGAAACAAAATGAAATGGCTGCAATAAAAATTGATAGGCAGTTTCATTTTGTTTAAAATATTTAATCGCCTTGAATGCATTAATATTAAAGCGATGCGTTGGGCGGATAATAATTGCAAATTTTACCATTTTTGTAATATACGAAAAAAAATGCCACTTATGTAAAAGTGCTAAACTGTCAGAACCAATAATATACGTAAATTTAATGTTCGGATAGCGTGTTGTTAAAAACAACAAAGTCTCAAAACTATTACTGGTTTTTATCTGTTTCTCAAGATCACTAATAATAAAAGATGGATTCGTTGCCTTTTCTTGAACTTGTGTAAAGCGTTCTTGAAACGGTCTGTAAATTGACGGATCTTTAAATGGATTTTGCGGCGTTACCAGCCAAATAATTTTATGCAAATTCAGTGATTTTAAGGCATAATTCGCAACCGCCAAATGCCCCTCATGAATTGGATTAAACGAGCCACCATATAATCCATATTCATAATTTTTATTCAGCATCAACCTTGATTTATAAGCAGGAAATGCAGACTTTGACTGATATTTCACAATGATACCAAAACTATTTCCAAAACTATTTCCAAAACTATTTCCAAAACTATTTCCAAAACTATTTCCAAAACTATTTCCAAAACTATTTAAAGTGGACGAATTTGACCTGTACCCCGAATTTGATACTGAAAACAAGTAAGTTGCTCAAGGCCAACAGGGCCACGTGCATGAATTTTACCTGTTGCAATGCCAATTTCTGCGCCCATACCAAATTCACCACCATCGGCAAATTGCGTTGATGCATTATGAATAACAATCGCACTATCAATATCCAAAAGGAATTGATCGGCAGCCTCGTTATTTTCGGTAATAATCGCCTCGGTGTGGCCTGATGAATAGGCTTGAACATGATGAATTGCACTTGATAAATCATCAACTATTTTTACCGAAACAATGGGGGCTAAATATTCAGTCTTCCAATCCTCTTCGGTTGCCAAAATTGCATCGGGGTAAAGGGCACAAATTGCATCACAGCCTTTAACGGTACAGCCTGCCTTGCTTAGGGCAGATAAAATATTGATAGTGTCTTGTGATCCAAAATTTTTATCAATTAAAACAGTTTCAGTTGCACCGCATACACCTGTCCGCCGCATTTTTGCATTAACGACAATATCAAGGGCTTTTTGCGGATCAGCATCTTTATGTACAAAGCTATGACAAATGCCCTCAAGATGCGCTAGCACAGGCACTTTTGCTTCTGATTGAATGCGTGCCACCAAGCTTTTACCGCCCCGTGGGATAATCATATCAATATAATCGGTCATCTCGCCAAGCATCATGCCAACGGCGGCACGATCTGTGGTTGGCACAAGCTGAATAATATCAGCAGGTAAATTAACCGATTCAAGCCCCTTAACAAGGCATTTATGAATTGCTTTTGATGAATGTTGGCTTTCTGACCCACCACGCAAAATGCAACAATTGCCTGATTTCATAGCAAGCGCACCTGCATCGGCAGTTACATTAGGGCGACTTTCGTAAATAATGCCAATAACCCCCAAAGGCGTGGCAATGCGTGAAATATCAAGCCCATTTGGGCGATCCCACTGTGCCAAAATCCGCCCGACAGGATCGGGTAAAGCGGCAATATCACGCAAAGCAGTTGCAATGGCTGAAACTTTTTCTGGATTAAGAATCAGGCGGTCAATCATTGAATCGGACAAGCCTTTTTTTGTGGCATGATCTACATCAAGCTTATTGGCATCTAATATCAAGCTGCTATTAGCTTCAAGGTAATCCGCAGCATTTAAAAGGGCTTGGTTTTTAATATCGGTCTTTGCTGTACGTATCGCAATGGCAGCCTGCTTTGCCTGCTTGCCCATCATAAGCATTAAATCAGTAATGGTCTGATTATCATTTGTTTGTTGTGGTGTTTTTTCTGGATGCGACATAATAACAATCCCTGCCTTATTTTGTAAGAATTATTATAAATTAAATAAAGATAATTATCAATCACCTTTAAAATTTAAAATGTACGGCGGACTAGGTCAATTAACATTATGGCCTTGATTGTCGTGCGGCATTTATACGATCTGCTATAGTAGGATCAATTCTATCCATAAAATTGCTGATATGTCCATTTTGCGTATTTAAGACATTAGAGGAGAAAACTTCTTGATTACGGCTAATAAATAAATATAAAATTAATCAAAGTGAATATTAGAAATATCTTCAAGTAAAGTATTTTTTTCATCAATCAAAGTACATTGTTGTTCAGTGGCATTTATATTACTCGAATCTGCTTGTGCTTCAAGTTTCATTGAATTGTCATGTAATGCCTGATTAACATTATCATCGTTATAACTGCACCCTGTGCAGAAGCTGAGGGTAATGAGTAGAAAAATTAAAATAAAGGGAAAAAAAACATAACGCATAAATTTAAGGGTTCTGAAAGGATATGATTGCAAAATTGGTGAAGTTCCGATAACAATTAATAAAATAAAGTATGTTTTAAGATGATGCAAGTCTTATATAAAAACAGGGATCCAAAAATGTCGAACACAACAACCGAAGATACAGATAAAATCAACGCCATTCTTGCTTCGCTACAAGAAACAATTCAAAAAAATATGGACGAGACATTCTTTAATCCACAAGTTCAAGAGAATTTAAATACCATTTTAACTCAATATCAAGCCCATTCACCCGATAATAATACCCAAGAATGGACAGGCAACCTGACAGATATGATGTTTATAGGGCAAAAACTCTCAAGTGATATTTTTACAAATATGTTTCAAAAAAAAGAAGAACCCTATGCCGCAGACCCGCTTGGCATTAGCAATTCTTGGCTTGATATCTGGACATCCTTTATTCAAAAACCTGAAGTTGTTGCTGAAACAAATTTAAATTTATGGCAAAATTACATGGATTTATGTGGTCAAACTTTAAAGCGTCTTAATCATCAAGAGATTGATTCTGTAATTGAGCCCATAAAAGGGGACCGTCGCTTTAAGGCAGAAGTTTGGAATGATCCTGTTTTTGACTTTATTAAACAATGTTATTTAATGACATCTAACAGCTTGCTTGATGCCGTCCATAATAGCTCTGATAATCTTGAGAAAAAAGAAAAAGATCGGCGTGTTTTTTTTACCAAACAATTTATTGACGCAATGGCACCGTCAAACTTTTTAATGACGAACCCCGAGGCCCTCCAAGAAACTTTTAAAACAGGCGGTAAAAACCTTGTTAAAGGCTTGCAAAACTTAGTCCGTGACTTTGAACGCGGCAAGGCCATGGGGCAAAATCGCTTAATGATTTCGCAAACTAATTTAAATGCCTTCAAAGTAGGTGTTAATTTGGCAACGACCCCGGGAAATGTGGTTTTTCGTAATGAGCTTGTTGAATTATTGCATTATACGCCAACAACCAAAAAAACTTTTGCAACGCCCTTGTTAATTCTACCGCCCTTTATTAATAAATATTATATCCTTGATATGCGTCCAGAAAACAGCATGATTAAATGGCTTGTCTCGAAAGGGTTTTCAGTATTCGTGGCATCTTGGAAAAATCCAACCTCGGAATATGCGTCTTATAGTTTTAATGACTATATTGATAAGGGGTTAATTGCCGCCATTAATGCCATTCGCAAAATGACTGGGCAAAAGAAAATTTCAGCTGTGGGCTATTGCATTGCAGGTACAATGTTGACAATGGCACTAGCACGCATGAAGAAAAAAGGGCAAGATTTAATTGCCAATGCGACTTATTTTGCATCACAATCTGATTTCTCAGATGCTGGCGAGCTTTCCTTGTTTGTCGATCAAGCCCGTATTGATACTTATGAAAAAATGATGCGTTCTGCTGGCGGAGTCCTTGAGGGAACGCAAATGGCAGATACATTTAATATGTTGCGTGCCAATGATTTAGTTTGGTCATTTGTGGTTAATAATTATTTATTAGGCAAAGACCCATTTCCGTTTGATTTATTATATTGGAACTCTGACACCACACGCATCCCGATGCAATTACAAATTGATTATTTAAAATCATGTTATTTAAATAATGATTTGGCAAAAAATGCCTTTAAACTTGGTAATACACTCATTGAGCCAAATTTAATTAATATCCCAATGTATATTCAATCATCCAAGGAAGATCATATTGCACCAGCCGCATCGGTTTACAAGGGCGCACAGCTTTATAAAGGGCTTGTTCGCTTTATAACCGCAGGATCAGGACATATTGCAGGCGTTATTAATCATCCAGATAAAAATAAATATCAATATTGGACTAATGATAAAAAGCAAAAACAGTCGCCAAAAGATTTCACACAATGGTTTGCAGGTGCAACCGAGCATAAAGGATCATGGTGGATTGATTGGCATGAATGGTTAAAAACACAATCTGGAACACAAATTAATGCTTTTACACCGCCCAAAGAGTGGATATTAGGGCAGGCCCCCGGTACTTATGTCCATGAGTAAACTAAAGAGTGAAAATACTTAATCTGCTTTCTGTTCATTTTCTGAATCTGAAGCATTAGAGTCATGGGTCATATAATATACCGCTCCTAAGCTAATGCCAGTAACAGCCGCACCAATCGCCTGTTGTTGCGGTGTCAGTCCAGTGTTACTTTGTATAAGGCCTGGTGCTGCTTTAAGGGCATCAGATGCTTTTTTTACGAAATTTCTAGCTGATTGAAAAGATATTTTTACTGGAGGCCCTTTTTGCGAGGTCGATCCAATACCCTCCGCTATGCCGTCTACAACAGTATTTCTGTCGATCTGAGTTCTAGATCCATTTATTGTATCACCCATATATGTTACTCCAAAAAATTACTCTTTATACAGTGACATATATTTTTAAAATTGTCAATAATAAATATTAAATGACAATTAAATTATGAAATTATTTTATAAAACTTTTTAGTAAAGCTGTTGGCAACAAAAGTTTCGGTCATTAATTGGTCATGTTTTTTATAAATGCCGTTAATCATTTCACCCGTTGTCACACCTGTTGCCGA
>JBLHTX010000037.1:0-14724 GCA_047627635.1 Alphaproteobacteria bacterium | reverse complement strand
TGAAGACTTCGATTGGATCATCGTAATTTTGCCGAATATAATCCTCAACCTCATCACTAATGTGATGAGCATCTAGCAAAATGGTCTCGGGCGGCAATTCCATGTGAAACTGCATAAAGACCCCACTGCCTGAAGTGCGGGTGCGTAAATCATGAATTTCATGGACTTTTGGGTGAGAAACAGCCAGTAAATAAAGCTTTTTACGCGCTTCATCGGGCAGCTCACGATCAAGAATTTGATTAATGGATTGTGCATAAATCTCTTTTACGCCCCACAAAATAAGGAGTGCAATCCCGATTGATAGGATGCTGTCAATTTGTAAAATCCCTGAAAATAATGTGACAAGTAAAGAGATTAAAATTGCGCCATTTAACCAAAAATCTGTTTTATAATGCAGCATATCGGCTTTGATCGCCAATGATCCTGTTTTTTTAATCACATAAGACTGATACCAGACCAATCCGCCTGTCATTACCAGACTGATAAGTGTAACAATAACGCCAATATCTGTGTTTTCAATGGCTTGTGGCTGCATTAAACGCGCACCACTTTCAATCATTAACAGCACAACCGATGTGGTAATTAAAGTAGCTTGCATAAGCCCCGCAAGCGCTTCGGCTTTGCCGTGTCCAAAACGATGTTCATGGTCGGCAGGATTAAGAGCATATCGGACGGCAAAAAAGTTAACCACCGAAGCCGCAATATCCAATAATGAATCCATAAGCCCTGCCAAAATTGACAAAGCCCCTGTTGCTTCAAATGCAAATATTTTAATAATCAATAAAAATCCAGCCACCATAATAGAAGCAATACTGGCAGATTTTAGTAAAAAAGAACGATTTTCGACGGATTTTGTCATCTTAAATGCTTTATGATATTAATAATTTACAGATAATTTAAGGAGATAATTTAAGGAGATAATTTGTACGATTGCCATAGTGATATTAAGTCAGAACGCTGAAATGCTAAACGGTCATGCAATCTGAATGCCCCATTTTGCCAATATTCAATATTCAACGGCTGCAAATTATACCCTCCCCAATAATCGGGACGGGGAATTGTTTGAGTGTCTTCGAATTTATTTTGATAATATTTTAAATTTTCCAATAATTTTTCACGTCCATCCACAATTGCGGATTGCTGCGATACCCAAGCCCCAATTTGGCTATTACGATCACGGGTTGCAAAATAAGCATCGGATTGATTGGCTGGTATTTTTTCAACAATGCCTTGAATCCTTACTTGTTGCAGTTGTGATTTCCAATGAAAACAAAGGGATGCATAAGAGTTTGTTGCCAAAGACTGCCCTTTTTGACTATTATAATTGGTAAAAAAAGTAAAGCCTTGATCTGAGAAATCTTTTAATAACACAATCCGTATATCGGGCATATTGCGTTCGTCGATTGTTGCCAAAGACATGGCGTTAGGGTCTGAAATTTCGGTCAATTTTGCTTGTTCATACCATTTGGTAAAAAGCATTAACGGATTATTATTGGCAAAGTCTGCGGTTAATTCAGGCTTGTCAAAATGTGATAAATCATGCTGTTTTGGGTCAGCTTGCGGGATATTAATTTGGGTCATAATTTATTTATACGTTATTTACGCATGACACGCAAAGCAAAAACTGATAAATTTATTTTTTAATCACCCAATTTGTCTTAAAATATAAGGGCCAATGAGGTTAGCAAGCCAAAGCGGCAAGCGTCGCCATAGTGCAATTTTACGGGAAAATTTTGGATTATTTGCCCGTAAATCAGCAATTGGCTTATTTGAAATTGGCATAATATAATGGGTTGTTTCGTACGGTTCAAAGCCCCATAATGTTTTATATTTAAAAGACCCTGTTTCATGTTTTGAACGGCCAAAGTTAAAGACTAATTGTTTCTGTTTGGCAATTTGCATTAAATAATAATATAGCAAATCATAAACATGGCTTTTGACATAATCCTTATCAGCAGCCCCGTAATAGGCAATTAATTCATTCCCTGTGATAAACACAATACAAGTGGCAACAAGTTTGTGATTATGGCGAACACCATATATTTGTGCATAATCGCTGTTATCGCATAAGGTTTGATAATATTTTTTACTGTGAATAGGCGTACCGTGGAGATGTTGTGATTTTGAAAACAAGGCGTAAAAATCATTGACACGCACATTATCGACGCATTGCAAAGCAGTATTATTGACGGCTTTTCGGATATCGGCACGTTTTTTTCGGGGTATTGATAATAAAATATCGTCAATATTCGCCATATTTTTTGTGAAATTTGCATAAATATGATCTCGTATTATCAGCTGATCAGTATTGGGCTTAATACCGCCCCTAAATTCGACATAATCAACCTTGTGCTGATTGGCGATTTTTTTAATCTCAGCTAAGATTTTTTCCTGCGACTGCTGTGCGTCACCCACAATGCCGCCATCGGTTAAATACCCCAAAGAGATTAACCGATTACCAAATAAAAGCGACTTTACCAAGACCAAGTCACACGACAAGTTTTGATCTTTAACCTGATATAATTGCGCCCTTAAGGCTTGTTTGATAACAGATAAAAAATAATCATTAAAATAGCAATCCATCTTAATAGAATATAATATAAGCATTAATTTAGGTTGAACATATAATTATTGCTTAATGAAATCACGCCACTCAATAAATTAAGTATAGGTTTAGGTATTGAAATTACTCAAAAAAAAACCTAACGGGCAAGGCGCTGGGTCATGATCTTGGATAGACAAGATTATCAGCGGCTTATAAACCTATTAGGGGTGTCTCTATGGGCAAATCGATTTGCATAGATTTTATATATATCAGATGGGCGCGGCCTCCATGCGGTGATATGTGAAAAACAGTGCTAAACACGCTATTTTACCGTCGCAAAACGCATTATGTCTGTTGATGCCGTGTTTTTCGGGGATTTTGGCTAGTATCGCCGTAAATATCGGATGTAATTCATGGTTTCTCCTGTTATTGCGTTATTTTTATGATTTTTGAATTTTAAAACGCGTTCTTAAAAAGTTTTTTGCTTTATTATATCCCAAATAAAAACGGGGCAAATTAGCGAAATCTGCAAATATTAATCGATTAATATGATGCTTATATCATAATTAACATCAATTTGCACTATAAAATAAATAATAAACACTTTGCTTTTATATATTATTATTGTAATATATATCATACAAACACTAAAATAAAGATATAAAAATGACACTATCAACCCAGGCGCACGGACGCCCTCACAATAGCTATCCTCGTCGCGGTATGTTGAGTAACAAAAAAAGCGCACATATTCTAAAACCACCTCCAAATTTAAGCCGTGATTCTGATGTTTGGTTTCGTGCCACAGTAAAAGAATATGCTGACTTAATATGCCGTAGGGGTAGTGATGGTTTTACAATCCCAGAAGCCGTTGAGTTGTTATATCAAGAAACACCGTTATCAAAAACACAGCCATCAGAATTTTTAAAACGTGAGAAGGATTATTATAATAGCATAACAAGTGTTTCTGAAATAAAAGAACATATACATAGATGCATAGAAACAAAAGTGGGGCAAAACCATATCATTATTGGCAAACTGGGTGATGTGCTGTCGTAATAATAGAACCCCTCTTAGTAATGATAAAACAGCATTATTAAAGACTATTGGGTTTAATTTTAGCCCCGCAGTCCATAAAAGTACAGGAAATTCAACAGGCCATATTCCGCAATATAATAGTGATTCTTCGGGGGATGAATATGCAAATCCGCCATCAAAAAAAAGACGCCTTTGAAATGATGCCAATACGCTTTTAAAAAACGAAGGTTACGATGCATAAAGCGTAAAATTTCTATGGTTCAATTAATAATGGCTTGCGTCTGGCTGAAAGCTCTCATATAAAGGAAACAAATATAAGATATTAAAATTTAAGGGATTTAACGCCATGAGTGATAATTCAAAACTTTTCGAAGAACAAGCCCTGCGTTTCCATGCTGGCGATAAACCTGGTAAGCTTGAAATTACGCCCACAAAACCAATGGCAACGCAGCGTGACTTATCGCTTGCCTATTCCCCTGGTGTTGCTGTTCCCGTGAAGGCCATTGCTGAAAACCCTGAATTATCTTATAAATATACAACACGCGGCAATATGGTTGGTGTTATTTCCAACGGCACAGCGATCCTTGGGCTTGGGAATTTGGGCGCACTTGCGTCAAAGCCTGTAATGGAAGGCAAATCGGTTCTGTTTAAACGCTTTGCCAATGTCGATTCAATCGACCTTGAAATTGATACTGACGATATCGAGGAATTTATTGGCGCTGTTCAGTATCTTAGTCCCTCTTTTGGCGGTATTAACCTTGAAGATATCAAAGCGCCCGATTGCTTTATCATCGAAAGTCGCTTGCGTGAATTGATGGATATTCCCGTTTTCCATGACGACCAACACGGCACTGCCATTATTTGCGTTGCAGGTATGCTGAACGCCATTCACTTGGCGGGCAAAGATATTAAAAATATTCGTGTTGTTATGAATGGGGCGGGTGCTGCTGGTATTGCGTGTCTTGAGCTGTTAAAAGCCATGGGCTTGCCGCACGATAGTGCCATTTTATGCGATACAAAAGGCGTGATTTATAAAGGCCGCAAAGAAGGCATGAACCAATGGAAATCGGCGCATGCTGCTGAAACACATTTCCGCACCCTTGGGGAAGCCCTTGTCGATGCTGATGTATTTCTTGGTTTGTCCGTCAAAGGGGCAGTGACACCGAAAATGGTTGCATCAATGGGTGCAACACCAATTATTTTTGCAATGGCTAATCCCGATCCTGAAATTACCCCCGAAGATGTAGCGACTGTGCGTGACGATGCGATTGTTGCCACTGGGCGTTCCGATTATCCGAACCAAGTTAATAATGTATTGGGTTTCCCTTATATTTTCCGTGGTGCACTTGATGTGCGTGCCTCGACCATTAACGATGCCATGAAAATTGCAGCGGCAAAAGCATTGGCCGAACTTGCCCGTGACGATGTACCCGACGAAGTTGCCGTTGCCTATCAAGGGTCACGTCCTTCTTTTGGGCCAAAATATATTATTCCTACGCCTTTCGATCCACGCCTTATCTACAAAGTACCCATGGCAGTTGCCAAGGCGGCGATGGATTCTGGTGTTGCTAAAAATCCAATCCTTGATTTTGAAGCCTATGAAATCAAACTTAAGGGACATTTAGACCCTACATCAACAGCACTGGAAAATATTTATCAGCAAGTTAAAAACAATCCAAAACGTGTTGTCTTTGCCGAGGGTGAAAATGCAACCGTATTGCGCGCCGCCATTGCTTTTCAACAAAGCAATTTAGGCACGCCCATTGTAATTGGTGATCCTGACAAGCTGATTAAAATCGCCCATGAGAATAAGATTAATAAATCTGATTTTGACTTACTCGAAATTTTCAATTCGGTCGATATCAATAATACCGATCAATATGTTGACTTTTTATATCAAAGGCTCCAACGCCGTGGCTATATGCTGAGTGATTGCCGCACATTAATCCGTAATAATGTGCATACGCTTGGTGCGTGTTTGGTTGCCCATAACGATGCGGATGCGTTGGTGACTGGTAAAACAACCAACACAATGCTTGCACTCGATGATGTTCGCCTTGCACTTGATAATGTGCCATCACGACAATTAATGGGTATTTCTTTGTTGCTTGCTAAGGGGAAAACTAAAATTATCTCCGATACCTTGGTAAATGAACTGCCCGATACGGATGCTTTGGCCAAAATTGCTATTCAATCTGCCGAAGTTGCTAGACGCATTGGCGTTGAGCCAACTGTTGCCCTGCTCTCTTATTCAAGCTTTGGTTATCCTAATGGGGCGCGCACCGAATCTATTCGTGCGGCGGTCAGACAGCTTACAGAATCTGGCGTTGACTTTGAATTTGATGGCGAAATGTCAGCAGAAATTGCCCTTAATGCCGAAGCCCGCAAAGATTATGGTTTTACGAATCTTAAACACAATGCCAATGTTTTGGTGATGCCAGGGATTCATTCGGCAGTAATTGCCACAACAATGCTTAAAGAACTTGGCGATGCAACCGTTATTGGGCCGTTATTATTCGGACTTGAAAAATCAGTGCAAATGATCCCGATGACAGCAACATCTTCAGATATTTTAAACATGGCAGCCTTGGCGGCCTACGACCTTAATATCAGCAAGTCAGCTTCACATGCCCCTATTATTCCTGTTAAATTGGCACAATCGGCGTAACTATCTTTTATTTATACCCTAAAACATTCTTGAGATCATTGGTTTTTTAGGGTATAAAGGCATATAAACATTTTAATTGATACATTATGCACCCTTCACAAATCCCCATTCCCGACCTTGGTGGTAAACCAAGCGATCACCGCATTGCCGTTGCTATGTCTGGCGGCGTCGATTCGTCGGTTGTTGCCGCCTTATTACATTATCAGGGTTTCGACGTGATGGGCATTACGTTACAGCTTTACGATCATGGGGCAGCCATTGCAAAAAAAGGGGCGTGCTGTGCAGGGCAAGATATTTACGATGCTCGAAAAATAGCCGATCAATGTGGGTTTCCGCATTTTGTCCTTGATTATGAAAGCCGTTTTCAAGAAAAAGTCATTGATGATTTTATCGACACTTATCTGCAAGGGTCAACCCCCATTCCGTGCGTTAAGTGTAATGAAGAGGTTAAGTTCAAAGATTTAATGCACGCCGCCCAAGATTTTGGGGCAACAAAAATGGCAACAGGGCATTATATTCAAGCAATTGAGCAAAACGGTAAAACGCAACTCCATCGGGGCATTGATTTAAATCGTGACCAAAGTTATTTCTTATTTACCACCACACAGAAACAAGCTGACTTTTTAATGTTTCCGCTTGGTAATTTAAAAAAATCCGAAACCCGTGAACTTGCGCATTTCTTCGACTTAAAAACTGCCGACAAGCCCGACTCTCAGGATATTTGCTTTGTGCCACAAGGAAAATACTCCGATTTAATTTTAAAAAAACGCCCTGAAATGGTCTATGCTGGCGATATTGTCCATATTGAAACAGGTGATATATTAGGACGACATCGGGGCATTGTCCATTATACCATTGGCCAACGCAAGGGGCTTGGATTAGCAGGCGGCACAGGAACGCCCTTATTTGTTGTTAAAATTGATGCAAAAAGCAACAAAGTCTATGTCGGCTCTGAACATAACCTTGAACGTAAACATATTACAATCGAAAATTTAAACTGGATTGGCGACACCCCCATCGACAAGGACGGCATTTCTATCCAAGTCAAAGTTCGCTCGACCCGAGAGCCAAAATCCGCAAAACTTCAAGCCACCAATATCGCCAATCAATGGCATATTACGCTGACCGATCCTGAAAAATCTGTTGCACCGGGGCAAGCTGCCGTTTTTTATGCTCCCGATAATCAAACCCGATTACTTGGTGGCGGCTGGATTACCAATGCCGAGTAAAATTAAATATTTATACGAGATCGACAATGACCATTCATACCATATTAACCGAGCCCGATCCAATATTACGTCAAATATCTAAACCCGTTGACACAGTGACCGACGCGCATCGCACCCTAATGCACGATATGCTTGAAACCATGTATGACGCACCAGGCATTGGATTGGCAGCCATACAAATTGGCGAACCGCTACGCATTATTGTTATGGATATCAGCGATCACGAAAATGGTGCGCCCAAAGAACCGCAATATTTTATCAATCCTGAAATTACTCAGAAATCTGATGATCTTGAGCCCTACAAAGAGGGTTGCTTGTCTGTGCCTGAAATTTATGAAATGGTAAAGCGTCCCACCAAGGTGACCGTTTCTTATCTTGATTATCACGGCACACCGCAAATTTTGCACGCCGATGGTCTTCTATCTGTATGCATTCAGCACGAGATGGATCATCTTGAGGGCGTTTTATTCCTTGATCGCTTATCAAAATTAAAGCGTCAAATGGTCATGCGTAAATTACGCAAAACCCGTAATATTAAGCTTGTATAATGACATGACGCAAAAAAACTACGACTGCATTATTATTGGTGCAGGGGCTGCAGGTTTAATGACCGCCATCACAGCGGGCAAGCGTGGCAAATCAGTTTGTGTCCTTGAACACTCCAAAAAACCAGCCGAGAAAATTCGGATTTCTGGTGGGGGGCGCTGTAATTTTATCAATATTCATCAATCGCCCGAGGCTTTTTTATCGGGTAACACCCATTTTTGCAAATCGGCGCTCAGTCAATTTACGCAGCATGATTTTATTAAACTTGTGGAAAAACACAATATTCAATATCACGAAAAAACATTGGGGCAATTATTTTGCGATCATTCTGCCAAAGAAATTATTGATTTATTTTTGACTGAATGTAATGCTGTTAATGCCGAAATTTGCCTTAATACCACGGTGCAAACCATTGAATATCACAATAATCTTTATCATATTACCATCATGCATAATCAGACCGAAAGCATTTTACAAGCTAAATCCCTTGTCATTGCTACGGGTGGTTTATCGATTCCTAAAATGGGTGCCACAGATTTTGGCTATAAAATCGCACAGCAATTTAGCTTAAAAGGCACACCAAAACGTGCAGGACTTGTGCCGTTGACGTTTCAAAATACTTTGCTGGAGTTTTGCAAAAATCTTGCAGGTCTATCGGTCGATGCAATTGTGTCATGCGGCAAAACGCAATTCCAAGAAGGCTTACTTTTTACCCATCGTGGTCTAAGCGGTCCGTCGATTTTACAAATCTCATCTTATTGGCATGAAGGGCAAGCGATTATCATTAATTTACTCCCCAATCTTGATATTATGCGTTTGCTAAAAGCCAAAAAAACCACATCAAAGCAAGAAATTAAAACAATCCTGCTTGAGACAATTTTGCCAAAACGCCTAATTGAAGCAATTCTTGAGGTCACAAATCTATCAGGACAAATTGCCAATATCCCCGATATTCAGCTTCAAAAACTTGCCGATCATATTAATAAATGGGAAATTAAACCTGCTGGCACAGAGGGCTATCGCACCGCAGAAGTTACGCTTGGGGGCGTTGATACTTCTGAATTATCATCAAAAACAATGATGGCAAAAAAGCAAGAAAACCTCTATTTCATCGGTGAAGTTATTGACGTGACTGGGCATCTTGGCGGATATAATTTTGGTTGGGCTTGGGCAAGTGGCTTTGCGTGTGGGCAGTCTATTATTTAATTTAATGCTATTAGTATTTAACTCAATGATATCAAGGGCCCTGTCGATGACTTGCTTTTTTTGTCGATCAGTGCTAGGATTTATCTATCATTGACAAATCTTATCATTTATCCGTAAATTCTGTTTTTATATAATCATCATAAGATTTTATCAGAATATGCATAAAAAATTTGACGAAATACCGTGAATGTTCTAATAAATAGCTTATGGTACTTGCAATTAATGATACGAAACTTGACTATAATGAACTCCTTGAAAATCTTTCATTTCTTGATGATTGGGAAGAACGCTATGGTTATATTCTTGAGCTTGGGAAGAAAATCCCCCCCTTCCCTGATACTTATAAAACAGATATTTTTCAAGTAAAAGGGTGTGTGTCGCAGGTGTGGTTATATCCTGAAATGCGTGATGATAAGCTTTTTTTCAAAGGCGGTTCCGACTCGCAACTTGTGCAGGGTCTTGTGGCAATTATTTTGATAATTTACAGCGGCTTATCAAAAATCGAAATTCAGAATATTGACTTTCAAGCCAAATTTACCGCTCTTGGATTGTCCGAGCAATTAACCCCACAACGCTCGAACGGTGTTTTTTCAATGATACAAAAAATACAAGACTACGCAAAACATTAACATTCACAGTTACACTACGCAAAACATTAACATTCACAGTTACACTACGCAAAACATTAACATTCACATTAACGATAATTATAGATATAAAAGAGCTTTTACTATGGGATTTAAATGCGGTATCGTTGGTTTGCCAAATGTTGGTAAATCGACCCTTTTCAATGCACTGACAAAAACGGCTGCGGCACAAGCGGCTAATTATCCATTTTGTACCATCGAGCCAAATGTTGGCGAAGTCGATGTCCCCGATGCGCGCCTTGATACGCTTGCGGCGATTGCAAAGTCACGCTCAATCATACCAACACGCCTTACCTTTGTTGATATTGCGGGCTTGGTGCGTGGTGCGGCCAGTGGCGAGGGGCTTGGCAATCAGTTTCTTGGTAATATTCGTGAAACCGATGCGATTGCTCATGTTTTACGCTGTTTTGAATGCTCCGATATTACCCATGTTAATGACAAAGTTGACCCCATATCGGATGCGGAAACGGTCGAGACCGAGCTTTTGCTTTCTGACCTTGAAAGCCTTGAGAAACGGCTTCCATCGCTTGAGAAAAAAGCCAAAAACGACAAAGAGCTTCAGGCAACGGTTAATGTTATCAAAAAAGCACTTATTCCTTTGCGTGAAGGCAAGCCTGCTCGTTTAACAGTGGTTGCAGATGCTGACGAGGCACGTCGCCTTGAATTATTGCAACTTATCACCAGTAAGCCAGTTTTATATGTCTGTAATGTCGATGAAGCGTCGGTAACAACAGGCAATAAATTCACGCAGGCAGTGCAGAAAAAAGCCGACCTTGAGGGTGCGGCTGTTGTTTTAATTTCTGCCCAAATCGAAGCCGATCTTTCGGTTCTCGATCCTGAGGAGCAAGCCGTATTCCTTGAAGATTTAGGGCTTGCCGAAGCGGGGCTTAATCGTCTGATTCATGAGGGTTATAAATTGCTTGACCTCTTGACCTATTTCACTGTTGGCCCCCAAGAAGCAAGAGCATGGACTGTGTATCAAGGCACCAAAGCCCCCCAAGCGGCAGGTGTTATTCATACAGATTTTGAAAAAGGCTTTATTCGTGCTGAAACGATTGCCTATAGTGATTATGTTACGGGTAATGGTGAAAATGGGGCAAAAGATGCAGGTAAAATGCGCCTTGAGGGCAAAGAATATGTTGTCAATGATGGCGATGTCATGCATTTTCGTCATGCGACATAATAGATAAAAGCATAGAGAGGCATAAAATATTAGAAGACATACAAAAAAATGTGCCAATTATTTTAAAGATTTAAAAAAACGAGTAACAGGCTTTGCAAAAAAATCACGTGCACAGCTTTATCACCGCTTAATATGGAGAATTTTTTATATACAAACATTCTTCTTTAAGCATAAATGGAGAATAATTTGGTTAAGCATACTTTCTTTTGTTTTATGTAACTTTATTCTTCTTCCTGAAATTGATCCATTTTTTCAAAAATTATTTTTTGATGACCTTGCGATCAATAATTTAAAATCGATCCTCACAACATTGGGGGCTGCGTTGATAGGGGCGGCTTTCATTGCCTTTCCTCTCATTATGTTTTCAATGCAAATAAATATCGAAAGAATGCCACATGGATTGTTTTTTAAATTAGGCAAAGATAATTTTGTTATATTTTTATTTTTTCTAGCTTTGGCATCAGCAGTAACAGTATGTTTTTCTTCGTCTTTTTTATATAAGCCCTATAATCCCTCCTTTGCAATTTTTTTAGCTTTTTGGGGCATTATAATAATCATCACAAGCATTTTACAAGCATATGAAAGAACACTTTTTTTAATTAATCCCGCTAAACAGCTAGATATCCTTCTTAAAATGTTCAAAAAGATTTAAAACTATGGAATCGTAGATCAGAAATTGCAAGACCTCTTTTACAAAGCGCACAAAATTGCAATGAGTACCGTAGCTCAATAACATCTGATTTTGATGTAGCAAAATTTGCCTATATGAAGAATAATCCTTTGGGAGAGAGATCCTCTCAAAGTGGGATTGATCATGCGCTTTCATTTGCACATCGCTATGCGATATATGAGGATTATCCAATTTCTCATCATGCATTAGATATTATCTTTGCAATTAACTTTTCATATATTCAAGCCAAGAGAAAAACATTTTGTAGCAATAATACATTAATAGAAAACCCTTATTCAAATGATAATGTTATATCCCATACATTGGAAAGCCTTCGCAAATCATTAGCCATAGCATTAAAACGTAGCGACGAAACTCAAAGCTTACAGATATTGAATAGCTTTAAAAACTTAGTAATTTTGTACCTAGACATCGACTATGCAATACCACGTGCCAATAAGACTCATGCAAATTTAGCATCTGGCCATTTATCAGATGCTGTTAAATCAGTGCGGCAACACAATATGCCCGATATTGTTATGATAGGATTAAGGTTGATGGGGCAATGTGCATCAATTTATATTCAAAAAGAACAAATCACTGATTTAACATCTATTATAGATGAAATAGGGACTATAACAGGTACAGGCATAGTAGATCAAAAACAATATCCTATTATTTTAGCTGGTATGGAGCAATTTACCAACTTAACAATTACCTTAATAACTTCACAATCGCAGGATATTGATTTTGCAAGTAAAAAACTAAAGGGAAATAGTCAATTCATTGCTGAGTGGTTTATAAAAACCCCCCAGACAGCATTAGGGCGGGAACATAGTCACTATCTTGCCCCATATTACTCGTTCCAAAATTCTGGCCTTATGTCACGGCTTGGAAAATTAGCCAATGCAATATTAGAGGAGGATACAGACAATATAAACAATGCAAAAATTAAAAGGATTATCAATAATTTTGCAACTTGGTCTAATACACTTTATCAACCAATCAGAGCGCTATATGGAGAAGCTATTAAGCAAAAAACAGGGTTTTTATCAGACATTATTGAATGGACAAAAAGTATCAGTGAAATTTTATTAGCCCTTACAAGTTCTCCTTTATGTGATGAGGATAATAAAAGTAAATTAGAAAGCAATGCTTGTTTTTTACTTGGCAGTTTGTCACTTATGCCTGATGATACTGATAGCATTACTTTTGTCACAGGTTATTCACTTCATGAGCGGTTGTTTGAATGTGCAATGGCTGGCTATAAATGGAACTGCCATAATTACGTTGAAACTGCATATAAATGTTTAATATCATGGGCATTTAAAGCAGGCAAGGAACGCAGGGAACAGGAAATTTTAGAAGAATCCTTATATAGATTAATCACCATTATATTACATTCAAAATCACACATATCTATGAATGATTTTGAACATAGAATTCAAAACAAATTAATGCTAAATAACTTTCCACAAGAAGTATTATCTCAAATAGCCAAAGATATGCACGAACAAGCTCATTCCTTACATGACTTAAAGCATTCATATACATTATCAACTATTAAAAGGGACATGGCAAATATTGATGAAAAGCAGCTTAAAGAAGCATTGCTAAGGCTGATAAAAATACTCAGAAAGAAAGAAAATGGTGCTGCCGACGGGAATTGAACCTGCGACCTCTTCATTACCAATGAAGTGCTCTACCCCTGAGCTACGGCAGCGAATATTTTGAGTATTCTTAAGCATATTTTTGATTAATTGCAAGCGTTAATTGATAAAAAACCTATAAAATACTTTATTTTCTCATAAAGAATGATAAAGTAAGCATCAAATATTATGTTATATTGACCAGAATTATCCACACAAGGTACACACTAAAAAATTTGATAAAAAATTGTACAGAATATACAGAACCAAATATTAAAGGCAAACAGCATGAGCGACTTTTTACTTGAACTTTTTTCAGAGGAAATTCCTGCCCGTATGCAAGAAAATGCGGCAAAACATTTACATAAAACACTCTGCGATGACCTTACCAAGGCAGGTTTGAATTTCAAAAGTGCTGCTTATTATTATACGCCCCGTCGCTTAACAGTCCATATTGTGCAACTTGATACGCATTCAAAAACCACGACCGAGGAAAAACGAGGCCCCAAAGTTGGCGCGCCCGAGCAAGCGCTTAATGGTTTTTTAAAAAGCACAGGCCTGACCCAAGACCAACTTGAAATCAGACAGACTCCAAAAGGCGACTTTTATTTTGCCACCACCCAGCATCAGGGCAAACAAACAACTGATATTCTTGCCACGCTTATTCCTAAAATTATTCATAATTTTCCTTGGCCAAAATCAATGCGTTGGGGCAGTGGCTCTTTAAAATGGGTACGTCCTTTACATCATATTTTATGTGTTTTTGACTCTCATACTGTAAGCTTCAATGTCGATACCATTGAATCGGGAAACTTTACTTTTGGGCATCGCTTCCTTACGCCTGAAAAAATTACGGTAACAAATTTTGCCGACTACCAAGCCAAGCTTACCAATGCTTTCGTGATACTAGACCAAGCAGAACGCAAGCAAACTATTCTTAATGCAATCGATACCTTGTTAAAAACGCAAAATTTAACACTCATCGAAGATCAAGGATTGCTCAGCGAGGTTACAGGACTTGTCGAATATCCTGTTGCATTAATGGGCGTTATTAAAGCTGAATTTCAAAATTTACCGCCTGAACTTTTAACATTAACCATGAAAACGCATCAAAAATATTTCTCTGTACAATCTAATGAAACGGGAAAGATTACCCATTTTATCACAATTTCAAACATGAAAACTGCTGATAATGGGGCAGTAATTTTAAATGGTAATCAAAGAGTCCTTGCGGCACGTCTTGAAGATGCACAGTTTTTTTATGCTCAAGACCTTAAAAAACCTTTATTAGAGCATGGCAAGAAATTAAAAAACGTCACCTATCATGCAAAACTTGGCTCACA
>JBLHTX010000036.1:0-15166 GCA_047627635.1 Alphaproteobacteria bacterium | reverse complement strand
TGTTGGGAAAACCTTTGAAATACATGCTGTTTTAAGACCCGCCTCGGAACAGCCAACAGTCGCCCGAAGACCTGCCCCACCTGCCCCAACAACAACAACGTCAAATGCATGATCGGTTACACTATATTCATGCCCATTAATGTTAATTGTTTGTGTCATGTTATATCAATCCAATTTTTATAGAGAAATTTTTAAAATCCAAAAGAAGCCAGCAATAATAGCCCCATAAACGATTGCATTCATTACAATTAATGATGCCATTTTTATATATTTACAATGAATGTAATCTTCAATCACAGTTTGCAAGCCAAGTTTTGCGTGATAAAAAGTTGAGACAATAAACAAAAGCCCACAAATCGCATTAAACGGTCGCCCCATATAAGCATAAGCCTGATTATAATCCATATCGGTAATATGACCAAGAATGCAAAAAAGCCAAAGCGTTAGAATAATATTTGTAATTGCCGTAAAACGCTGTGCCACCCAATGATGCACACCTGTTTTTGCTGAGCCAAGGCCACGGACTTTTTTTAATGCTGTAACATATTCTGACATAATAGACTCTTGTTAAATTAAAATTGTTATGACAACAAATAGGCTTAAGATTCCAGTTGCAATCAAAACGCCATATCCCGACTTGGTGACTATTTCAATATCATAACCAAATCCTAGATCCCAAAATAGATGTCGAATACCGTTGCACAAATGATATGACAATGCCACGATAAACCCAAAAATTGCGATGATACCAAGAAATGAGCCTGACACGCTCGTAAAAGTGTCAAAAGCTTCTGGTCCAGTGGCAAGTGCACCAACAAACCACAAAAACATAAGCAATCCGAATGTCAAACTAACGCCTGTAATACGGTGCAAAATAGACATAATAGACGTGATTTGCGGCTTATAAATTTGCAAATGAGGCGACATAGGGCGCTTGGAAGCAGCAGATTGAGATTTATTATCTGACATTGATAAATCCTTGTGATTGAAAGGCTTTTATAGAATTGTAATTTATTATACGTTCAAAAAAGCAATTAGTTTAAAATCTTGCCTGTTCTTTATCACCCCTTTTTAAAAGATGCAAGTAGCAATAGCATTTTAAAGATATCTTGATTGTTATATCATTGTATATTTTGAATAATTATGTGCATTGTTACCGATTTAAGCACTTTATCGGCCAATTTTTTATTAATAGCATGACATAATTTTGGATTTTTAATCCCCTGCGAACATTCAATGACATTCACAAGCAAAGCACGTTCATTATTTGCATATTCCTTAAGGGCATTGAACTGTTTTGTATTATTAAATAGCACGAGCTTATCACAGCTTAAATTTTGGCTTTGCGACAGCAGCTCGAAAATTCCAGATGTTACGATATCGGAGCGACATAGTTTATCGGCAATTTCAAGTCTGATTGCAGGAAAAAGCTGAATAATACTCCGTTCTTTTTGGGATAACAAATCAAATCCTCGGCTTGTACTGTTGACGGGCCATAAAGGGTAAGATTGAATAAATTGCACTGATGATACATAAAGATCATCCTCGAGAATTGGGTCTTTATATTGCGGTGGTAGTTTTATATTTTCAGCATTTTTGACAATAAAATGCGTTACCATGTAATTTTTTTTGCTTTTATCAACGACTAAAAGCCGCAAAATTGTTTTATTATATTTAAGGCCAATCACCATACCTTCGGGAGTGGTTCCGTTGGCACGCACAAAAGAATCCCCTTGCATAACGACCAAAGGCACTGTTATTTTATAATCTTTCATGGCAATAAGGGCTGTTTTTTTATCTAGCGTAACAGATTGAACTGGGTCATTCTTTTGTACAGGCAAATAAATTTGTGCATTAACGTGTTGATTGCAAAATATTGTTAATACCAAACAACAATAAATAATATGTAATATTTTCATAAAAATAGGATATAGAATCCCCTATTTCATGTCAAGAAATCAGTGCGGATTTTAAGAAGTATTAAAGAGATGCTTTTAGGAATTTGTCAAGCGGCTGTACAAAAGTTTCATAGTCATTTTTTGAAATACGATAAATATAAAAATTATGGGGCGTTTGTAAATCATCCCGAATAATTCGAATGTAATGATTATCATCACTACGCCAAAAATTGATCTTAGCAAGACGAGAATTTGTAAGCTCGAACACCATAGAAACGTCGGATAAAACTTTTTCAGGTGGCAGAGCCATGGCATCAACAGGCCTTAATTTTTGGGTTAAAGCCATTAGATAATCACGCAAAATCAGCGGATAAATTAGCTTTTTATCTTTTGGAATCTCAGGTGGTAAAAAATTTATTTTCCCTTCATTGGTAGGGTCTGTTGTACGCTTCATTGTTAAAATTGATCTATTTTGAACAATTAATTTAGCACTCAGAATTTCATCAATTTGCGGCATACCAAACTTAGATGTAAAAAAACTTGCTGGTTTATACTGAAAATTTGACGCTGCTTGTGCTAAAAAAGCCCCGCCATTAGCGCCGTACCGTACAAATAAGCGTGTATTATTAAGGTTTCTATATGATTCTAAAGCAACACCAGCAATAAAATCAATCATTGGTGTTTCACCATTAATGGATAATGTAATACGTGTTCCCTCGCCTTCAATTTGCTTAGAATAGTTAGGGTTTAATAAATTGAGATGCGCAAAGTTTTTATTATTTTGCGTTTTATTTGCAAGTAATTCAATCGAAGAAATATGCTTGTATAAGGCTTCAATCATTTTAACTTCAGCTGGAAAATTATCAGATGTTTTCAATGTCCAATTATCATCTTTGCGGATCATTGTCAGAACACGATCTGGGAAGCGAATATCTATTTTATCAATTTTATGACTTATATCCGACATATAAGGATACATCTTGATATTATGATCTAGGTCTTTTTGCCGCCCGAATTCATAGGCGATTGTAATAATTGCAAAAACAATGACAAAGCCACTGGATATATAGGATATCAATCTTATATTCATCTAACCCTCATGACTTTTATGTGTTGCCTTCGATTGCCTTATCCATAAAATAACAATAGCAATAATACCAAATAGGCAGGGCATAAAGAGCATATTAATAAGCTTAATAATACGCTCTGCATTTTGTAAATCAACATTCATTGCACGACGAACTTCACGTAATTGTGTGCGTGATATAATTAAATCTTGAGAAAATTTCTCAAGGGATTTTTGAATATTATCAGGTAATCCAGTAGCTGATGCTGATGAATAATCTTGATTAAGCTTCTGAATGGTTTTGCGTAATTGTGCAATTTTTGTTTGCAACTGCTGTTCTTTGATAGTAAATTTCTTTTGCCCTTGTTTTTTAATGTTATCAAGATACGTAAGTGGGCGGTCGATTAATTTTTTACCCCTAAGCGAAAGCAACGCCTCATCACCTGATAAAAAATCAATATAATTTAAAACAAGATTTAAGTTATCCGCATAAGGCACAAGCTCGCCTGAATTTGATATTTTTTGAAGCCATAAACGGTTATCTAGCAAATCAGAATCAGCAATCACAATCACTGCCATTCCTTTTGAATTGCCCGGAATATCATTATCTGCATTATCATTAATGTCTTTTTTAGGTGCTTCCAAAGTACCCGTAACAAGCATTGCTGTATTATAGGGCATAGTAGCTTTATATGCTTTATGTAACATTGAGCGGTCTTGTAGCGTTGACACATAAGAGCGTGTTGTTGTGCCTGATTTTTGCATATTATAAATTAAAGGGGTATATGTTAAATTATTCTTGATTGATAAATCCTGCGATAATAGCCCCGTTGTTGCAACATTGATCTTCTTTATTGTACTCATTGCAGGATTTTGCCGATTAAAATTATCCCGATGATTATATTGTAATAATTCTAAATGCGTGGCAGGACGCAAAGTAGAAGGGTTCATAATTTCTTGGGCATGATGGTGGTCAAGAGCAATTTTATGATGATCGTAAAGCACGCCAATTGATTTAAATAATTGCGGCATATCTGAATAAATTTCAGCATTTTTTTGTTGACTACCCAGTGGCAATGGCTCGGTTTCACTGAATGGATCAACGGCAATCAAGGCACGCCCCCCTGTTGCAAGATAGATTTTTAAAGCGGCGTTAGCTTCTTTACTAAGCGGTCTTGGATGCAGAATAACGGCAATTTGTGGGCGGTTTTTTTCATCAAGCAATTCATGGTAGTCTTCTGATAACCCCACAAGATTATAATTTTTTTGCAGGACTTGAAAAACATAATAAGGCTGTGACGTGCCGTTTAACACGCCTTGTACCCCCCCAATGCCTGTTTCAAGCGGAAGTGATGAGGCAATCGCAACGGTAATTCTCTTCATATCAATCACGCCCTGAATAAGACGTGCAATATCATATTCAATAAAGGCTTCACGCTCGGGATTTAAAAAGGGGATAACGCCCTCGCCATCAATCATATTTTCTGCAATAATCCCAAAAAAAATGCCTGTTTTCTGGTTTTGTACAGGTACTGCTTTTAAACCCATAGCCAAAATTTGCTCTTCGATTTTCGAGAAAGGCTGGACAATTGTTGCTGTCACTTTCAAACGATTATTAGAATGTTTTTCAAGCTGTGCTAAATAATCCTTTACCCGATTAGCATAATTTTTCATAGACGGCATCTGTGTCATAATAGCATCTGAAATGTAAAGTTTTAGGTCAACACGCTCGGGGATGTTATTAATAATTTTCAGGCTATTATCTGAAACAGAAAACCGACCTTCATCGGTTACGTCGAATGTTAAGAAATTAAACCAAGAAAATATCAAAATATTAACGGCAATAAACACGATGAATGTATAAAAAATAAAGCCATATCTGTGTAAAATATTCTTTTTATGATTCTTATTCATTTCATTAACGTCCCTTAATGCGTAAATAATGGATACGAAGCTCGGTTAAGAAAATAAACAAAACAATAACACTCACCATATATAAAATTGCGTTTAGTTCAAAATACCCTTTTATAAAATTTTCGTAATGCGTTAACATTGAAAAGCTACCGATTAAATCGAGGCAATAAGCAGGTAAAATTTGCGATAAAGGCTCAAGAATAATTGGAAATCCTGTCATTAAAAACAAGAAACACAAAGTTGCTCCAATAATAAAAGCAATAATTTGCTTGTCAGTATGCACCGAAATATACCCACAAATTGCCAAAAATGCCCCTGCGGTTAAAAAGCTTCCCAAATAAGCACACATAATAACACCATTGTCAGGATCACCCAGAAAATTAATACTGATCCAAATTGGTAAAGTTGCAATCAGCGAAATCCCCATAAAAGCCCATGATGCAAGAAATTTTCCTAAAACAAGGGCACGTGTTGAAATTGGAAGCGTTAGCAAAATATCGATTGTACCAACTTTACGTTCCTCGGCCCATAATTTCATGGCAAGAGCTGGTAAAAATAAAAGGTAAACATAAATATGAAAAGCAAAAAATGGTGTTAAATTTGCTTGCCCCAATGCAACTAAATCGCCAATATAAAAGGTAAAGGCATTGATAGAAAACAAAAACAGCGTAATATAGATAAAAGCCGTCGATGAAAAGAAATAGCTTTTCATTTCACGCTTTAAAACAGCATTCACACTTTTGCCTGTAATTATTAAATTATCGAACACGTATTTACCATATTTTATTATCTACCGATTCTTTTATATATCTTTACGATACACCTTACTGGACTTCGTAATTCTTAGTCAATAAATTTACAGCACGCTCAGCAGGCATCATAATACCAATTGCACTGCCTGATATATTAGAAATTCCAGCCTCGTAGAGTTTTTGGAATGACTTATGAGAAGATATATTTTTCATATCAGCCTCAATTGACATATCCTTTAGCATTGTTGTTAATGATTTAAGCGCAAAGAAATGACGTTCGTTATGACTTACATTTTCGGCAAATTCACTATCAATAATCACACGATCAAAGGCAAGCTCTGCCAATGCGGCAAGCTGTCCCTTAGCCGATCCAAAATCATTAAGAACGGTTATAACGCCAATCGCCTTAAGGTCATTCAGGATTGAGGCAAGCCATTTTGGATTATCTGTTAAGCAATCAGGAGAAAATTCAAGCCTGATAAGCGAAGGATTAATATAAAGCGTATTACAAAGCGTTTTAATTTCTTCATCAAGGTTGGCACCAAGTAAACGTTTTTTTGATATTGGGAAACTCATAATAGGCAATTTTTTTTCCCGATAAAGCTTCATCATACCTTCAATGGATTTGGCGATCACAAGACGATTAAGTGTATTTTCCATTGCACATCGATGCGATAAATAATGCAGTAAATCACCCTTTATAACATTAAAAGTGGGGTGTCGCCAAACAGGATCAATATTAAAGCCAATCACACTACCCTCTTTAAGGTCAACGATAGGGGTGTAATAAGCATTAATTTGATTACGCTCGGGGGCATAGCGTAAATCGCTTGAAAGCTGAATAAGGTTACTCCCCTCGGGCAATGCAAGGTCACGGGAATCAATTACAATAGTCTCTTTATTCATACTGATATTGCGACGTGCAACATCCATTGACGATGTCATAAGATGTGTTAAATGCGCTTCAGATAGATTCTTTGAGAGCTCGGCAACTGATTGCTTTGCAGAAGCATAATGAAAATTGACAAAAATTTTATAATCATTAATAGCGATTGGCATTTCAAATTTTTTTGTAATAATTGATTTTAAGCGTTCAATTTCTGCTTCATTGGCATCGACGACATGACAAAAAATACCAATAAAATTACCACTAAAGTTTTTAACAAATAAATTATCAAACCCTCGTAAACATTCTTCAATTATTTCGGTCACTTGCTTCATCAAATGATAGGCCTCAGAAACGCCCAAAATAACCTGCCAATCATCATGATGCTGTACTTCAAGAAATAATAAGGCATAATGCCCTGTTTCATGATTTTGTTCCTTAATAATCGCCACAGAATTATTAATAAAATGCATGATATCTGATGATTGTCGTCTTTCCTTGAAAACTCCTCCTGCTGTATCGGCATGAGGCATTGTATCCTGTTGGGGTATATTGGCTTGTGGAGCGGGCGCTGGCTGAAATTGCTCAGAGATTGATTTCATATTTTGCATTTCTTGATACACAAATATGGTGTCAGCGTGGGTTTCATCCACTTGAAATTGCAGGGCTTGTACAAAACCAATATGATTACAAACATGAAATTTAATGAGCTCTGGCGCTGAACATTTATTAATCAGCATTTTATCAATCACACCATGATACGCACTATCGATTAAACCTTTAAATGCCTCAATAGAAAATTCAGTATCACATCCTGAAATTTGCAACATACGCGCACAATTTTCATTAAGTATAATTTTCTTTTTGTCATTTTTTACCCGAAAAACAGCCCTATCAACAATCATACTAACGCTGTCATGGGCATCGAGCTTAAGTAAATCGGTGCCATATCCGTGCTGTATTGTTGAATGTGGCTTTTTTTCTAAATATCGAAAATATGTTAAAAATGCCAAGAATAAATGACCAATCACAACACTGCTCCATGCTGTGATGGATGTAATAACGGCAAGTGATCCGCCCTGAGTACCAACACCCAAAGCAACAATAAGCCCGACTTGCGTTGGAACCCATCCTAAAATTGGCAAATCAATGTCAGAATGCTTATCAACAATAAAATAGATTGCCGTGATAGCCCCAATAACAATAATTGCACTCCAAGCAAATAGTAAAATATCTGCCGCTAGCATAGATGATTTAAAGCCAATCATAGCAATAATAGAAATGCCTAAAACGGCAACAACTAAAATAATATTATCAAATAAACCAATATTATTATGACCGACAATAATTCGCCGTAAATATTCAATTGCACTATAAACATGAATTCCTACGACTAGGAATGTAAAAACGGAAAAATATGAAAAATCTGGTGCACTAACATAGCGGTTCGCATTAAGGGCAATAAAAGATAAAACGGCAGTGCTAATAAGCCAAACAGATTGTATAATGGCAAGTTTGCTGCCATTTTTTATGGCCTTAAAACATAAAACAGCAAGAGCAATAAAAATTGCAGAACGTAACGCTCGTAAAATATCAAGCCCAATTGAATGGTTTTCCCCTATGATGCCTAATGTCATTTCTGGTGTAATTTTTGATATCATCTCTGGCATCTGGGCATAGACCATGCCAACACTTAATAAAATTAACATCATGCATTTTGTGAAAAAATGGAAGCAGGATGTGAAAAAATTATTTTCGGAAGCTAATCGTAAAAAAGGCATTATTATTCCAGAAATATCATTCGAAGTTTTATAGATATTTCAGATAATAAGGTAAGTCATTGGCGATTCGCTATTGTTCTAGTGTATTTTTAAAATTGTTATCCTCTAAGGACTATCAATTAAGATGTATGACCTTTGATAACAAGCGATTAAAAATAACTGAATGTGTTATTATTGTAACAATAAACAAAACCAAAATAACAAATTATGCCTCCAACAAGGAAGTCCATAACATTCAGCAATGACATATACCAATATATCATTGCAAGAAACATTATATTATTGGTTCATTGAGTGAAAAAACTCTTCGTTAGTTTTTGTTTGACGCAACTTATCAAGCAAAAATTCCATCGCATCAATTGTACCCATGGGGTTTAAAATGCGTCGTAAAATAAAGATTTTTTGTAATTGTGGGCGTTCCACTAGAAGCTCTTCTTTGCGTGTTCCAGATTTAGCAACATCAATCGCAGGGAAAATACGCTTATCGGAAATTTTACGATCCAAAATAACTTCCGAATTACCTGTTCCTTTGAACTCTTCAAAAATTACTTCATCCATACGTGACCCAGTATCAACCAAAGCAGTAGCAATAATGGTTAATGATCCACCTTCTTCAATGTTACGAGCAGCACCGAAAAAACGCTTCGGACGTTGTAAAGCATTTGCATCAACACCACCGGTTAAAACCTTGCCCGATGAGGGAACAACTGTGTTATAGGCACGTCCAAGGCGTGTAATAGAATCAAGTAGAATAACGACATCGAAGCCAGATTCAACAAGACGCTTTGATTTTTCAATCACCATTTCGGCAACTTGTACATGACGCGATGCAGGCTCATCGAAAGTTGATGATACAATTTCACCACGCACAGTACGTTGCATATCGGTCACCTCTTCTGGACGCTCGTCAATGAGTAGAACAATAAGATAGCATTCAGGATAATTTTTTGTAATCGATTTTGCAACATTTTGAAGTAAAACGGTTTTACCTGTCCTAGGCGGCGCTGTTAACAAGGCACGTTGCCCCTTACCCATTGGTGCGACAATATCAATAATACGCCCTGACAAATCCTTGACGGTTGGGTCATCAAGCTCTAGCCTTAGAGGGCTATCAGGATATAGTGGTGTTAAATTATCAAAATGCACACGATGACGGGTTTTTTCAGGACTCATATAATTGATTGTATCGACCTTAAGCAGTGCAAAATATCGCTCACCATCTTTAGGGGCACGAATTTCGCCTTCTATTGTGTCGCCTGTGCGTAAGCTGAAATGACGAATTTGCGACGGCGATACATAAATATCATCAGGGCCTGCAAGATAATTTGCTTCGTTCGAGCGTAAAAATCCAAAGCCATCTTGAAGCACCTCAAGAACGCCATTGCCCGTAATCCGCACGCCTTCTTCTTCGGCGTAATATTTTAAAACAGCAAATAATGAATCTTGACGGCGCATATTACCTGCATTGTCAATTTCCATTTCTTCTGCCATTACTAAAAGCTCGGCGGCGGTTTTTTTCTTAAGATCTTTAAGTTTTATATCGGTTATGTTCGGCTGTGTCATAAGTACATATTCAAAAGGAAGGATTAAAAATTATATTTTTATTTTTCATAATAATCAGGGAATCAGAACGATCCAAATGTATTATTACTTAAAATTATTAAAAAAGCAACAATAATATTTTCTTACAATTTTCAATATGAATGATATAAAGGGCTTAATCCATAAAATTATGAGGTAATTACATGGAAATTGTCATTCTTGATTGCCAAAATGCGTTAAAAAATTATGCCTTTATTATTATTGATGACAATAATCGTGATTGTGCGTTAATTGATACAGTCGATACCCACATTATTGTTGATTATTTACAAGAACATCACTTAAATTTAAAATATATTCTTAATACACATCATCATAACGATCATATTGGTGGCAATTTACACTTAAAATCTTTGTATGATTGTCAAATTTTTGGCAATAAACACGATCAAGAACGCATTAATGGCATTACAAATCCTGTTAATGAGTGTGATATTATTGCCTTATTTGATAATAAATTACAGTTTCAAGTGATGAATTTTGATGGTCACACAATGGGGCATATTGGGTTTTATGCAAAAAAACAACAATGGCTTTTTTCAGGTGATACAATTTTTAACTTAGGATGTGGGAGGCGTTTTGAGGGGACAAGCGAAGTTTTTTATCAAACCCTTAAGTCAATTGCAAATTTACCCGAAGATACCTTAATTTATGCCGCACATGAATATACACTTGATAATATTACTTTTGCAAAGTCTATTATGCCCCAAAATCACCCCGATTATCAAGCGTTTTTAAATTATTGTGATTTGCAAAAAGCCAAAAGAACAAATAACACACCAACCATTCCCTTTAATGTGCAAAGCCAGAAAAAATTTAACCCATTTTTGCTGTGTGATAATGTCGCTATCAAGAATTGTATCAGTAATAATGCCATGCTTGAAGCAAGTGAAATATTCAGTATAATGCGTACCCTAAAAGACAATTTTTAATATTTTATTAAACTAAGCCCCTCATAATCGTAAGAGGAAAATACCAGAGAAAACATAAAACTGACTATGATTATTACATGCCCTTCATGCTCTGCGAATTATCGACTTAAAGCAGAAATTATTAATCCTGCCACTGGCAGGGTTGTAAGATGTTCTGCTTGTGGCGGCAGCTGGCGTGTATTCCCTCCAAAAAAACAAAATGTAAGTATGGGTAAAATTTATAACAAACATAAGCCTGTAAAAAAATCAAAAACCTTACCATGGGTTATTGGAATTTTGTTATTTAATGTGTTGTTGTTTAGTTTGGGATATTTCTTTCGTAAAGATATTGTGCAAGCAGCACCTCAAACTGAACGTTTTTATCAAATTCTTGGCATTGATGTGAATATTACGGGCATTTCGCTTATCATGCCCTATTTAGAAAAAGTGAACCACGGAGATGGCCATGTTTCCTTGTTAATTCAAGGTAGTTTTTTAAACTCGCATCCTAAAAAGACTTTAAAAATTCAGCCCTTGCGGATTACGTTGCTTAATAACGCAAATTTACCAATTCAGACATTAACGAAGTCTGATTTTAATCCTGAATTTTTACTATCAGGCGGACGATCTGATTTTACTTATGAAATTCCTAACCTGCCACAAGGTGCTGTTGATGTCCGCATTGAATTTGATAGTACAAATCGGATGAATAATAATCCTTAATTTTAATAAAACCTACAATTAAATAATAAGCATAATGACAAAAAAATAGAACCTTGCTTTAACACAAAATCCTATTTCCTTTGTTTTTACTTATTGAGATATCACTTATTTTTCAGTTTTTTTGGTCTCTTCGGATTTCTTAGAAGGCATTGAATGATTATTAGCGTTGACTTCTTGAACAACTGGCATCACCTTTATAAGGTCAAGTGCGTATTTAAGCTGAATATCTTTTTCAAGGTCTTCATCTTGGATTAACTTTACGCCATTAGCTGACTTTTTGACGTTCCCTTTTGATTTTTTCAAAGTTTCTTGCTGTTTCTTACGCTCATTTTGTAAATGCCCCGGCAGATCATTTTCTGATAAGGTTTTTTTGTTTTTATCAACATTTAAACGCCCTGCTTCAATCAGCACATCAGGCTCGATCCCTGTTGCCTGAATTGACGTGCCAGAAGGCGTATAATAACGTGCGGTCGTTAAACGCAGTGCCCCTTCACCGCCTGCCAATGGCAACACAGATTGTACAGACCCCTTACCAAAGGTTTTTGTGCCAACTAAAACAGCACGGCGATGCTCCTTGAGTGCACCAGAAACAATTTCAGATGCAGATGCAGAACCGCCATTAATTAAAACAACAATCGGTAGGCCATCAACAAAGTCGCCTTTTTCTGCATTAAAACGCTTGGTATCGGCTTTGTTGCGTGACCGTGTTGAAACAATCTCGCCCTTATCAAGGAAAGCATCAGAAACTAAAATTGCTTGATCAAGTAATCCACCTGGATTATTGCGTAAATCGACCACATAACCAATAAGGTCAGTGCCCAGATCTTTTTTTATATTCTTAATTTCATCAAGTAAATTATCGTAAGTATTATTATTAAAAGTTGTAATCCGTAAATAACCAATATTATTATATTCGGCAGAACGTACCGCATGAATTTCGATGGTATCACGCACAATTTCAAACTTTAAGGCTTCTGGTGTGCCTTCACGCTGAACTGTTAATTTAATGGGTTCACCGACTTTGCCGCGCATATGCTCGACTGCTTCTTGTAGTGTCATACCCAGCACTTGCTTATCATCAAGCATAGTAATATAATCACCGGCCTCGATACCTGCTTTGGCTGCTGGTGTGCCATCAATCGGGGACACGACTTTAACGAACCCAGAATCAAGTGTAACTTCGATACCAAGACCACCAAATTCACCGTTGGTTTGTACTTGCATTTCTTCAAAACGCTTCATATCAAGATAGCCAGAATGCGGGTCAAGCGATGTCAACATACCGTTAATAGCCGCCTCAATCAGTTCTTTATTATCAACTTCCTCGACATAGCCTGACTTAATCCGTTCAAAGACATCGCCAAATAGGTTTAAATTTTTATACACATCTTGATTGTCTTGCTTTACTTCATCTTGATTGGCTTCTTTGGCGAAGCTATGTTGTGCCTGCATTAAAAGGGGTGCGATTGATAAGGTAACTGCTAAACAAACAGTTGATAATTTGCGTGTTAAAAAATGTGATGCCATTATTATAATTCCATTGCTGTTATGTGTTTAAGTCATTTTTACATTTATACATTACCGTGATGATGCCAAATGTGTTTTTGTTGTGTGAGAAAGCCATTTATTCGGGTTCATTGTTCTGGTGTCCTTACGGAATTCAACGTATAAGTTTCTTTGTCCTATGCCAGATGCCATGCGACCAATGGGTTCTCCCATCGCAATGCTTTGTCCTGGTGATACATTAATAACACTTAGACCAGATAAAACAATATAATACTTACCTGCTGGATTTAAAATAATAATACTCCCTTGGCGTTTAAAATTATCGGCAAAAATAACTTTTGCAGTCACAGGTGACGTAATAATTGCACCCGATTTTGACTGAATCGTAATGCCATCACGCTTTTTTCCTGTTTTATCAGCCATCGCATATTGATGTACAAGCTTACCTGATACGGGGCGCGATAATTTGCCTTTTAAAGCTATAAATTGCTTGTTTGATAATAATTTAACATTAGCATTATGGTGTTTTAATGATTTTGTTGCTTGATTTTGAACAATTTTTGGCGAGGTATTATCTTTGCTTCTGAGTAAATCAGCGGTCTTTTTTGCTTGTTCAATTTTTGCAAGTTCAAGGGCTTTTTGTTTTTGTAATTTACGCTTATTTTCAAGATTGATTTTTTCAATCAACCCTTCAATTGTTTTTTCTTTTTTTGATAATGTCAAAAGCTCTTTTTGTGTATCTTTTAAATCTTCATCTGCTTTGGAAATATGATTTTGACGTGTTTCAACAAGTATTTTTAAGCGTTCGCTGTCGGAATCAAGCACAAGCTGTTCTTTGGCAAGAGTTCGACGATTTTTCTTAAGCTCTTCACGCATCGAGCGTAATAATTTTAAATCAGCAACTAAACTATCAGCACGTTTTTTTAATTCACTTGTTAAGTTGCGTAAAATCATTGCTGTATGCACCGATTTTTCCTCATCATCAACAGCCCCCAAAGGCGGCGATGGTGACAAAGATAATCGCCCCATTGCGGCTAGTATTTTTGCCGTTTCAGCCTTTCGACTACTTAAATCAGCGGTTAAGGCTTGTTCACGCATATCGGCGTTTTTAATTTCATCTTCAAGGACACCAATACGTTCTTGGGTCGAACGCACTTTATCGGTAATGATAACCAGACGCTCGGATAAATTCACTTTTTCACGCTCAAGCAAAGAACGACGATTAGAAAGACGCTTTACCTCGGGTTGAATTTTTGCAATATTTTCTCGAACATCCGAAAGTTCAGAAGTTGGATTATCATTCCCAAAAGCATGACCAGTGGGCAGAGCAATGCATAGCAAAAAACATCCACTGAATATCTTTAAACGTGTCTGTTTTTTACTTGTATGTTTTTTAAAGTGTACCCACCAATTTAACAATAGAAGTCCCCGTCATTGCATCAGGCTGTTTGATTCCTTTTAAAGTTAGCATAGTTGGTGCTAAATCCGCTAGTCTTCCAGACGATATTTCTATATTTTTGAAATATGCACAAGGATCAACAAGATAAAACGGCACAGGACATGTTGTGTGTTGCGTATGTGGCACAGAAGTTGCCAAATCAAGCATCATTTCAGCATTTCCATGATCGGCAGTAACGCACATAAAGCCACCATTATCTTTTAATGTGCCTTCAATTTGTGCCATGCACGAATCAAGTACTTCAATTGCTTTGATTGCAGCAGGCTCAATACCTGTATGACCGACCATGTCTGCATTGGCAAAATTGACAATAATAAAGTCATATTTTTGCGCCTTAATGGCATCTATTAACGAGGATGTAAGCTCAAAAGCTGCCATTTCTGGCTTCTCGTCATAGGTGCGAACTTTGGGGGAAGGAATTAAAATGCGGTCTTCTCCCTCAAAAATTGCCTCACTACCGCCATTAAGGAAAAAAGTCACATGGGCAAATTTTTCAGTTTCAGCAAGTCTTAATTGCTTTAATCCAATCTTAGAAATATACTCACCCAAGCCGTTAGGATAAGGTAGAGGTTTAACCATTGCAGGAATTAATGGCTCAAGTGCATTTGAATATTTAATGCTGCCTGCTGTTTGTGAAAATGTAATTATTTTACTGCGTTCAAAATCCG
>JBLHTX010000035.1:0-15544 GCA_047627635.1 Alphaproteobacteria bacterium | reverse complement strand
GGGATTTTACCAAGCGCTTGTACACACTCAGAGTGCACATAGCCGCCAACTTCATGGATTTTATCAGAAAAATATTGTAAATTTTGAATAATACCCGTTTCGTTATTTACCTTCATTAACGATAAAAGCGGCTTATAATTATGTTTATGGATATCGCTCATAATATTATCAAAGGAATCTTGCGATAATGTGCCATCGGGTAAATGATCAATATAATAGGTGGCTTTATTTTTAAATGCTTGAGTAAAAGCAAGCGATGCAAGCACAGAATCATGTTCTGTGGCAGATGTAATAATAGCATCACATGCGAGCCCACGCAGTAATAAATGATTTGCCTCAGTTGCACTTGCTGTAAAGATTATATTTTGCGGCAAAACCCCTAAATAATGTGCTGTTATATCGCGTGCATCCTCAATCATTGAGCGCGCTTTACGCCCCGCTTGATGAACTGATGAAGCATTACCAAAGATATCTAAGGCATTTACCATTGCAGATTTAACAGATTCCCTTAGGGGAGATGTTGCATTATAATCAAGATAAAACATAAAACCTTATAAATATATAATTTTAAACCGATTTGACTATATCATTATCGTGTATGCATATTATAACATATTCATAATTTTAACGAATAATATTCTCACGCATACTCTTTTCATTTGCCTCGAAAGCATTATATGCCAGATCCTTCGTAATTTTATATAGCTTACGGTTATCGATAGGCACAGGCTCGTGATGAAAGCGATTTTTATCTTCCATTTTCTCAAGAAATTCTTCTGCCATTTTCTTATAACATTTTGCTTTTTTTATAATAAGCAATAAGTCACCAATGTCTTGATAATCATCATCCAATAAAAATTTTACATTTTGCTCAATCAAAACCAATCCTTCTTTAGTACATGGCCTTGCAATCGTTTGAATAATTTGATTATATAATGTGGTTTTAAAGTTTTTTTGTGCAGCCCTATCAAAATATAAAGCCATAATATTTTGAAGTTGCTTTTGATTATACCCTTTATATAATTTACTGATTAAAATTGGTAAATCATTATAAGCAGCAACATCTTCTTTTTTAACCGCTTGTTGCATATAATAAATAACTTTTTGATAAGTAAAATCAACAGGCAATATCTCGTTATTTTTTTTATCACGTAATTGCTGATACATATAAAGTGCAAGATTATAATAGGATTTGTTAATATTTACCTTGATTGCGTAATTATAAAATTTATAAATCCGCTTTCGATATTTTTTTTGATTAAGGCTGCGGTATAATTCAGCAACCATAAAAAAAGTTTCTGGCTTATTAAGTGCTTGCTCAAAAAAAGTAAGTGCTTTTTTGCTATCACGCATACCGCATTCACTAAATCCATGAATAACACCAAGCTGATAAGCAGCCTCGATATGAGGCTTGTTTTTGAAGTTATAAATTGTTGGGTTTAACGCTTCTTTATGCTTTTCTTGCAGTTCATCTTGGCGGTTATAATTGATAACTTTTTGCACGGCAGCACCCATATTTGTAATGCCTGTCAAGCGTTGAATATAGCCCTTTTTTGTGGATTTATCCTTGATAGCACAGAAATTGCTTAATATTTTTTCACGGCTAATCGATGTTCTGAAATGGCAATATTGCTTAATCATAATCCGTGTATGCTCTTCACCAAGCAAGGTACACGATGAAAAAAACTTTCGGGTTTCAGGTGTTTGTGACCGCTTAGATGTTAAAATTACATCAAGCGTTGTATCATCAAAATTACAAATGCGGGCCATAACTTCATTTTTCTTCAACTCATTTTCTTTATCATCTGGATCAAAGCGACATACAGTATCAATGGCTTCTTTTTTATCAGACAAAATACCATAAGTAAAATATGGTTTTAATGGCAGATAAATAAGATCGCTGTTCTTTGCCCATAAACACGATGTATAAAAAATCATAATAAGGGACATACTGCAATATAGGGTTTTATTAATTCGCATAATTTAATCTATTTTTAATTTTATTAATATATAATACAATTTTAAATCAAATATGTAAAGACATTAGTTGTAAATAATATTTGATGTATTGATAAATATTGTTATAAATACAAGCAACCATTAAATTAAAAGCAAGAGAACTTAATTATGACAGCGCAAACCGCCCTTCCCTTTAATGATATTATAAATTTAATTCAAAATATGCCCCTCCAAGATGCTGGCAGTGCAACAAAACATGATGCAAGAAGCAAAGAGATAACACAGAACCCTTCCGATCTAGGGATTTTAAATCTGTTATCACGCTATATTTGTGTATCACAAAATCGTTATCCTCCTATGGTTCTTAAGCCAGAAATTGCAATTTTTGTTGGTAGTCAAGGCGTTGAAAATACGTATAATTCAACAAGTGCTGAAAAAATGGTTACGCTTCTAGAACAACTTAAAACAGGCAATCATATTGTGAACCAAGTTTGCAATGTCACAGGTTGTGGACTTAAGACCTATGACTTAAATTCAGAATTACCAACTGAAAATATTATTACAGAATCTGCCATGAGTGAAGTCGAAACAACACAAATTATTGCTTACAGCATGGAAGCCGTCCGTGACAGTGATTTATTAATTATTTCAGAGCTTGGTGCACATCACCATATTGCGGCTAAATCGCTCGCCAAGGCTTTGCTTAGCGATGATTTACCCTACAGCACATATCCTTTAATCGAGCCTTGCTTACAAGCCCTTGATTTTCATAAAATAAATCACGACCCTCTTGAGCTTCTTAGACGGCTTGGCAGTCGTGAAATTGCAGCCATGATTGGTACAATAATTGCCGCTCGCTATCAGAATGTACCTATTATTCTTGATGGTCTATCGGCACTGGTTGCCGCGGCAATTATTTTTAAAATAAACCCTGACGGCATTAATCATTGCCTTGTTGGTCATGCTTATGCTGATAATTTTCATGATTTCCTTGCAAATCATATTGGGTTAACCCCTATTTTAAATCTTGATATCACCCTTGATTCTGGTATCGGCAGTGCAATGATTCTTAATATTATCAAAGCAGCACTAAGCATCCACAACTATACCAATAAATAAATATTACATTATATTTATTTATTTTTTTATATAAATAAATAATTAATATACTTAAAAATATATTAATTTAATCTATAGAACCCATTTGAGAATTAAGAGGTTAAAGATTTTAGAGCAATTCTGAGGAAGCATAATTGAATTTTGGTGTTGGCATTTTTAAGTGTTTTCTCATAATTTTTGACAAGTATTTTACATCTTTTTATCCATGCATTTGATCTTTCAACAACCCATCTTGCCGCCACAGGTACAAAGCCTGATTGACCTTTTTTAGCTTTTTCTTTTTTGGATGGTTTTGGCGAGAGCCTAATTTTGATTTTACGCATAATATTTGGATAAACCCTTGTTAACGCTGTGATTATCTTATTCGGATGATACCCATTATCCAGCAATATCGTGATTTTAGGAACGTTCATGGGTTTCGATTTAAAGTAATTAATGTGCGTTGTTAGCATGTCGATTAAACCTTGATCATCTGAGATATTTTCTGGTGTGCAATGCGTAAAAAACGGTAGCCCTAATGTATCGACTGCAAGATGCCTTTTAATGCCATTCGTATTTTTATAAAAGCAAAATCCCGATGTATTTTTAGCCGCATTACAGGTGTTTTTGACAGCCTGAGAATCAATCATCATCAAGCTTGTGTATTTGGGCTTTTTTTTAATGAAATACGGCATTCTTCATGTAATTTTTGAAGCACTTTTTCAAATATTCCTGCATCTCGCCACTTCTTATAATGCCAATAAACCGTTGAATATGCTGGGTAATCCTTTGGTAGATCACCCCAATTACACCCATTTTTCAATTGATAGAGCATACCATTGAGAAAATCTCTGTTGCTCCACTTCGAGCGGCGACCACTCCCCGAATAATCCAATAACGAACTTAATAATGGCTCTATTATTGCCCAATCATTATCACTTAAATCACTACTGTAACCCATTGCTTTTATTACCTTTATTATCTCAAAGACATCTAAAACTATTAAAGCATTTTTGTCAAATGGGTTCTATAAGCGTTTTACGAAGAATAATAGATTAAAAGCATTATTCTCAATACCCAACTTTCGATTTTATCGCAATCATTAAATTTACTGGATGCCTGCCTCCGCAGGAATGACGATGTTTAAGCATTGATATTATAAAAATAAATATCATGATAAAATCTTGATATTATGAGCTATTTTTGTTAAATATCATGTCTTAATTTTTAATTGTATCTGAATAATATATGTCTGTTTATGCTTTTAATTTTATCTCCTCACAGGGCTATGTTGATTATAACATGGCGGTTAATTTTATGGAAAAGCGTGTTGCAGAAATTAAAAATGCGCTTGAGGTCGAAACAGTTTGGTTTCTAGAGCATAACTCGCTTTACACCGCAGGGACAAGTGCGAATGATGCTGATTTAATTGATAAAAATCGGTTTCCAATTTATCAAACAGGGCGAGGCGGACAATATACCTATCATGGCCCGTGTCAATTAATTGCCTATATTATGGTCAATATTAATGAACGTAAAATAGGGATTAGGGAATATATTCAATGCCTTGAGAAAGTCATTATTGAGACATTGGCATTTTTTGGCATTATTGGTGAAGTGCATGATGGGCGTGTTGGGGTATGGGTTAATGATAGTCATAATGGTGAGACAAAAATTGCGGCCATTGGTGTGCGTGTCCGACGCGGCGTTACCTATCACGGCATTGCGATTAATATTAATCCTGATTTATCGGCATTTACAGGCATTGTACCATGCGGCATTCGTGAATATGGCGTGACTTCTTTGCACAAGCTGAACGTAAAATGCACCAGAAGTGAAGTTGAAGCCATATTTCAACAAAAATTCAAAGAAAATATTTTGCATATTTCAGAAAAAGCATAAATAATGGTCTTGTTTCAACCCAAAATTTCCTTATCCTTGTTATGCTCGATCGAAAGTGACGCAGTTAGCGTTATTTAATCCCTCATTCGTATCGTGTAATTTAAAATAATATTCGTTTTTTAAGGTTTTTTATTCCTTGTATTTTTCTCGAAGCGGTTTCCCTGCGGGTAATAATTCACCAAAATCTGGAATTATTTTTAAAATATCACTTTTTTGTGTCATAATTGGCGGTACATAAACACGCTTTAATGCACGAATAATATGTAAGCCACTGTAACGCGGCAATAAAAAGCGACCAATAATTTCTAAAAAATGACTGTAATATTTTGAAACAGACAAGCCACTTGGTGATGTAAACAAGGTTGGTTTATAATCCGTAATAATAAACCCACTTTTTTGAATCAACCGATAAAGTTGTTTCCTAGAATAAGGCTGACCTGATCCAAACGGCGTATTATCATCTCGGGCCCATGATCCGTGACGATTGGGAACAATAAAAATTACTTCGCCTTCAGCATTTAGACTTTTAAAAACTTCCTGTAAAAAAATTTCAGGATGCGCAATATGCTCAATAATATGCAAGCATAAAATATGGCTTTGACTATCAGGCCTAAGCGGTAAATTGGTCTCTTCGATGAGTGCCGTTGGATAAATTTCAAGTCCTGAACGTGCATACATTCCCGTAAAACTGGGCGTTAAGGCAAGACACTGCGAGGCTTGTTTATGAAAGACATCCAGAAACGGATCACAATATCCAATGCCAACAAGTTTTTCAGGCTTCTGATCCCAAAGCTTATGGATAATGTTCAAAATTATTTTGAACGTAACCTGCCCTATCGAGGATCGATAAAAATAAAGCAGGTCTAAAATTTCTTGTGACATAATATTCAATGGCTATAATGATTCGATAACATCTAATTTAAAACATAACAGACTCGTGTTTTTTTTACAGTGTTTTCAAAAATTTTCTTAGAATATCTCGCAAAATACTTGCTGATTTTCGTAATAAGCGTATAGTCAGTAAAAATAAAATACTTTTATAGTTCATAAAATTCAAATAAGGATTATCGCTTGTGTCCAATATGAAAAACTTCTTTTTAATTGCTGGTTTAGTTGTGTTACTTGCATTCCTATATCAAATTTTTAACGACACGAATACGCAGACCAATGTCAAGCAATTATCTTATTCAGAATTCAGCCAAAGCATTGATAGCGGTAACATTCAAAGTGCCATCATAAGCGATAATATCGTTGAAGGGCAATTAAAATCAGGTATGGAATTTATCACAAATACCACGGGAGATCCTGCACTTGCTGATCGTCTTTCTGCTGAGGGTGTTGCTGTAAAAATTCAACCTCGTGAGGGCGGTGGTTTATTATCTTATTTATTAACTTCTATTCTACCGATTATTTTGCTTGTTGTGTTGTGGTTTTATGTCATGCGTCAAATGCAGGGTGGCGGTAAAGGGGGTGGCGGCGCTTTATCATTTGGTAAATCTCGTGCCCGACTTTTAACCGAACATCAAGGCCGTATCACATTTGACGATGTTGCAGGCATTAATGAAGCCAAAGAAGAACTGCATGAAATTGTTGATTTTTTGAAAAACCCCAATAAATTTCAAGTACTTGGTGGCCGCATTCCAAAAGGGGCATTGCTTGTTGGCCCCCCAGGTACAGGAAAAACACTACTTGCACGGGCAATTGCTGGCGAAGCCAATGTGCCGTTTTTCTCAATATCAGGTTCTGATTTTGTCGAAATGTTTGTTGGTGTTGGTGCATCTCGTGTACGAGATATGTTCGAGCAGGCGAAAAAAAATGCACCTTGTATTATCTTTATTGACGAGATTGATGCTGTTGGCCGTCATCGTGGTGGTGGCATGGGCGGCGGTAATGATGAACGTGAGCAAACATTAAATCAGCTTTTGGTTGAAATGGATGGTTTCGAATCGAATGATGGTATTATTTTAATTGCAGCCACAAATCGCCCCGATGTGCTTGACCCTGCCCTTTTAAGACCAGGTCGTTTTGATCGTCAAGTCACAGTGCCTAATCCCGATGTTAATGGTCGTGAAGAGATACTTAAAGTCCATATGAAAAAAATTGTTATGGCACCAAACGTCAATGTAAAAACAATTGCACGCGGAACACCAGGTTTTTCAGGGGCTGATCTTGCAAATCTTGTCAATGAATCAGCTTTATTGGCAGCACGTCAAGATAAACGCATGGTAACAAGCGAAGATTTTGAATCCGCAAAAGACAAAGTTATGATGGGGTCCGAGCGTCGCTCAATGGCAATGACAGAAGACGAGAAAAAACTTACCGCTTATCACGAAGCAGGTCATGCCCTTGTTGGTATTTTTACAGAAGGCAATGATCCCTTGCATAAAGTTACAATCATCCCACGAGGACGTGCATTGGGCATGACCATGAATTTGCCAGAGCGTGATAAATGGAGCATTAAAAAGAACGAGCTTGAAGCACGCATTGCCATGATGTTTGGCGGCCGTGTTGCGGAACAGCTTATTTTCGGAGAAGACAACGTCACAACAGGGGCATCGAACGATATCCAACAAGCAACAAATATGGCACGGTCAATGGTTACTCAATATGGCATGTCTGATTTATTGGGGCGTGTACGCTATAAGGGTAATGAAAATGGTGGCTATCCTGGTGCACAAGATGGCGATTATTCTGAATCAACACGCCGTGAAATTGACCAAGAAGTCAAACGCATTACCGATAATGCTGAACGTCACGCAGTCAAAACACTGACTGAACATATTAAGCATCTCCATAATGTATCAGAAGCACTCCTAGAATATGAGTCGCTTTCGGGCAAAGAAGTTAAAAAAATTATTGATGGTCAACCAATCCGTGTCTACGATGCAGATCATGATAAACCAAAATCTGGACTACCCTCATTATAAATAATAAGTAACCCCTTTAATTTGCACCTATTTTCTTAGACGATTAAACAGACAATAGGTGTTATAACATTAAAATCATTCATTCGACTTTTCACCATATTCCTTACCATAATGCTCGTAGTAAGAGCCAAACTGATCGTTGCTTGTAAATTTTGGTGTTTTATTCAAAATCAAAGATACTTTGTCATAATTATCAAGCAAATCTAAACCTGTTTCAATGGTTGCATAAGGTGTGCTTGAAGAATCAATAACATATAATACTTGACCAACATGATGCGACAAAACAACTGATTCTGTTCCTGCAAGTAATGGCGGACTATCAAAAATGATAATACGATCACGATAACGATGGGCGACATCATGTACAAGCCGTTTCATTTTATGACCACCAAACAAATCCGTCGCCGAGGCAACGCCTGAACCTGAGGGTAAAAATGTTAAGGGATAATTTTTTTCACGCTTCAAGGCACTGCTTAAGTCAATATTTGTATCACGCAATATATCAGTAAGACCAATTTCATTGGTTAAATTCAGCGTAGTCGTTAAGCTTGAGCGCCGAATATCGGCATCAATCAATAACACATTGTAACGCTCGTCCATCGCAATGGATAAGGCCAAATTTAAGGCTGTAAATGATTTTCCTTCGTTAGGCTTAGAGCTGGTAATTTGTAAAACATGATCAATATTTTTCTTTTCATTGTCTATCGTTTCACTTGCTTCATTGCCCTCAGAGTAATCTTCGAATAAGGCCATCTTCTTAAATAAGCGTCTTTTTATTAAGCGAATTTCTTCACTAATTAAAGCACGCCGCGTTGTTGGATTAATAAAACCCTTTTTTTTAAGATCACTAAAATCAAGCTTCATAATATTGCGATCAGCACTATTATCAATCATGTCATTTGCAATAAAACGAGAAATCTTTTTTTGAGGCATACAATATTCCTAGGACTATATCGATAGTTGCAGTATTTTATTAATTAAATTCGCAAAAAATTCAAAATTAAGTCTAATAGGCGAGAACACAATAATTTGAATTAAAATACCATAAAGCGCAATTAATGAAATCAAACCCATGAACCAAATTGCAGTATCAAAGATATTGTTTTTATCAGTTAACTTATTCATATATGTCACACTACCAAGAATGGGCAAATCAAATGCTTCACGCACATGACCAATTGTTGACATACGCTGTTCTAGTTGAAATTTTACTAAAATATAACTAATAGCAGCAATTAAAGCCCCCAAGAATGCTCCCACAAAAAGAAGTAATCTATTTGGCTTTTCAGGTATCACAGGCATTTGAACTTCTTCAATCACCTCATAAGAAATAAGGCCTGATTTTTGACTGAGATCAATAGTTCCTTGTAAAATATCACTATTAGAAGTTGCATCCTTAAGGCCTCGACTGGCTTTTTCACGACGTGTTTCAAGAATGCGTAATTTTTCCATAATAACAGGACGTTTATTCAACATATCCTCAAGCTCAATCACACGCTTTTTACCACTTATATATTCACTTTTTAAATTTTGTAAGTCAGATTTAATAATTAATACTTGCTCAGAAAGTTGAACATAAGCTGGATTTAAGATCCCTCTTTTAACAATCTCTTCACTAGCAGAGGAAGCCGAGCAAGCTATTTTTTTACGTGATAATAAGTCACTATAGTAAACAACATCAGGATGTAATGATGTTAAGCCACGTGATTGTGCACTTGCAAGTTGTTTTTCAATATCTGAAAAATCACACGCTGAATTAATATTATTAGTTCTACTGCCACCAATACGATTTGATGTCTGCGCCAACAATGCTGACAAATTTGTAAGCTTTGATTGCAATAAATTACTTTGTGTTGGATATTTACGAACAAGTTCTTTTAGGCGCTGTAATTCTCCAAATAATACGCCTGTTGTTTCTGTTAGGTGGATATTTTCTTGCTTAAATTTTGCTAAATCGGCTTGAGCTTGTGCAAGTTCTTTTTGACGCACTTTAAGCGTATCTTCGGACACAGAAAGTGCACGGTCGTTTTTTGAAGACATTTGTCGAATATTTGTTTCAATAAATAAATCAAGAATTTTTCTAAGTGTATTATATGCAATAACAGGGTCTTGATGAACATAGGAAATTTCATAATAATCTTTTGATGCAGCATTATATGAGCCAAATTTAAGATTTTTAGCCATTGCCTCAAGTTTTAATGCTTCTTCTGTTGGCGTTAAGTTATAATTTTCCGCAGAAACAGACCTTAAAACCTTGCGTAAACTAGCCGTTGAATAAATCATTTGGCGTACTTTTCGCGCTTGAGATTGTGCACTTTTATCAATAACAAAAGCAGTATCTTTAAGCACTTGTGCCAATAATTGATCCGTATCAATATAAAGACCAGCTCGGGTTTTATATTGATCTGGAATCGCAAATACTACGATAATTGCAAAAATAGAAAACAGCCAGAATAATGGCAAAAATACCCATTTTTTATTCCATAATTCACGACTAAAAAGCCAAAAATAGAATTTAAATTGGTTCACACTATACTCGCTTATTTAAATATTAAAATTGTGATTCTGGGATAATAATAACATCACCGGGTTGTACTGGTACATCGGCACCAATGTCACCATCTCGGATCAAATCGTCAAGTCGTAAAGAATAAGTGACACGCTTATCGCCACTACCACGGGTTAATGTTGCATTATTCCCATCGGCAAATTCAAGTAAACCACCCACAGTAATCATGGCATCAAGAATTGTCATGCCCGAGCGATATGGGATAGATTGCGGCTTTTGGGATTGACCAATAATACGGACTTGCTGTTTTAAATCACCCGTAAATCCGCCGACAATAACAGTTACCAAAGGATCTTTTACATAAGCCCCTAAAATATTTTCAATTTCACGTGCAAGCTCAGTTGATGTTTTACCTGCTGCCTCTAAATCTTCAATAAGGGGGATAGAAATTTTTCCATCAGGACGGATAGAAACTGATGTTGAGAGTTCTGGCGAACGCCATACAAATATTTGTATGCTATCAAGAGCTCCTAAGCGATATTCTGCAAGCTCAGAGCTACGGTCAACATTTTTAGGTGCAGGTGGGAAAGAATTCGACGCACAGCCCAAAAGACTAAGCAATAATAATATAGTTATAAATTTTTTTTTAATATGGCTCAAATATATATGCACTTGCATATCTCCTTGGGTTTAAAAGGGTTAATTAAATTTAGACTTAAATGGTTAAAAAGCTGTAACTAAAAGAGAAATATATCATTTTAAAAAACGAGAATAAAATTATTATTATAAAAAAATTACGATTAAATGATTAATAATAACGCATATCATACAATATGAGAAAAAACAATCAACGCAAATCAATCGTTTTTAGGCAATAAAAAATAAATTTCAAACAATATATCTATATTATTATAAATCACTTCAAATTATTTAGTCTTTTTTAATAATTTCACCCTTAAGATATCATTATACAAAACTGTGTGGAAAGAATTCCTAGAGTGTTAGACAATTTAAAAGAAATTTTAAGCCGATTATCAAAAAAACAGCAAGTTATTTTGGGCATGAGCACGGTGTTTGCCTTTGTCGGTATTTTATTAATGGGACTTGTTGCAGCTAAAAAGCCATTGGCTCTGCTTTATTCAGGACTTGATGAGAAAACAATGGCTGAGCTTGTGGATAAAGTTGATTCCATGGGCATTAAATATAAGCATAAAAATGGTGCCCTTTATATTGAAAAAAATCAGCGTGACAAAGTACGGCTAGGTCTTGCAAAACAAGGTCTTCCAAGGCGTGGACAAAGTGGCTATGAACTCCTTGATAATATTTCTGGATTTGGCACAACCTCTGAGATGTTCGAGGCAACTTATTGGCGTGCAAAAGAAGGTGAAATTGCCCGTACCCTTGTTTCTATGGATGAAATTGAAGATGCACGTGTACATATTGCCCCACAAGTCAAGGCTGCTTTTGTGCGATCTGGAAACGAGCCTTCCTCATCGGTCATGATAAAAATGCGTGGCGGTGCATCACCAGACAAAGAAATTGCTAATTCAATTAAATACCTTGTTGCCCTTGCAGTACGCGGCATGAATATCAAGCATGTTACCGTGATTGATGCAACTTCAGGTCGTGTTGTCGGCGGCAATAGTGGTGATCCAGAAATGGCACGTATTGAAAAACGAATTGAACTTGAACAATCAATGGGGATTAATCTTGAAAGCCTTATTAGTGCTTATGTTGGGCGTGAAAATGTGAAGGTACAAGTCTCCGTTGATTTAAATTCAGATATCGAGATTACACGTCAAAAAATTATTGATCCAGAAAGCCGTGTAATTATCTCGACATCCAACTCGGAGCAAAAAGAAACCTCTGATTCTTCAGATAATGGCACAGTATCGGTAAAAGAAAATATTCCTGGTGGTGACGCAGGTGGTGCAGGTAATTCAAAATCTGCAAGTTCTCAATCACAGGAAAAAGTTAATTATGAGGTTTCTCAAACAGAAATTGAGAACCAAAATATGCCTGGCAACATTAATCGATTATCGGTTGCAGTGATGGTCGATGGCCTCGAAAGTAAAGAGGAAGATGGGAGTATCACTTGGAAGGCACGTACACCAGAAGAGCTTGATGCAATTCAAGAGCTTGTTAAATCTGCAATTGGTTTCAGTGAAAAACGCGGCGATATTGTTACGGTAAAATCATTAGAATTTGTCAAGCCACCACAATTGACTAAGGCACCTCATGCTGTTTTTCAAGCCTTTGAAGAAAATTTTGAACTGATAATTGAAGTTATTGCCTTGCTGTTATCCATTGCAGGTATTTCATTCGGTGTTGTACGTCCAATTTTAAATATGGGAGGGGACAGTAAGCATAAGGATGAAATCAAAAAATTACGTTCTATGTATGAAGAGCAAATTCAAGCCTTATTGCCAGAAGAAATTGAAATCATTGAAGAAAATACCATGCAAAGTCTAATTTCAGAAGTTGAGAAAGCGATTATTGATGATCCAGAAGAAGCTTTATCTGTTATTCGTGCATGGCTTCATTCAGGAAATCAGGGCTTAGCAATTGATAGTAACGAAAAAAAACCAGCTGCTCTTAGTAGTGCAGGATAATGATAATGGCACAAAGAAATATTTTACAGTCCTTTGATAAAATACAAAAAAAACCAACCATTAACCTAGAAACTGAACTGACGAAAATCCAAAACACACAAGAAAAAAAATATGCTGAACAATTTGAAGTAGAAAAAAACACACTTCATGCCACCTTATCAAAAGAATATGCACAAAAAAATCAAGATGATAGAAGGAAAATTCAAAAAGAATATAATGCTAAATATCTTAATGATTTAAAAAATTTAAAACAAGATTTTGACGCAACACATAATCAATATATGATGCATTATGCAGAAATTATAGATTATTTCTTACAGCATCATTTGCAATTTTTAAACAAAAAAATTATTAATACTCAAATTACTCATATTATTACAAAGTCAATAAGAGATAATATGAATTATAAAATCACACTCACCGCTAACCCTAAAACAATTGAAGAAATTCAAACAAAGGATGATGCTGTACAAGGTGAGCAAATTTTATATATCCCAGATGAAGCCCAAGAAGATTATGCGATTATTATTAATTGTGCTAGTGGTGGTAAATATATCTGCCTTCAAACAGTTATGGAAGAAATCAATGACGCATTATTAACGTTAACTGGCATTGATTTTAATAGTTCTTTATCCCAAGAATAATTCACATTGTTTAATAATGGCATTCATGTCTAATTTTGCCTCAATATACATATTATCGGAGGTATCTTGATCTTGGAAAATATCGGGCAGTGTCATTGTTTTAATTTTTGCTGCACCTAATAAATCATGCTCGGCTAAATATTCAAGAATAAATGTACCAAATCCGCCTCGAGCACCCTCTTCAATCGTAATCACTGCGTCATGGCTTTTAACAAGATTTTCAATTAAAACATTATCAAGCGGTTTTGCGAATTTTGCATTCGCAATCGTAATCTCAATATTGTGATTCTGTTTCATATATTCTGCTGCTTTTTGCGCCTCAGATAGACGTGCACCATAGGATAAAATTGCAATTTTTTGTCCCTGTTGCACAATCTCACCTTTACCAATTGGCAAAATTTCACCCACCTTGGATAAATCAAAGCTACCCGTTGCATTACCGCGTGGATAACGTACAGCACTGGGGCAATGATTAATGCTATGTGCTGTTGCAACCATATCGGTTAAATCTTTTTCATGGGCAGCTGCCATTAAAATAAAATTCGGCAATATCCCTAAATATCCAATATCAAATGATCCTGCATGGGTTGCACCATCTGCCCCAACAAGCCCTGCCCGATCAATCATAAACCGTACAGGCAGCGATTGAATGGCGACATCATGGACAATTTGGTCAAAGGCACGCTGCAAGAATGTTGAATAAATTGCACAAAAAGGCTTATATCCTTCACACGCCATGCCTGCAGCAAAAGTAACCGCATGTTGTTCTGCAATGCCGACATCATAGGTGCGCTTTGGGTAATGTTTACCAAATTTGTCAAGCCCTGTGCCACCAGGCATAGCGGCTGTAATGGCAACAATTTTATCGTCCTGTTCAGCAAGCCCAATTAAAGCATCAGCGAAAACATTTGTATAGCTTGGAACAATTGACTTTGTTTTGTTTTGTGTGCCCGAAGCCACATCAAATGTAACAACGCCGTGATAACAATCCGTTGAAGCCTCGGCGGGGGCATATCCCTTGCCCTTGCGAGTTACAATATGCAGTAAAACAGGAGAATTTTCATTATCACGCAAATTACGCAAGACAGGAATAAGTGTCTCAAGGTCATGGCCATCAAGCGGGCCATAATAATGGAAGCCCATTTCTTCGAACAAAGTACCGCCAACAGCCATGCCTTTAGTGTATTCTTCAATTTTTTTAGCCGCCTTATCAACACCTAAATATTTAACCATTCTGGCAACTGTATCTCGGAATGAATGATATGTTTTTCCTGACCATAATTTTGTTAAATATTGACTGACTGCGCCCACGGGTGGAGCAATAGACATATTATTATCGTTTAAAATAACAATAAGGCGTTTTTTCAAAGCACCTGCATTGTTCATAGCTTCATAGACCATGCCTGCTGACATTGCCCCGTCACCAATGACGCAAATAACATGAAAATCATCTTCAATGATATGATTTTCACCATCATTCTTTAAATCTCTTGATAAATCTCTTGATAAATCTCTGGCACAAGCCATGCCCAAACCTGCCGAAATTGATGTCGAAGAATGTGCTGCACCAAAGGGATCGTAAATACTTTCGCTACGTTTAGTGAAACCCGAAAGACCGCCTCCTTGTCGTAAGCTATGCATTTGATGCTTACGTCCCGTCAAAATTTTATGTGGATAAGCTTGATGCCCAACATCCCAAATAATTTTGTCACTTGGTGTATTAAACACATAATGAAGCGCAACTGTAAGCTCGACAACACCGAGACCTGACCCTAAATGCCCACCGGTCTTTGATACGGATTCAACCATAGCATCACGCAATTTATCAGCAACATTTTGCAAATCAGCTTCTGGTAACTGACGTAAATCAGCAGGAAAAGAAATTTTATCCAA
>JBLHTX010000034.1:0-15739 GCA_047627635.1 Alphaproteobacteria bacterium | reverse complement strand
TCATACTGTACCTTTATAGATCGATTGCATTATACACATTTTTTCACAAAAATCACGTTTAATTTTTCATAAAAAATATATTTTTGTAATTTAGTCATACTTTATTGCTTATTTTCGATAAAGTATGAATAAAAGTTGGCAAACTCTAAGCAACGTATTACAAAGTGATATTAATTTATATGACGAGGCTTAATGCCAATAATTACACTAAAAAACATAACAAAACGCTATCAAGATTCTATTATCATTAATGATTTAAATCTGGAACTCGATAATCATGACTTTACAGTTTTTATTGGGCCTTCTGGGTGTGGTAAATCAACTTTATTACGCTTAATTTCTGGGCTTGAAGCAGTATCAAGTGGGCAGGTATTAATTGATAATAATGATGTGACATCATTGCCACCAGCAAAAAGAAATTTATCAATGGTATTTCAAGATTATGCACTTTATCCGCATATGAATATTTATGAAAATATTGCCTTTGCACTCACGTTAGCAAAAATATCAAAATCAACAATTACGCAAAAAGTGACTGATATTTCAAAAATGATGGGCCTTGACACATTACTTTCAAGAAAGCCCTCAGAACTTTCAGGTGGACAGCGTCAACGCGTTGCAATGGCACGGGCATTGGTACGTGACACAAATTTATTATTAATGGACGAGCCCTTGTCAAACCTTGATGCACAACTAAGAACATCATTACGTAATGAACTTATTATGCTTAAGCAAAAAATTAAACGTAACATTATTTATGTAACCCACGATCAAACAGAAGCAATGACTTTGGCCGATAAAATTGTTGTACTTAATCATGGCGTGATACAGCAATATGACACACCACAAACCCTTTATGAGAAGCCTGAAAATCAATTTGTTGCTGAGTTTTTAGGCAGTCCCAAAATTAATATTATTGAGGCTGAAATTGTTAAACATAATGATACGTTTTATGCTTCTGGCAAACATTTCAAAGTCAAGCTCAACAAATATATGAATAAGCGTTTAAAAGATTATAAACAGAAAAAAATAACCCTAGGTATTCGTCCCCATGATTTGCAAGTTATTCCCCATAAGAATGCCGATAATTATTTTAAATGTGCTTGTAAAATTAAAGAATATATTGGCTCACAACATATTATAACGGCCCTATGCGAACAGCAGAAAATTCAGTTTGAAATTACAGCAAAAAATATGCAAAATACGATGCTTGATGATTTATTTTATCTTGAATGTAGCCCCGATAAAATTCATTTTTTTGATCATAAAACGGGCATCCGAATCATATAATTTTATGCCCTATTTTCTATCCATAGTCTTATTCAAAAAAAGCGTCCCTATGAAATTTTTACTTTTTATATTTTGTACCATGATAAACATATCCATGCTTTTTGCACAAGATTATCAACAATTTAAAAATACACAGCTTATTGTTAATTTCCCGTCACATCCGCATTATGATATAGCGATGGACTTACTCCCTGAGTTTACGCAAAAAACAGGTATCAAAGTCAAAGTTGACCAACTTGAATATCAGGCAATGCGGGCGAAACAAGCCTTGGAACTCACAAAGCCCAAAGGCGATTATGATCTGATTGCTTATGTTGTCACATCACGCCCTGATTATATTGAAATGGATAAATTATATCCGCTTAAGCCCTTTTTTGATAATCCAAAACTTGCCATGCAAAATTATAACAAAAAGGATTTAATCAAGGCCTATGTCGATAATATTGGATTGCAAGGCAAACTCTATGGATTACCATTTGGGGCAGAAACATCAATTTTAGGCTATCGCAGCGATATTCTTGAAAAATATAATATGCAGCCACCCAAAAATTATACCGATCTTTTAAAACAAGCATGCTTTTTACATAACAAAGAAAAAAATATTGCTGGTATTACCTCACGAGGGGCATCGGGGCATCATTTAACGCACGCTTTTTTATTGCATCTTGCTCCAATGGGCGGGCGTGTTCTTGATAAAAATATGAAACCCATTTTAAATAATGCAGCAGGCATTAAAGCAGCAGAATATTTAAAAAAACTCCTTGAATGTGCACCCATTGGCGTAGAGGCCTTTCGATTCGGAGAAATGAAAAATGCCTTCTTACAAGGAAAATCTGTATTTTTTCTTGATTCAACAATTATTGCAGGTGAAGTATCTGATCCTAAAAAATCAAAAATTATCAATAAAATCAAATGGTTGCCGCACCCAAAAGGCGTAAAAAATGCATCACAAACTGGGGGATTTGGCTTGGCAATTCCTAAAAATGGGCGACATCCACAGGCTGCTTTTTTACTCATGCAGTGGCTTACTTCACCTGAAATAGACACAAGAATTGCCTTAATGGGCGGTAATCCATCCCGTTATACAACCCATTACGATAAAAATGTTTTACAAAAATACCCCCATATGAAAATTTTTGGAAATGCTTTAAAAAATGCTGATCCTGATTGGCGGCCAATTATTCCAGAATGGAACGCTATGAATAAAAAAATTGGCACCGAGCTTTCAAAGGCAATCTTAGGACAAAAATCAATCCCACAAGCACTCGATGACGCAGCTTTTGCCCTGAAAAAAATCTTAGCCAAAGCAGGATATTATGATTCAAAATAAAACACAGTCAAAAAATAACAAGGCTTATTTTTTCCTTGCCCCTGCTTTAATTATTATGTTGGTTGGGCTTTTTTACCCAATTGGTTACTCAATTTATACATCATTTTTTGATTGGCGTTTAGGGATGCCCTTATCAGATGCTAAATTTACAGCCTTCGATAATTATATATGGCTATTGAATGACCCAGATATTTTAAACGCATTTCGGGTCACATTTAAATTTTCAATGATTGTGGTGATTATTGAGCTTGTCCTTGGCGTTGCACTTGCGTTATTGCTTGATAAAAAAATTAAAGGGATAAGCATTCTGCGGACAATTTTTATTATGCCCATGATGATTGCGCCTATTGTGGTTGGTCTTATGTGGCAATATTTATATAATGCACAATTTGGCATTTTCAATAAAATGCTTGTCTTTTTAGGGCTTGAACCTATTGGCTGGCTTTCCTCGGATAAATGGGCTTTATTCTCGGTGATTTTATCAGATATATGGCAATGGACTCCGTTCATTTTTATTCTTGCCATTGCTTCCTTGCAGTCCCTGCCGCAATCGATGATTGAAGCCGCTCGTATTGATGGGGCAACTGAATGGCAAATTATTCGTTTTATCAAATTACCGCTTATGATCCCTGTGATTATTATTGCAGGGTTATTACGATTAATTGATTCCCTTAAAATTTTTGAAGTCATTTACATTATGACTGGGGGCGGCCCTGCTGGCAGTACCGAAGTTGTCTCAATGGCAATTTACAACCAAGCCTTTATTGATTTCGAGCTTGGGCGTTCAGCCGCTTTATCCAATTTATTCCTCGGTAGTTTAATGATCCTCAGTGTTATATTTTTTATAATCATAAAAATACGCCTTCACAAAAAATCCGCACGTCAGGAAATCCATCATGCAGCATCATAAATCTGTTTACGTTAAAAATATGCTTTTTTATGGCTTTCTTGGTTTTATCGCCTTTATTTGCCTTATGCCTATTATCATTATGTTTGTCACGTCATTTAAGACAAAAACCGCAATTTTAAGCGATGATAGTTTTTTCTTCTTTATCCCTACTCTCTCGAACTATACGCAAATTTTGCACGATAGCGACCGTATTCATTATTTAGCTAATTCGCTTTATGTTGGTGTTATATCAACGCTGGTGACCCTTTTTATTGGCTCTATGGCGGCGTATGGCTTGGTTAAATGGAATTTTTATGGACGCAATGCGATTGCCTTTTCAACATTGCTGGTACGCATGATTCCGCCTGCTGTGATGACTGTGCCAATTTTTCTCATTTGGACCTTTCAATTTGAGTTATCGAATAGTCTAAATGGTCTGATTTTTGTCTATGTTGCCATGAATTTACCTTTTGTGATGTGGATTTTACAAAGCTTTATTATGCAAATTCCAAAACAACTAGATGAAGCCGCCCGTATTGATGGTGCAAATGAATGGCAAATTTTTACAAAGATTGTTCTACCCATCATTAAACCAGGGCTTGCAGCGGCAGCAATTTTTGTGTTTCGTATTGTGTGGAATGAATTTATTTTAGCACTTATTTTAACCAATCATGAAACACGCACAATGCCCGTTAATATCTCACTTTTAAATGGGTCACATAATACCGATTGGGGGCAAATTATGGCACTGGGCGTATTAATTGCCATACCGCCACTTATCTTTACCTTTATTGCATCGCGTCAAATTATTGCGGGCATGACAGCAGGATCGGTAAAAGGATAAGTGACCATGTTAACGCATTTACCTAAATCTTGGCAAAGTCATTTTAAGGCTGAAATGTCACAAGATTATTTTCAGAAATTAATGAATTTTTTAACCGAACACCAAAAAAACCATGTCATATTGCCGCACCAATATTTATGGTTTCAGACGTTTAACCTCTGTTGTTTTAATGACATATCGGTTGTTATTTTAGGACAAGATCCTTATCATGATATTGGGCAGGCTCACGGCTTGGCATTTTCGGTTCAAGATAATGTTAAAATACCGCCTTCACTAAAAAATATTTTCAAAGAACTTGAAGGCGATTTAAACATACCTACCCCCAATTCAGGTAATCTGACAGGATGGTCGAAACAAGGTGTTTTATTGCTTAATACCAGTCTAACGGTTCAGGCACACAAAGCAGGCTCGCATAGTAATAAAGGCTGGGAAATTTTCACCGATCGGGTTATTAAAAAAATATCTGAGGAAAAACAAAATTGCGTCTTTTTATTATGGGGTAGTCATGCACAAAAAAAAATCCCACTGATTGATCCAGACAAACATTTAATTTTACAAGCGCCCCACCCTTCCCCACTTTCTGCATATCGTGGTTTTTTTGGCTGTCGGCATTTTTCAAAAACAAATGACTATTTAAAAGAGCATAATAAAAGGGAGATAGTTTGGGACTTGTAACAGATGCTTCCTAAAAGTTATTATTGCAAGTGTAAGCAATCCAAAAACTAAACAGGAATTACTGACGATTACTAGATTCCTGCCTTTACAAGAATGACGATGTTTAGGTATTGATATTAAATTTACTGAATTCCTTAGCTAGGGTATTTTTCACTTTAAATTTTTAAAATATTGCTTTGCTTCTTTAATGTCAATTTTGGCTTTATGACCATGTTTTTCTAGTAGGTGTAAAAAATGTGATCCATTTAGAAGCGTAATGGGTTTATCTTTAGCAAAATTGTATGAATCAGAACCATAATCAGATGTAGTAACCAGAATTCCTTTCGTTGCACCCTCGTTGACAACTGTGCCATATAACTCACGAACAGCAGCAACACCAACAACATTTGTATATCGTTTCGCCTGAATGACTATTTTCCCACCTCTAATTGGATCGGGATCAAAAGCAATTGCATCAACACCACCATCTGATGAAGCCTGTGTAACCTTTACTTCACCACCATTTTCAGTAAATTCTTTTTGAAAAATCTCTCGTACAAGATGCTCAAAATCTTCCCAACCTATAGAAGCGATATTCATTTCACTATTTAAATTATCTGCAACATTATAATGATCTCTAAAGCGCTTATCAGATTTATCTAATTCAAGTAATGGCTTTACAGCTGTCATGGTGCTTAGTTTTACGCTACCTATGCCCTTTAAAGACTTGAAACAATCTTTATAACTTGTGTTATTGATAATCCCATCAAGATTAATGGCTTCAAAAGAAGTTTTAGTAGCTTGTATGGTGACAATACAGCTTGTTATTTGATGTCCTGTAGCTGGATTAATAGTGGTCACTAGTCCATTAAAATTAATTGCTGAAATCGCTTCTATACTATCTGCTTCAAATATTTCATGAAGTGTTCGCAGAACAATTTGGTAAATTGCATTATCATATAATTTGCCGATAACAGACTGACTAAGTGTTTTTTCTTCTATTATATCTCGTGATTTTACGTATCGAACATTGTTAATAATTGGCATCTCATCTATAGATGGTAAATGATAATCAATAAGCAGCATCCCATTAACCTGATTATACTGTAGATCAAATTCTTGAGGGAAATTATCTGGATATTCAGAATTATTCAGAACCATTTCACAATACTCTAAAATCGCAGAAGAATTTTGTTTACGATAAAGATTTTCCAGTTCTTCTATTTTAGCATTATGTTCTGTTTGAATATTTTCAAATTTCTTCTTCTCTTCTTCCCATTTATTTTGTTTTTCTATAAGTTTTTCTTTTCGTGCAATATTCTCTTTGGAGATAGCATCATTTTGGCACTTTATTGCAATAATGGCATTATCAAATTGCTTTTTTTGCTCTGATCTAATTTTATCCGTTTGCTTGAATAATCTTTGTAACCAGCCAATATTTGTAAAAAAATGCTCTTTTTGTGGTATAGGTTTTTGCTCTTCAAAGTCAACATATCTAGGATATCCATTACAACTATTGTATTTTATAAAACATTCATTTTTTTCTTGCTTTAGAACAAAGAAAAACCGGTCTTTGTGCTTTAGTGTATCCCAATCTAATGTGTCATCAATATAAATAGTGTGTTTTAATAATTCTTCAATTATTTTTATTTTGTTATGTGCTTTTTCCGTACGCTCATTTGCATTTTCTTCTTTAGACTGTTGATCTTGCTTTTGTAACTCTTTTTCCCATTTCTTTTGCCAAGCAATATGTTGATTATCAATTTTTCCTAAAAGAATACTTTGCTCCACAGCAGAAAGATGCTTATGTTCTTCTAATCCTGAATGATATAAATCAATTGTATAACCAGAATGCCTGCCAGTTGATGTGTATTTTTCATTTATACCATTATTTTCAATTAAATCATTTTCAAACATCTGTCGCTTATCCTTTGATTGACCTTTTACTTACCCGATAGAATATATTTTTCTTTATGCTTCTTTAATATCAAATAAGCAGGGGATATAATTTTATGGATTTTCCTCTGTAATTCAAGCTTCATAATAGCTCCTGTTATATTTCAATTTGCATTTTAAGTATTGTTAATTATTGTTAATCAGCACTATTCAAGCATACTCTGTTGATTATCGATTTGTCAAGTCATCGACAAGGGCATTGATATTACTTGTTTTTTGGTTTAATATGCTTTGATTTAATGGGTATATTCAACTCAATATTTAAGTATTATTAAGTAGAATACATCAGGTCAACCCTATCTTTTTCCTAAAACGACATAGAGTGCGCCTTCGCCGCCATCATAGATTGAGGCTTGTTCAATGACCGATACCATTGCTGCGAGTGGTGGTGATTTAAGCCATTCAGGCACTTTTTTAATCAACACGCCTGACGAAGAAAGGGTTTGATAGCAATAACGCCCACGCCCTGTGACAACCAATAAATGACGCATATTTTTATGATGATAATAGGTTACAAATTCTTTGAGGGCATCAAAGGCTTGAATCTGAGTAAAGCCATGCAAGTCAATTTTGGCATCATAGATAAATTTGCCTTTTTTCATACGTTTTTTGGCATTTTTTTCAGCTGTAAAATCAATCCTAAATGTTTGCTGTTGCTTAACCATAGGCATTATATTTTCAGGCACTAAAGAGGGTGCAGGCTTTGCCTTCTCAAGCAACCTGTTCATTTTTGGCTCGAGGCTTGCTTTGGAAGCATCTTTGCCATTATCCAAGGATGCAACCTGCAAAGCCTTAATCCGATATATCGGCTTTACAGATTTTGTATAAGCATGCCAAAAACTAAGGTCTTTATCTGAATTATTATTACTCATAGAGAAATTATAATGAAAAATTCAGACTAAAACAATCTCTTAAAAAATATTTTAAGATTTATCTTTAATATTTATCGGCGGCTAGCAACAACATTGCGAGGCAATAAAACATATTTACGACCATTGCTTTTTTGCTTACCTGCCATAATTTCGGCATTTTGACCTGATCCAAAGAAAATATCGCCTCGAACAGCACCGTTAATTGCACCGCCTGTATCTTGGGCAATCATGAGCCGTTCAAACGCCATATCTTGTAAGCCACCATTAATTGGCACTGTAACGCCTGTTTCAATCCACATTGGCAAACCATAAGGATAAAATTCATCGTCAACGGCCAGGGAATATTCAGGGGTTAAATCAACGCCCGCAGCGCCTTTTGCTTGTTGTGTTTTTTTATCATCTTTTAACTGAAAAAATATATAAGATGGATTTAAATTCATCACAGTTTGTGCTTGATCGGGATTGCTATTAAGCCAATCTTTAATGGCTTGTGCCGACATTTTTTGTTTGGTGATATAATCTTTTTCAATTAAATAGCGCCCAATTGCATAATATTTATGACCATTTTGCCCCGCATAAGCAACATGTACTATCCGATTATCGGGAAGTCGTACATTGCCTGATCCTTGGATATGGAGGAAAAACGAATCGACCTCAGAATCAACCCATATAAGGGGCTTTGCACTGTTATTTAATGCACCACGCACAATAGATGCCCGTGAAGGTAGTTTTTTGCCACTAGGGCGGGCATAAAGCGGATATCGGTATATTTCATCTCTAACAAAGCTACCTCTAAGCTCGGGTATATAATAACCTGTAAACATACCCTCATCATTTTGATTAGAAACAAGAACGGGTTGCAACTCAGTTTCAAAGAATTGCTTTGCATTCTGCTGCGATGTTTGCCTTGCCTTGCTGCATACATTTTGCCAATCCTTGGCATAACCGAACAAAGGATGATCGCTTAAGATGGTCTTGCGTTTATTTTTAGCAACTTGCGTACAGGATTTTTGAAATGCCGTTAGCGAGCTCTCAAAATTATTATATTTCCAAGAAGCTATTTGAGAAAAATCACTTGGGGTTAACTGTAACGCTTCATTATTTATACCCTTCACATTACCAGAAATAGTAGGTGAATTTGGCGTTGACGTACTGCACCCTGCTAGAGCGGCAAGGACACATAAAAATGCAAATGATTTAACCATAACACTTCTTTCATTTTAATTTTATGAAATTGCGGTCACCAGCCAACTTGGATTATTCGTGCTATATTGACGCTCGAAAACCCAAATATCTGTAACTGCAACAACAGCATCAGGATCACCTTGAATAATTGCACCATCTTCATCTTTTAACGAGGATATGTTATGTGCCTGAAACTCAACAGTAATTTTTGCTGATACTTCATCTGTATTTGCAGAAACTACCATAGCTTGCTCGATTCGGGTAACAATTGTTTGGTATGTATAATTTTTATCTGTATAATCATCAAGCAATTTACGATATCCTTGATAAATATCGTCACTCATATAGTCCTTAATATCCTCAGGCAAGCCACGATTAAATGAATCAAGTATCATGTCATAAGCCCCCTTTGCACCGTCAACAAAGCGATTTAAATCGAAATCAGGATAACGCATTTTAATGTTATTGAATGTTTTAATAATATCATCACGGTTAATATCTGCATTAGCTTTGATAAAGCGATGCTCTGAATTATGAGGCATCGCAATGACATCAGCCGCTTTTTCTGTTTTCTGGTCTTTTTTCTGGTCTTTTTTCAAAAAATGATCATATAATGTATTGCTTTGTTTCTTTGAAGCAGGCGTTTTTTTAGCATGATCAGGTGGTGTTTGTCCGAGAACTGAACGTAACTGGTAAAATAAAAAACCTGCAATTGCCGCTAAAATTAAAAGTGAAATAAATTCCATTATATCTTGTCCTTAATCAATTATTCCATTATGCTTTTTGATACCTTATCGAAGTTATCACAAAAATAACATATTAAGTTATCAATAATAGAGAATTATATGTCAGATCAACCAAATAATACACCAAATAATGCATCAGACAATGCAAAGGTACCACAAAGCCTCAATGTTGTTGCACAATTCTTAAAAGATCTTTCTTTTGAAAATCCAGGCCAAGGCCCTTTATCATCTTTACAAAGTGAAGCCCCTGCAATTAATATTAATGTCCAAGTAAATATTACTAAAGATTCGAAAGAGCCAACACGCTTTTGTGTTGATCTTATTTTAAAAGCAATCTCGAAAATTCAAGAAAAGCCTTTATTTATCCTTGATGTAACATATACAGGTATTTTTAATCTTGTTGGGTTTGATGAAAAACTTGAAGCACAAATTTTAAACGTACAATGCCCAGCAATTTTATTTCCATTTATACGCCGCATTGTCAGTGAAAAAATTACCGAGGGTGGCTATCCACCGCTTCTGTTAGATCCAATTGATTTTTATGCAATTTATATGCAAAAGAATCAACCACAAGAAGATACGCAACAGAATCAAGATGATTTAAAAGCGGTCGGGAATTAATTCTAGGAGCTAAAACCTGACATAAACTGCTCAAGACGTTCTTTGACATTTTCTTGATCTAACTTGAAGTCGAATGCAACATAAGGACCTTGGGCAGTATACCCCAATGCACTAAAGTCATTATCATTGAAGCCATCAATATTGTAACCAATTCTTAAGCGTACATTCTTTGTGGGCACGAACCCAAAGGCAAGACCATAGCTGTAATCATAGGTTTTTGTATCAGCGGAGTGATAAATTGATCCTTGGGTTAAAATATCAATATTTTCAGTAATATCATAACGCATTTGTGATCCGACAACATTAATAAAGTCATCATATTCAACACCTTGGAAGCGGTCTTTAACGACCTTAAATGCATATTGACTGTTTGTTTCTAGCTTATCGGTAATATTTGCTTGTAATGCAACATTATTAACAAGCTTCAAGCGTTGATCACTTGAGACATTCCCATTATGCTCTACAAGTGTTCTGTGAAGGATAATGGGGCCATCTTCTCCGTCTGGTCTGTATGCCGTGCCGCCAGTAATACGTGCCACAGTAGAATCCTTCAAGAAATTGAGTGTATTTTCATCGGCATATTGGGTAATATCTAGGCCAAGATTCCGACTATTTTGAGCTAATTGATCCTTGAAGTCATTAATCGTAATCCCGTTTTTAAACCGTGAATGTTGATAATTGCCACGAATACCAACTGTTAAGCTTTCGGTAAGTTCGCCGATAACAGAAGAGTTAAAGCTTAATCTGTTTTCTGTTTCTGCACTTTTATATTCAGCTGCAAAATTATGCTGCCAATTATTACCACGTTGCAATAAACCAAACCCTGCAATATTATAATCTTCCCAATAGCCTGTTGTATTAAAACTATTAGGCGATCTTACCGAAGAATCACGCATAAAAAATGGTAAATAATAATCTGGAATACTATTAATTGTACTAAAAATACCTTCACGTCCGCCCAATGCTTCTCGGTGAGTAAAGCTTAAATTCATATCAGTTGTCTTTGATATTTTGAATATTTTGTTAACAGCACTGGTTACGGATGTCAATTGATCGCCTGGTAACATGTGATTAGCACCGTTAACCGATAAACTTAAATCCGTCATGGGCGTAATAACAACCGATGCGGATGAATTTTGATATTCTTCACCATTTAAATCAACCCATTCATGCGATATTGTCATGTTGGTATATTTAATTGGCGTACCATTAAACCCTAAGAAATTTTTATTACCATAAATTGATTGTGTATTTTGGGAGTCATTAATCGGCAATTCATTACCGCCGAAAATTGATAATCGATTGTCAAGAATTTCATATTCACCACCCGATATAATTTGTGATAAATGACTATTTGACTGAAATGATTGCCTTAAACCATTAGTATCATAATTGAAAGCAACATCTTCTTTGATAAAACGAAGGCCAGAATAAGCACTATAAAGCCCATTCTCTTTTTTAAAGCCAACCTCAGTTGTTGTAATTGCCCCTCGTCCCGAAGTGTCACGATCTTGGTTCATTTTTGCATAAAAAGATAAGCCATTTTTTAATTCATGAAGAAAATCACTTGTTTCTTCAGTCTTTTTATTTCCTTTATCTTGTGAAAAATCATAAATAGCCTCAAAGCCATAAGATTTGCGTGCAACATTAAAGGATGATGCTGTACCAATGCCTAATGTATTATCTTCACTACGATAATACGCACGGGCAAATAAATTATCCCCCCGATGCGTGTATTCCAGTAATTGACCTGTGCCTTGAACATCATTCGAGCCAAGATCATTCCCTAATAGCCCAAAGTCACCCACAACAGTTCTAGCCTCACCCCGTGTCAAAGCATATTCAGCATAAAGACGTGAATTTTCTGTTAGTTTAATGTCAACATCAAAAGAACCGCCATTCGTGCCACGCCCTCCTGTTCTAATGCCGCCGCCATCTCGGATAAGGTTCAAACCTGTTTTAATGTCACCCTCAAAAAAGGAAGCAGATACCCTACCGCCATAAGTCATATTCTCTTGAGTATCACCAAATGTTTCTGATTCTACAACTAAAAATGGCACAGTATTTGCAGGATTATAATCAATAAAGAAAGAGGGCGTAAATGTTAAAGTACCATTTTGATAATCAATGTTATAATCTATATAGCGACTAATTGGCTTTGTAGAAATAAGTTTACTCGCATCATTACTATCGCGTAGTTCGATATATGCACGATCGGAACCACGTACAAAGTTAATACCGCTTAATTTATAAATTTCACCAATCCCAATAATTGGAATATCATCACGGACAAATGTTTGTCCATCTTCGGCGGCAAAAAACTGTACACTAAAATTATCATGCTGATACGCTGTTTTAAAACCTGACAATGTTCTTGAATATGGCAGCAAACGGCTTTGCCCTAAATCTGTGTTATAATCACCAAACAATGCATAAAATTGATCTTTTTCAATTTTTAAATAAAGCGGATACTGGGAAGATGCATCAAGACCTTGCTGAGATGAATCTCCAACAATTGGGAATCGTTCATTAAGTTCAATTTGCCCAAACAGCTCTTCTCGACTATTTAATTGTCGTTTTTCACTATCAAAGGCTGCGGTAATCAGCCATTCTTTATTAATAGTCCCTTTTGTGTAAAATTGTACCTTACCGTCTGTGCTTAAATCCTCGTCTATCTTTTCTTGTGTTGCATTATTTAAATTCCCTTCAATAGATTTATAACCAAGGCTACCTTGTGCTAGTCCTACTAAAATCCACTCTCTTTTATCTGGGCTTACCCAAAAGTCATACTCTTCAAAATCTTTATCATTTAGAAATACTTTAACAGTAATACGCCCTGATTCTAATGTCGGCTGAAGGCGTACTTCTAGTTCACCATTTGCACTCACAGGTATTCTGTTACTTAATTCACCTGCTGTAATGTTATTAAGAGCTGTATTTTCGTTCAGTTGTGCCCCTTGATATAGGCGATAAGGTTCAGAAATCTCTACATTAACAGTTTGACCCTTACCAATATCAACATTATTTTTATCAGTTAATTTAAATGTAATATTAGAAGGAGTAATACCATTAGCAATTAATTTGTTTTTTTCTTTTAAAGGTATAACCTTATAAATTTCTTGGTTATAAGCAATTTGATGCACTATTTTATCAAGAAATTTGCCGTCCTCATTATATAACTCAATTCTTAAAGTATTAATATCACTCTCAAGATCAACACCATTATAATGTGATAATCTAACTGTATCTGTTTTATTGCCATCAACCGCCAATAAATGTAATTGTGATACAGGCTTATCATTAAGATAAACTTTTGTAGTCATACCTGCTGGATATTTAAAACCAAAACTCATTGATTGACCACCAGGGTGATCAGTATCACTAGGATAAATAAGTTTAAAATCACTATTTTGAGTCTCTAGCCATACCGAATTATAACGATATGCCATTGATGTTTCAGCACGGCGGCTTAAAAGTGCATTTCTTTCTTTTTGCGACAACTCAGATAAAATAATTTGAGCAGCATCTGCTTTTTTTACTGGGCGATATTTTTCTTTATCACCCTTCAAGGTAAAGTTCACTTTGTATATATGACCACCAAGTGTATCAACAAATTGCGAAAAATCTGTCCCTGCATGCCTTGTATTATTTTTACAAAATGACATTTCTACGCCTTTGGGCAGTGTAATTTTATCTAGTTGAATAACATTTGTACCTGTTTCAATGCCAGAAAATGTAAAACGTCCCTTATTATCTGTTAAAACATAATCTCCTTGCTGATTATAAAGACGTATATTGCCAAGTCCAATAATATCAGGATTACCATTTGCATCATTGGTATTACCATTACAATTATCAAAATAAACGCGCCCAACAATTGTCGCTTTGGCTTGTAATAAATCATCAATAATACGCACATCTGAATAAGATACATTCGATACAAACCCACCATTACCAATAACTTGCGCACTATTACGCAAGGTAATACCATTTTTTATACGGGGCAATAAACGCATGCCATACCTTACTATTAATGCCTCCCCTTTAGTCATTGCAGGTAGTGCCACAGTCATACGACCAGTTTCTGGGTTAATTGTCACAGCATTCGAGACTGCCCCATTAATTGTTAAACTTCCTTGTAAATAACGCATTTCAAGCGGTGCATCATCAATCAATACTAAATTAGATAAAGTACTACGATCATGATTAGTCACTGTTAATGTATAACCAATCATATCACCAGGCGATACAGATGTTCTGTCGGAAACTTTCTCAACAGTAATATTAGCAAGTGTATCAATTGGTAGATCAATGCCTACAGACCTAGGCTGTGTAATTGTAAAAATTTCACCATATGATCCGTTCTCAATTATTGGTGTTTCAATATTGGGTAAATTTAAAATATCTGACTGATTAGTTGAAGATGGGAAAATATACGAAGATGATAAATTAGAAATTCTTAAGCGATATTGCCCTGCTTTAACATATGGGAAAACATACTCCCCTTCATCAACATTAATAACTGTCCCCGATGAATCCGCAGTATCTGTACCTGTTACAAAATAAGATGGAAACTGTGTTTTACCATTTGATGCAAATACTTGTGCAGGAACAGAATTAACGGCATCAATTAAAGATATATTCATACCATTCAGCAAGCGACCAGTTAAAGCATTAAATACGCGTCCCTCAACAGATATTTGTGCATCAAAATTTAAAAAATCTTGCTCGGTAATACCAGTATTGTTTTCTTGATAATTTACAGCTATTAATGCCTCACTATTGACAACAATTTCTGCTGCTTGACTATTACTACTTTCGGCTCTGAATATGATATAACCCATAAAAACGCCACTATTAGGATTAGTTTCATATAATCGAATAACTTTTGAATTATCAAGATTTACAAAATTAGGATCTAAAATTGTTGGGTTTGCAATATTTTGTGCAGTTAATCCTGCACGAATTGTATTAATTGACACAATAACAGTATCAATTTTACCTGTATTAATATTACGATTAATATCTTCAAGTTGAATAAAAACTAATTGACCATCTCGAACAACACTCACATTTACGAGTGGAACAAACATACCTATTTGTAATCCAAGTCTTTCCAGGGAATCTGTGCCGGAAGGAATAAAAGGGCCTTCTTTGGTATTTGAAAGTGATACATCGCTTCCATTAATAGTATTGCCTGTACTGGTACCAAAAGGAGAAAATGCTTTAAAAGAAATTTTTGCTTTTTTCTCAGATGCAACCACATTAAATGGATGATTAATAATAAGTTTTTTTTGCGGTAGATTACTAGTGTCATAATTAATTTTAGAGTATGTGTGATATGTGCCAGGC
>JBLHTX010000033.1:0-15874 GCA_047627635.1 Alphaproteobacteria bacterium | reverse complement strand
TCAAAGATATTAAATCATTAACCATCAAAGAAGCATCCAATAGTTTAAAGTTAAATAGACAAGCAAAAAGTGACCTTGAATATGTACTCAAGAAATACAATCTTTTGAATCGCCTTGATGTATCAAGTAAAAAAAATGTTATTTATGTCAAAGGGCGTATTAATCAATATGAAATGAAAAGTTGGCGTAAAGCACAAAATTGGTTTGATACAACCTATGGATCGGGCGTTAATTTGGTCACTTTGATTGATTTGAATAATGGCTTACGCCGTACAATCAGTTTTAAAGCCGTTGTTGCCGATGGCTCTATGCCTTATGTCGTGTCATGGACTGGTGATCGGTTTCGTCCAGGGGCAACATTACCAGGGGGCTGGATTGTGCTTAAAATTGCCGATGATGGCGTTACGGTTAAAGATGCCGTCGATAATCGCATTTTCTTGGTTAAACATATTCGTTCGCAGCATGGTATGAAGCTCCCTAATTTTAGACAATAAAATCCTTGTCAAACAAAGTTAAGCGTGGCATATAAATATAAAAATAAAATATGTTCTCGTAGCTCAGCTGGATAGAGTGTTAGATTCCGATTCTAAAGGTCGGGGGTTCGAACCCCTCCGGGAACGCCATTTTGTTAATTCTATGCCGAAAAAAACCCCATACATATATGGGGATACATAAAGAATGCAGATATAAAACAATAAAATAGCATGCACTATGACACAAAAAAAATTCCATAAAATCGCAGTTCTTTCGGGCGGCATATCACAAGAGCGTGATGTTTCATTAGTATCTGCAAAACAATCTTGTGATGCATTAATAAAAGAAAATTACAATGCTTATTTGCTCGATACTGCTGAACCAAATTGGATACAAAGCCTTATTAATCAGCGTCCCGATGCGGTACTTAATATGTTGCATGGTCGCTTTGGTGAAGATGGCGTTGTACAAGGTGTGCTTGAATCCTTAAAGATTCCTTATACGCATTCAGGCGTAACAGCCTCTGCCATTGCAATGGATAAGGTGCATACAAAAACAATTTTAGAAAGTCATGGCTTGCCCGTCCCTAAGGGGTTTACTGCAAAACCTTGTGATATTTATGATATTATGCGGCAAAAACAAATTGAAAATACACTAAGTCTGCCCGTTGTGGTTAAGCCTGTTAATGAAGGCTCGTCGGTTGGGGTTATTATCGCATATACGCTTGATGATTTGAAGCTTTCTAATTTTCCGCCTGAAATGCAAACCTATGATATCTTAATGATTGAGCAATTTATTGCAGGCCGTGAGTTTACCGTGAGTGTATTTCAAGGTAATCCGATGACTGTAACCGAAATTTTAATGCCCGATCGGTTCTATGATTACGAGGCAAAATACACCCAAGGCGGTTCAAAGCACATTGTCCCTGCACAGTTACCGCCCCAAGATTTTACCCTTATGATGGATTATGCAACCAAGGCACACAAAGTTTTAAACTGTAAAGGTGTAACGCGGACAGATTTTCGCTATGGTTTAGGTGATTCGCCTGCTATATTTATTCTTGAAATAAACACGCAACCAGGCATGACACCAACATCGTTGGTGCCAGAACAAGCGCAATTTTTAAATATTGACTATCAAACGCTGGTTGCAATGATGGTGGAGGACGCAAGTTGCAACAGGTAGGAAGCATAGCCGCATTAATGGCTGAAAAATGTTTGTCATTATTGCCCAATTTTAATATGCCTTCTTTTAGTGTGCGTCGTCGCCACCGCATCCGTAGCATTGCGGCATTTTGCTTGTGGTTTATTTTCCCTGCGGTCATTTTTATTACAGGCTATAATTACGTTCAACAGCGTGGTGGTTTCCTGCAAGCTTTATCTAGTTTTGCACAATTACAATTACAGCAAGTCAATTTAACGGTCTATCAAGGCGATAATCAAGCATCATCGGTCGATTGGCACGTTGATCCAGAATTAATCAAAGCGGCATTGCCTGTAAGCGTTGGCGAAGCGATGCTGGACATTAACCCCGATGACATACGTCGTTCAATCAGTGAATTGCCGTGGGTGAAATCGGCTTCGGTGAAATTAATTTTGCCATCTACTTTATCGATCAGCATCAAAGAGCAACGTCCATTTGCGTTATGGCAAAGAGATGAAATATTCTATTTGATTGATGAAAATGGGGCAGAAATTACCAATCAAAATCTTGAGCGTTACGATTATCTACCGTGGGTTGTGGGATATGGTGCTAATACACGCATTTATGAATATGCCGCCTTGATGAATGATTATCAGGATATTTTTCAATATGTAAAATCGGCCTATCGGGTTGGCAATCGTCGCTGGACTTTAGTGACTGAAAATGAAATTGAAATCAGCTTATCCGAGAATAATCCGCGTGCATCGCTTGAGCAATTAATGAAATTACAAAAGCAACGAGATATTTTAAATCAAGATATTATGGCCATTGACCTGAGAATTTCAGGGAAAACTTTTGTTAGACAAAAAGATTCCGCCACGCTTTCTGTCTATTCTGGTGCAAATACTTAAAAAATATAAAAATAATAATCTTATTATTTAAATGATAATACATTGAGCAAAATATTATGCGTTCCCTAAAAAATAAATTTGTAACAGTTCTTGATATTGGTACATCAAAAATTTGCGGCTTAACGGCAAAAGTAAGCCTTGATCACGATAGTACAAAACAAAATATCAGTATTATCGCCTGTGCAAGCTTGCCAGCACAGGGCATTATTGGGGGAGAAATTAATGACCTACCAAAAGTTGAGGCAGTCATTACTACTTTAATCGAAACGCTGGAAACAAAAAGTAATCAGCGTATTGATGCCGTCTGGATTAATGCCTCGACAGGCTGTCCAAAGACCGAATATAAAGATATGAAAACCGATATTAAGGGCTATATTAATGCGGGTCACATTAGTGATCTGCAAAATCAGGTTATTGATAGCTTACGCAGTGAACAAAAATATATCATGCACGCCATTCCTGTTGACTATGAAGTTGATGGCAGCCCCGTCAAGCAACCGATTGGTATGAAAGCTCAGCAATTAAAAGTGCAAATGGTTTTAATTACGGGAAAATTATCGCAATTACGCAATTTGGGGATCAGCGTCGAGCGTGCCCATGTTGAAATTTCTGGCCGAGTAGCCATGCCGATTGCCTCTGCCTTGGGATGCTTAGATGAGACTGAAAAAGCCAATGGTGCAATTTGTATTGATATTGGTTCCGAGACCATTTCGATTTGTGCATTTAGCAAAAATGTCCCTTTTTATGTTGATGTGCTTAAAATGGGCAGTAACTATATCACCAAAGATATTGCGCGTGCTTTTGGTATCAGCACTGAAAATGCCGAGATTATTAAGAAAAATCATGGGTCATGTATTCCTAATATTAACGATGAAAAAGAAACCCTTGAATTGCCAATCATTGGGGCTGACTATGATATTACGGGTTTTGAAAATCGCCCCAAATCGCATTTAACCCAAATTATTGCACCACGCTGTGAAGAAATGCTTGAAGCCGTCCGAGATCATTTAAAACAATTAGGTATTTTACATCCAACTTATCGTATTGTGTTAACAGGCGGTGGCAGTTCGCTTGATGGGATTGAAAAAATGGCGACAACAATTTTTAAAATGCGCCCACGCATTGCTTGTCCGTTATTGTCGGTAACATTGCCGCAGCATATTTCTAGTCCTGAATATGTATCGTTAATTGGCTTGTTGACCTATTCTTTGGGGGGGTTGAATGAATTGCCAGCGCATCAATTATTCTCAAAGCTTAGAACACAAAAAGGTTTTACAGGAAAAGTATTAAATTGGCTTGTGCAAAATTTTTAAATCTTATATTCATAGGTTAATAATAATTTTATAGTTTCTTGAGTTTTGCTTTATGCCATCAACTGATTTTTATCGCCTTAAAAGATTACCCGATTATGTCTTTGAAACTGTCAATAAGTTAAAAGCACAAGCCCGTGCTGACGGCAAAGACATTATTGATTTGGGAATGGGAAACCCCGATATTCCTGTGCCTGAGCATATTGTTGAAAAGCTTATTGAATCAATTCAAAAGCCTTCAACGCATCGTTATTCAGTCTCTAGGGGGATTTATGGCTTACGCAAAGCGCAGGCGGCTTATTATAAAAGGCGTTTCGGTGTTGATTTATGTCCCGATAGCGAGGTTATTGTCACGCTTGGTTCCAAAGAAGGGCTTGCTAATTTAGCCCAAGCAATCACAGCTCCTGGCGATGTGATTATTACCCCAAATCCAAGTTACCCCATTCATCCATTTGGTTTTATTATTGCTGGCGCGGCTGTTCGTCATGTGCCTGCCAATTCTCCCGAAGAGTTTTTGGCGGGACTTCCCAAAGCAATCAGCCATTCTGTACCGAAACCGACCATGATTATTGTGTCTTACCCCTCTAATCCGACCGCCCAAACGGTTGATCTTGATTTTTATCAAAAAATCATTGATCTCGCCCGCAAAGAAGATATTTGGGTTTTATCTGATGTTGCCTATTCTGAGATTTATTTTGATCCTGAAAAGCCTACACCTTCGATTTTACAAATTGAAGGAGCAAAAGACATAGCCGTTGAATTTACCACGCTTTCCAAGACATATTCAATGGCGGGCTATCGGATTGGGTTTTGTAGTGGTAACAAGCATTTAGTCGGGGCGCTCCGCAAGGTCAAGTCATATCTTGATTATGGTGCGTTTACGCCCATACAAGTTGCCGCCACTGCGGCTTTAAACGGATCCGACGATGTGATTGCTAACATTCGTGAAACCTATAAAAAGCGTCGTGATGTGTTGGTTTCAAGTTTCGAGCGGGCAGGCTGGTCAATGCCAACCCCTCAAGCAGGTATGTTTTGCTGGGCACCAATTCCCGAGCAATTTAGAGCCATGGGATCAGTTAAATTTTCTGAAATGCTTTTAACCAAGGCTGAAGTTGCGGTTGCGCCTGGTTTGGGTTTTGGTGAATATGGTGATGGTCATGTGCGTATTGGTCTTGTAGAAAATGAGTTGCGGATTCGCCAAGCCGCAAAAAATATCAAAAAAATATTCAATAATGATGTGTAAGACATATAAAATATAACATTTAAGGGACACGATGTCAGAGTTAAATCATAAAGCAAATGCGGTTATTGATCGTCTTGAAATACAGTGCCAAACCATTTTAACTGCAATGCAAGAAATGCAAAATCAAGCATCTGAGGCTGATGCCAAAATAGCTATGCTGCAATCTGATGCCGATAAATCGATCCAACAAGTTGCGTATTTACAGGTTCAAAATCAGGAATTATTAGCGAATCAGCATCTTATTGAAGCAGAAAAATTAACTAATCCAACAAATTCAGAGGCTCAAACGCAAATATTATCCGTCCCTCAAATTGATAAATCCCAATTACAGCAAAAGCTTTCTGAAGGCGAAAGCAAGATTCAAGCCCTTGAAGAGAAGTACCAATCTACTTATCGTCTTTTACAAAAAGAAATGGTCAAGGTTGATACTATGCAAATGGCGCTTGAATTGGCACAGCGTGAACGTGATATTGCTTTGCGTAAACAATCAATCACGCTCGAGCAAAAAAAGCTCCTAATTAAGCTAGAGCATGAAAATTATAAAATGAATGAAGCAATTGAACGGATTGATTATATTTCAGATAGTTTGCGTAAAGTAATAGCCCCCCAAGTCGAAAATATATCAGAAGACGCATAATTTTATCCCTAATCGACATTTAACTTATTATTTTTTAGATATATATTTATTTTAATTGTTTTTTATGCTATATTTAGTTATATAGTGTGTATCGTAACGATATTGTAAGTGTGGGATTATAAATGCCGTTAAATATGTCGCCAATCAGCGTCAAAAATTTACCATCAAGATATAATGTTTTATATCAAAAATCATCATTAGAAGATGATGTTGGGGCGATAAAAATTGCGGGTCGTGCGATTCGAAATCTTGGCCTTAACAAGCATGTTGCTCGTGCCCCAAATACATTAGGTGAAATTGGGCATTTTTTATCTCGGCATGAGAATAGCAAGATTGAAGACCTTGCAATTATTGATATTAAAAAACCCCCAAATTTATTTACGTTAACAACCAAAGCAAAAACGCTTCATTTTCCCAAAACTAACGATTATTATCATTTATATCAAGATAAAAATAAATCTCAATATTATTTATGGGTGCCTGCCCATAGCCGTAATACGCATACAATGATTCGTATTAAGGCAAATAGTGACAATGAATGTCAGAAAAAAATATTTGATATTTTAAGCACTGATACATCACGTGCCAAGCTTGAATGTCAAACCACGCAGCATATTTACGGCAAGCTTCCTTTTTTACCAGGGCATGAAATTTTTTATAATGAACATAAAATGACTGGTAATTTAAAAGAACATGGCTTTGACCGAATCGGCGATCATTATAATCACAGTGCCTTTGATACTAAAATTGGTGCCGTTGATCAAAATCAGCTTGCTTATTATTTTCCATCAGATAATTTAAAAAATTATTCTAATCGTGCTGATAATGTCCTTAATGTCAAAGATGATACCTTTAACAAGCTTCATGCCAGTAGTGTGTTTGCCGATTCAGGTACTGAAATTGATGAAATTGTTGGTAATATTGTTTTGCAAACCTATGCAGGCAAAAAGCCTGAGCCTGAATATGTTGCGCAAATGAGTAAAAAAATCAAAGATGATTATATTTACGATACTTATGGTATTGATTCTCGTGGCGGCAAGGCACGCCAATCGCCATTTCCATTTGTTAAAATTAAGGCGGGTCAATTTGGTTCACGCTATCAATTTGCCAATGATCCATTTGGTGGGGGGCGCTTTTGGCAAGATCAACCAATGTCGCACACTGAGCTTGTGAGAACATTATACCAGCCGCAATCTGATGGGACAACAAAGTTTTTATATGATAGAGATCCTGAAAAATTCATGCAACTTGCCGATAAGATGACTATTAAAAAAGTTGATCGGCAATATTTAATGAGTTATGGACGCAAGGCCATCGGTGCGCGTATTGCAATTAATTTCATACAAGATGAATTAATGAAAATTAATCTTGATGATCCAAAATTATCGCCCGAACAAAAAGATAAAGCCAAGATTAAGCAGCTCGATCTTATCCGTTTTCAAAGTAAACTGTTTGATTCATTGGGTGATTTAAAAGATTCTTTTCGCAAAAGTGGCGTGGGTTTTGCTGCCTATGCACGGGCTGTTGGTCAAGAAGATATCCCTGATATCAAAGAAGATCAAGCCCTTAATCGTGTCACACAAGGGATACCCTCAAAAGAGGGATTTGTAAAATCAGCCAACACAGCCTTAGGCGATTACGTAGAAAATTACGCTTATTTTGAAGAGTTTTGGGGCTGGCAAGGGCGTGAATATGTCGGACGCTTTTTGTTTAATTTGTTTAAAAATGAATTATTCGATGCTGAAGTTCCTGATATAGTTGCCGACAATGCCGTTGGCATGCTTGCAGGTATCGTTGACCGCAGTAGCCGTCGTATGAAAAGTTTTAGTGAATTTTATCTTAAAGATGCTGATTTAGCATCAAATGCAAAAACATTTATCGAGCGTGCTAAGCGTCTTGATTTAGGCGGTCTTTCAGAAATTATGCGACTCCAAAAAAGTAATATTAATGAATTTTTTGAAGGGCGAAAATCTTATGCTCGAACAAATGTTAAGCGTATGATTTTACAAAATGAAGGCGTATCACATGACAAAGAAATTTGGCCAACTTATAATTTAAAATATCAAGGCAATCAACGTGGGCGTTTTAATGCCAATATTTTTGCACATGTTGCATCTTGGAAAAAAGCCGAGAAAACATCGGGTGACCTTAGGCCATTATTGATTGATATTGCACGCTTTATGAAGGCACATCAAAAATCGCTTCAATTAAAGGGCGTTAAATCCAAGGCTTCTGAGTATCAAAAAAATGATTTTGTTTATACAACCCCTGAAATGGTTGCCTTAAATGAATATATTCAAAAATCAGCCAATGATATGGCCAATGATTATTTTAAAAAGAATAAGGATGTCTTTAGAATTTCTCAAGAGGGTGAATTGAAAACACTCCATAAGCAAATCAAGATAGAATATACCAATATTTTAAATATGATTGTGAATGTTGTTGCTATGGTATCTTATATGGATGAAGAGCGGGCTCTTGGTCTTGATAAAAAAAATTTACAAGATCTTGCCGCACCCGCTGCATAAAAAAGAGTATGATCAATTTAAATTAACGATACTCTTTTTCTATTTTTTATAGTACTAAAATATTATTCGCTAGATAATTGACGCAACGCACCCGTAATAATTGAAAGTCGTGATAAACCAAGTTGTGGCACAGCAATCGCATCCGAGAATGTTTCTTGAAATTTTACAAGCTTATGATTTTGATCCTTAAACCATGCCTCAATATCTTGCCCCGATGCTAATATTTTCATAACAAGAGCTTTGTTCGCAAGATCCATATCAGAAATAATTTGTGATAACGCCATTTGGTCATAAATATCAGGTAAAGGAATTTCGGTTGCCTTACGCCGCAAACTATCCATATCAAGCTTTTCAATTGTCGATGAATAATGTTTAAACGTTTTGTCAAACGGTGTATTGCTTTCAAGAGCAATATCGATAATATCGAAGCCATTTTTCATAAAATATAATGCACAAATATGGCTGCCAAGCGCTTCAGGAATATTCTCGTGCTTATGCTTGATAATAAATGCATTCAGTTTTTTCTCAATTGTGGCTTCAAGGTTATTATTAATATTGTGAATAAGGGCTGAGAAACGATCACGATATTTTTCGACAGTCTTACCAATGTCAAAGCCTTCCGAGTTACGAAGTGCAATACACCGTGTTTGATCGAATAAGCTTGCTCGTAGAATAATATATAATTTCTGCTGTAATGCATAAGGTACTTTGTTATCAAGGGCATGTACTTGGTCAGATAAATCGCCAAAATTCATTGTTCTGCGTGCCGCAATATAAGAACGCATTGCATGTTCGACAGAAATATTAAGCCGTTCACACAGCCTGAATACAAAGCTGATACCGCCCTCGTTAATGGCACGATTAGTGATAACAGTTGTAATAATTTCACGTCTTAAACGATGTGTATCAAGGGCTTCATCCATTGAATGTAAAGGTGTTGGCATATATTCTTTGACGATTTCATCGAATAATGGCTCATCGGGGATATGACTTTTTAAGACATCATCATAAAGTTTAAGCTTTGAATAGGCCATCACAACCGAAAGTTCAGGACGTACCAAACCAACAATACCATTACGTCCAGCAAGTAAGCTTCTATTATCAGGTAAATTTTCAACAGTACGATTTAAACTTGCATGAGTTTCAAGATGGTTCATAAAACGTGCATGTAAATCGGCCCGTTTTTGTGCTGCTGCTGTTGTAATCGACAGACCTAATGTTTGGTTATAATTGGTCTGCAAAACCAGATCGGCAACCTCATCGGTCATGGCTTCAAGCAATTTATTGCGTTCTGGCTCGTCCATACGCCCTGCGGCTTGTTCGATCCCAAGAGCAATTTTAATATTAACCTCGTGATCCGAACAATCAACACCAGCCGAATTATCAACAGCATCTGTATTAATCATGACACCATTCATAGACATCATAATGCGTGCTGGTTGCGTGAGCCCTAAATTTGCCCCTTCACCAACAACTTGTGCACGCACATCGCTTGCTGTTATACGAATAGCATCATTGGCCTTGTCGCCAACTTGCATATCGGTTTCGTGGTCAGCCCGAATATAAGTACCAATACCGCCAAACCATAATAATTCTGTGTTAAGTCGAAGCACTGCCTTCATAAGATCATTTGGGCGTACTTTGGTTTCCTTGAGACCTGTTAAGGCTTGAATTTCAGGCGTTAAGGTGATTTCTTTAGCAGACCGAGAAAATACGCTGCCGCCTTTGGAAATAAGGTCTTTGTTGTAATCTTGCCACGTTGAACGGGGTAAATCGAACAAACGCTGGCGTTCGACAAATGAGTTTTTGGTTTCTGGATTCGGATCAATGAAAATATCTCTGTGATCGAAGGCAGCAAGTAGGCGGATTTTTTTCGATAATAACATACCATTACCAAAAACATCGCCTGACATATCGCCAACACCGCAAACAGTAAAATCTTGTGTTTGAATATCTTTGCCTTTTTCACGGAAATGACGTTTGACCGCTTCCCATGCACCGCGCGCTGTAATGCCCATTTTCTTATGATCGTAACCGTTACTTCCACCCGAGGCAAAAGCATCGCCAAGCCAAAAATTACGCTCAAGAGATAAGCTGTTGGCAATATCGGAAAAAGTTGCCGTCCCTTTATCAGCGGCAACCACCAGATAAGGATCATCGTCATCACGGCGGATAATGTTTTTAGGCGCTATGATTTTTTTATTCACAATATTATCGGTAATATCAAGTAAGCCATTAATAAAGGTTTTATAAGCCTCTATGCCCTCAGCAACCCATGCATCACGTCCTTGGGACGGTGCAGGGAGTTTTTTCGCATAAAAACACCCTTTTGCACCCACAGGTACGATAACTGAGTTTTTGACTTGTTGTGCTTTAACAAGCCCCAATACTTCGGTACGAAAATCTTCTCGGCGGTCTGACCAACGCAGGCCACCACGCGCAACTTCGCCAAAGCGTAAATGCACACCCTCGACACGTGGAGAATAAACCCATATTTCACGATAAGGCACAGGTAAGGGAAGATTATCAAGCGATGAAGATTTTATTTTAAAGGATACATAAGGCTTATTGGCATAGAAATTTGTCCGCAAAATCGCTTTAATTAAATTAACATAACGGCGAATAATGGTATCTTGATCGAGTACAGCAACGTCAAGCAAGGCATGATTGATTTTTCCTTCGATTTTAAGAACCGTTGCTTCACGATTATCTTTGCTTTTTGATGGGTTATGATATGTGTCAAATAATTCCCAAATGAGGCGGGCAATATGAGAATGGGTTAACAAGCATTCTGCAATTTTTTGCTGTGAATATGTAAGCCCTGCTTGTTTTAAATAGCCTGAAAAAGCCCGTAAAACCATCACTTGACGATATGATAAATTTGACCGAATAATTAAACTGTTAAATTCATCATTTTCAACATGACCATTATAAATCGCAATAAATGCCTCAGAAAGGTTATTCACACTTTCGTAGGGTGTGCCTTTGCCCAAATATTGCATGCCAAATTCATGTAACTGAATATGTTGTTCGTTATGATTAAGGTCAAAAGGATGTTCAGTTAAAACTTTAAAGCCTAGATTTTCAAAAATTGGCAAACAATCAGACAAAGCCAAAGGCGCTTGGTAATTGAAAAGCCTGAAAATTGTGAGATCAGAATCTTTGGCATTTTTTATATCACAAATAATCGGCAGTTTTTCGCTGATTTTTGACAATATTTCCATATCTTTAACAGCTGACTTTGGAGAATAATAGGCTTGATAAGAGATTGAAAAATTATTCGCCTTGTTGCGTGCCATTGCCGATGTCATTGATATTTCTGTATCGGTACTATGGAGTAAGGTTGCCGCAAAGCTGTCACGCCAATCTGTTGTGATTTTTTTGATTTTTTGTTCTATTTTTGCAACGTCTGGGGTCAGCAATGAAGAGGGGGTAACCGCAATAATATATTTAATGCGTACATAAGTACTTTCGGAGAACCAAATTGAGAATGTACTTAGTCTGCCGCCATAGGATTTTGCCAAAAGCTCGCCAATTTTTTGTCGATGCTCAGTATTCAAACGCTCTCGTGGGAGATAGACCAAGCAAGACACAAAGCGATTAAATAAATCGTGGCGTGGGAACATACGAATTGCGGGGCGTTGATCCAATGAGATAATGCCTGCAATAATATCGCATAATGTATCAATGTCAGTTTGAAATAACTCGTCACGTGGATAGCTGTCAAGGATATGAGTCAATAATTTGCCATCATGGCTTTGAGGGCGAAAACTGGTTTTTGATAAAATCGTATGAATTTTACGCTCTAGCAAAGGTACTTTGCTGGCACGTGTTGTATAGGCTGTCGAGGTAAATAACCCAATAAAAGAATGCAAACCAACAGGCTGACCATTTTCATAGAAGACAATAAAAATTTGATCCATATGGGCACGACGATGAACTGTTGCCTTCATATTGGTTTTTAAAATTGTCACAGGCGTTTCAAGTGTTGATAGTTTTTCAAGCTCGGGGAAGCTGTCAACCATATCGCCATCATGGCGTAAAACAACATAATTAGGATTGCGAAACAAGCCAAGGCCACTGTCGGGAACAGTTACAACAGATTTTTCACCAGCGGCATTTTGTGTAAAACTATAACTGCGAGATCCTAAAAAGGTAAAATGATCGACACCCAGCCACCGTAAAAAACTCACGCTTTCTTGTTTAGTTTCATGGTCGATGGGAGCAGAGCTAGAACCAAGATCAGCAATAATACCATCAAGCTTGCGAAGCATTACTTGCCAATCGCTTGTTGCAAGGCGAATATCCTGGAGGATAACATTAATTTCTTGTTTTAAATCGGCAATAACATCGTTGTTGATTATTTTGGTAAGATGGATTTGAATAAAAGATTCGGGAAGACCTTTGATACTCTCATTGGATTTATAAAAATCAACAAATTCACCCTCTTTGTCACGGACGACATTAATGACAGGATGGAAAAAATCAATAATTTCAATTTCTTTTTCGCTTAGTAATTGTGTAATACTGTCGACAATAAAGGGCATATCGTCGTTGACAATTTCAAGAACGGTGATTTCTTCACCTGATAATGAGATTTTGTCTGTGTTATAAGCATTAATGTTATATGCACCCAGTTTTCTGGATTGAACATGGGTTGTTAAGCTTTGTGCACAGGCGATAAATTTATGTGCTAACAAAGAGGGACTATCGGGGTTATCATTCTCTTTGGCAAGTTGATGCGTTAAAAATTCAAGATTTTCAACGGATATATTATGCTTGGTGTCAGAGGTAAGTAGTTCCGATATTCTCTCGATGAGGGTTTGATTATTAGAACTCATGTGATTGGCTATGTGTGATGTCATTGCTTCATTTTTTGTTGCGTTAATAAATCTATGAAATAGTTACACCTTCTCTTATACGAAAACAATCTTTTTTAAAATCTTATTTTTATTTTTTTGTATTTTTTTTGTATTTTTATTTGTCATATTTTATTTGCATATTTAATTTTATATGTTAAATTTAATATATAAAATGTAAAGGCATCATGTATGACTAAAATAAATGAATCAACCCCTTCTTATAATCAGCCTGTGTGGAATAATAATCCAACATTTGATTTTCGTCATCGTAGCGATATTCCGAATTTGACAAAGACCGATGCTGCAAATATCATTTTGGGAGAAACCAAAAATCAAGCCGAGCTTACAAGCGGATTATGGGGAGGGATAATGGGTGGGGCGCTGAGTTTATTTCCAGCAGCAGTAGTTGGTGATAGTCAAGGCCCAGGGGCTTCTATTTCAATAGTTTTAGCAGGAATAGCAATTGGTGCAACTACAAATCATATTCTTGGGCCCAAGCTTGCGGTCAGTAGCGAAAGAAAAAATCTTGCTTATGCTGAGTTAGGGATAAGGCCCCCCACTATTATTCATAGTAATGACCATGGTGCACGTGGCGTTATGGCTGATATTGCAACTCATACAGCCGCAGATATGGCTGTGAATAGCATTGCAAATCGTCAACGAAATGATTAGCAATTTATTAATTTACATTTATTACTTAACGTCATAATATGCTATTTAAAATAGAGCACGATATGACATTATTTGAAGCAATTTTAAAAGCCCTGCACACAAAGGATGCAACGCAAAAAGCATCTTTGGTACTTAATGCCTATACGCAGTTTCACGCAGGGAATTTATTGCTTGAGGGGGTTGTAACACCACCCGATTATCCTGCCCGTCCTGATAAGCCTGAATTATTGCCTGCCACGCAAATGCCGAAACGGTCAAAAGGGTTTAAAAAGAAAAATGCCTTATTGCACGCCATTGCCCATATTGAATTAAATGCCATTGATTTGGCGTGTGACATGGTAACCCGTTATAGCAGCGATGATTTACCCCAGGAATTTTATATTGATTGGTTAAGCGTTGCCAACGATGAGGCACGGCATTTTAATTTATTAAATACTTATTTGCTGAATAACCAAAGTTTTTATGGTGCATATCCTGCCCATAACAGTCTGTGGGATACGGCTTTTGAGACACGGCATAATTTGGGTGCAAGGCTTGCCGTTGTCCCCATGGTGTTGGAAGCCCGTGGCTTAGATGTGACACCCCGCATGATTAGTGAATTTCAGACACAAAATGACACGCAAATTGTTGATATTTTATCGCATATTTACAAGGATGAAATTAATCATGTTTATGTTGGCGTAAAATGGTTTGAATATGTCACTCAGCAGCCAATTGAAAAAGCCACTGATTTGTTTCATAGCTATTTAAAAAAATATTTCCGTGGACGCTTAATCCCTCCTTTTAATATTCCTGCTCGTGATGCCGCCCTGATGCCCCGTGATTTTTATCAAGAATATTCATATGTTTAATATAAATATTTTACATTTATGTGTTTTTAATGTAATATGAATTTATATTAAGGATATTCTATGGATATAACAAGCCCAATTTCGTACCAATCAACATTTAAGGCACAAGTAAAAAGATTTTTCAAAGCACCGCATATCCTTGCTCGACAAAATGATGCAAAGTTTATGGAGACGCTTTTTAATAAATTATCACAAATGACGGAGTATGGTTGTAACCTCGACCAAAGAAATAATTTACTTGGAAGCCATTATAAGCATAAATTTGCAAATCCTGAAACGGCAAATAATAAGCCTGTTCAAGTTATATATTTTTCAGATGAAGAAGCAGGAACATCGGATATTAAGGAATATTATACCCATCAATTTAGAGCGTATCTTGAAAATGTATATAAAAATGATTCACATAAAATAATTATATTAAGTGATGGGTTTCACGAAAATATGGCTATTATTCAGCCTGCATTCGATGGTCATAAGCCGAAAATATTATTATTAGAACTTAATTACTTGCTGGGTAATATAACTAAATTTTCTATTGAAAAGGAATTAAAAAAAAATTGGCTAGGTGATAAATTTGACCTTATATCCAGTTTAATGGTTTTTAAGGTTAAGAATTTTTTTAACGATCATAACGATAATGATAAGGCTTATTCACCACAAATATCGGGCACAGGGTGTCATCATTTTGTTCATAAATATGTAAAATTATTAACGGCGAATGAGGGTGAATTATTAAAGCAAATCGAGATTGTTAAAAATTCAGAAACTGGCCAAGACCATGTTTTATTTCCACCTGAATTATTCCGATATTCACAATCGGAGACATTTTTAACCAAATATATTGATTTATGGTGTGGAAATACACAAACATTAAAAGATAAATCACCCCAAGAAATTGCCCAGAAAAAACAAGATATTACGGATAAAATGACGGAATTTCGTGAAAACCATTATGGCAAGCTTCATATTCTGTATCATATAGTTAAAAATTATACGGGCAATGTTGAGGCTGAGGCTAAAATACTTGCCGCACTTTCTGGGGCTTCTGATTTGTAAAGTAGGGCGAAGCAATCTGAGTAACTGTGCATTGTGGTAGTGTAAAAATATATAAGAGACACCCGAATCTCGACTTTAATTGAGTATAGTTTGGAAGTTATAGGCGAGGATTTTTGCTGCTATTTTAGAAGCATAAGAATATATTGAGCGTGCTTTTGTGCCTGCAATATCAAAATTTTCTGTTAAA
>JBLHTX010000032.1:0-16204 GCA_047627635.1 Alphaproteobacteria bacterium | reverse complement strand
GGATATGCCCGTCTCAGAAGTGATTTTAGAGATGACAAGTAAGGCTCTTGGTTGTACAGGGGTTTGTAATGATAAAAATCAGCTGATCGGTGTGATTACTGATGGTGATTTGCGTCGTGCAATGTCGCCTGAAGTTTTGAATAAAATTGCAAAAGATATTATGACACACAATCCAATGAGTATTGACACTGATAAATCAGCGGCCTATGCTGTGTCAATCATGGAAAGACAAGCAATTTCTGGCTTATGGATTATTGATAAAAATAAAACACCAATTGGTTTTTTACATTTACATGATTGCTTGCGTGCTGGTGTTGTTTAGTTGTGTTTTGGGTTTCAACGAATAAAACACTTTTTATTATTATAAAAAATATTCTACTTACACTCAGTATCGCATTAATGGTTACGCCTTTTGTGTGGATTTTTGTTGCAGACTATTCCAATAACAAAATTGTTGTGAACTTTATGGAGAATATTGGGTCACAACCTCTCAATTTATCCTTTGAAAATTTAACAATTAAAACATTTCAAAGCCAAAATAATTCAGTTGTCCTTAAAGCACCCAAGGCACGCTTATATGATTTAAAAATTTCTAAGATTGATCTAGAGAAACCAATTATCAAATTATATGAGCCAGGCAAACCAATAACAATTTTATCTGCTCAATCAGGTGTTTATCAGGCAAAAGATAATAAAATCACTTTATCAAGTAATGTAATTCTCTCAAAAAATAAAATATATCAACTAACAACAGATACATTATTTGTTGATTTAAATAATTTTGCCATTACAATGCCAAAGGGTGTGAATGCCTTGTATAAAAATAATTCTTTAAAGGCAAAAAATGTTGAGTTTAATAAAAAATCTAATAAAGCAATCTTTAAGGGTGGCATTAAATTACGTATTAATCCTAACGCGTCATAATTTTTTTTTACGTATCATTGTGTTTATTGGTCTTGTTTTAGGGGTTTATAACAGTGGATACGCACAATCTCCACAATTTCAGTTCGATCACAACAAGCCCATAGAAATAACTGCTGATAGCTTGATTGTTACTGATAATCAAAAAACAGGTGAATTTATCGGGAATGTACAAATCATTCAAGATCAATATCGCTTAACAGCTAATCGCATTATTATTGAATATTCTGATAAGAAAAAAGATGATAATATTGTAAAAAAAATTACTGCTTATAAAAACGTTTATTTATTTACAAATAATCAAAAAGCCGCAAACGCACAAAAAATGACCTATGATTTATATTCTAAAAATTTAATATTATCAGATAATGTTTTGCTTACTTATGATGGAAATATTTTAAAGGGTGAAACAATTACTTTAAATACACAAACAAGATTTTTAAAGGTAGAGGGCGGCAAGCAAAAACGTGTTAAGGCCTTTATTAATGCGCCAGCACGATAAATATTATAATTATAATCAGGAATTTTGTTCTTGGTTGTTTTTAAAAATTGAATAAATAATACCCAGAGCAATAAGCCCAACTGTAATGCTGAGGGATATTTCCATTGGAAATTTATCCATACCGAAAAAATCAGCAATAAATATCTTTGAACCAATGAACATAAGCACAACTGCAAGGGCAGGCTCAAGATATTTAAACTTTTCAAGCACCGCATCAAGTGCTGAATATAAAGCACGCAGTCCGAGGATTGCAAAAATATTGCTTGTGTAGACGATAAATGGATCGAGTGTGATTGAGAACACTGCAGGAACAGAATCAATTGCAAAAACAACATCAATAAGCTCAATGCAAATTAAAGCGGTCATAAGAGGCGTTAGAAACCATGAAAGTTTTTGTGTTTTAGGATTGTTTAGGCGTATAAAAAATCTATTGCCGTGCAGATCATTCGTAATGGGCAATATTTTTTTAATAATTAATATGATTTTACTTTCACTAATATCGTTATCACCCTCATTGCTAAAGAGCATTTTAAAGCCAGTATAAACAAGAAATAATCCGAAAACATAAAGCAACCAACTAAATTCAGTAATTAAGGTTGTGCCGACTAAAATCATGAGGCCACGCATTAAGATAACGCCAAGGATGCCCCAAAATAGAACACGATGCTGATATTTGCGTGGGATTTTCAAATAAGAAAAAATAACGGACATCACAAAAATATTATCCATTGATAAGACTTTTTCAATGATAAAGGCATTCCAATAATAGCCAGCTGCACGAATATTACAATTTGGGGCACAACTTTCAAGCCTCATTGGATCATAAAGATTCATAATGATAAAGCCAAATGATAAGCCAATAATAATATATAGGGAGGTTAAGCCAAGGCTTTCTTTGATTGAAAGTTCACGATCACGTTTAAAAAACACACCTAAATCAAAGGCAAGCAAAGATATGATGATAGCTAAGAATAAAACCCAGTGTGTTGGAACAAAATCGAGAAATTCAGGTATCATGAATATTTAAGCCAATCATTCTTTTAATTAACATTACAAAATCTATGCCAAAATGATTAAAAATATATGAATGCCTTGTTTTTTGATAATTATGTTGCATTATAATTATGAGCCTTTATAAATCAGCACTATCTTTAATAACAAAATTAGCTTTCATTTATGTCACAATCTCATATCGAAATTAAACGCCGTCGTACTTTTGCAATTATTTCACATCCCGATGCAGGTAAAACAACGCTTACTGAAAAACTATTATTAGGTGGTGGTGCTATTCATCTTGCGGGTGATGTTAAGGCACGAGGCGAACGGAGACGTGCTAAGTCAGATTGGATGAAAATTGAGCAGGAACGCGGGATTTCAGTTTCTGCTTCCGCCATGTGCTTTGAGTATCGGGATTGTATTTTTAATCTTCTTGATACACCAGGGCATGAGGATTTCTCAGAGGATACATATCGTACGTTAACTGCTGTCGATAGTGCCGTTATGGTAATCGATGCCGCCAAAGGGATTGAGCCACAAACACTAAAACTGTTTGAAGTTTGCCGTATGCGTGATATTCCGATTATCACATTTATTAATAAGATGGATCGTGAAAGTCGTGATTCTTTTGAAATTTTAGATGAAATATCACAGAAGCTTGCCCTTGATACCGCACCAATGTCGTGGCCCGTTGGTATGGGGGAAACCTTTGCAGGAGTTTATGATTTCATCAATAGTAAGTTGATTTTACTTGATAAAACCAAGCGCCATAGCCGCGTTGATGGTATTCAAATTTCAGATTTAAATGATCCTGCCTTAACGAGCGTGATTTCTAGTAAACTGCATAAAAATCTTGTTGAAGAGCTTGAAATGGTTACAGGGCTTTTGCCTGCATTTGACCAAATGCATTATGAAGAAGGAAGCTTGACACCTGTCTTTTTTGGATCAGCTTTATGGAACTTTGGGATTCCAGAATTGCTTGATGGGTTAGTCGATTATGCGCCATCGCCTAGAATACAAAAAACATTACAACGTCTGATCGAGCCAACGGAAGACAAATTAACAGGGTTTGTGTTTAAAATTCAAGCAAATATGGATCCAAAACATCGTGACCGTATTGCCTTTATGCGTATAATGTCGGGGCATTTTAAGCGTGGCATGAAGCTTAAACATGTACGCACTGATAAAACATTAACCATTACCACCCCCATGTTATTTATGGCTGGAGCGCGTGAAACTGCCGATGATGCCTATGCAGGTGATATTATTGGTATTCCCAACCATGGTCAATTACGCGTGGGCGATACGTTGACTGAGGGAGAAAAATTAAATGCAACAGGTATTCCGATGTTTGCGCCTGAGTTACTTCAAGTTATTCGTTCTGATGATCCGATGAAAGCGCGTCATTTACAAAATGCGTTGCTTCAATTTGCCGAAGAAGGCACAATTCGCTTTTTCAAAACAACCCTTGGCGGCACGTATGTTGTGGGTGTTGTGGGAGCATTACAATTTGATGTTTTAAAAGATCGTATTAAAAATGAGTATAACATTCCCATTCGCTATGAAGCTGCCCCTTATAGTGCCGCAAGATGGCTTGATGCAGAAGATCCAAAGGATATTGCTGATTTCCTAGATAAGCATAAAGGGAACGCGGCCGAAGATCATCTTGATAACCCAATTTTCTTGGCACGCTCAAGTTGGGATTTAATGAAGTTAGAGCGTGATGAAACACGCATTAAGCTTTTGACCTATATCGAAATTTAGATATTTAAGCGATATAAATTTTCTTATATTGCGTGGAATATACCCTGAGTATGTGCTAACTAAATTTGAGCTTTAAAAGTAAGATTGCTTTTATGGTGCTTCGTGTGGCTTTTCTTGTATCGGTTTTATACCAGCATCGGCTTTTGCCTTATCCATTGCTGTACGCCATAATGACACACTTGCGAGTCTTAAAAGATATGTTTTCGCAAAGTTAGTTGGTGTTAAAGGTTCGTTATTTAAATAAGTTGCAGGGATTGCTGTCACAAGTGCCGCAAGAGAATTAATAACAAGTTTAATTGATTTTTCATTGTTTATAGCTGTTGTTTTTTCTGCTTCAGTAGAGCTTTCTGAGAGCTTATTTTTTCCTGAATACTTATCAATAAAATCAGGATATGATTGCGTATCCATCAGATTATTGGGAAACGATTTTAACGAAGATAGCCCTAATATTGCTGCAAAACCGACATCTTTAGCAGTTGCTTTCTCTTGAAAATAACTCGCTGCTGTTTCTACGGCATTAATGATACCAGCCTCGCCAATATCTTTTGCCTGTGCATTTACATTTGGTATCGTTTTTTTATAAGATTCTCTGACCGCTTTAGTTACAGAACCCATTGCCATCGCCCTTAAACCAGAAGAAGTCAATGTTGTGAAAAGATCTTCCATGAGCAAAGTTTGACTAAAAAGGGCTCGTTGACCCACCATATATACCCCACATGCTGCAGAGCCATAAAGCCCCCTTAGAATGATCTCTTTGACTGTCATGTCATTATTCGATGGTTTATTAGGCAAAGGTTCATCAGCTTTATTCTTTTTACCCAAAGGGCTAGTACTAGTAAGTGGTACTGAATTATTAGTCACTTGAAGTTTAACAGGTGACGGCATGGCATTAACTAACATACAGATACAATCTTTTTTTTACAACTCCTTATATTATATATATTTTTTATAAAAAAGTCAATTATATATTTTTTATTTTTAGGTGGGTAATATGGTAGAAAAATGCAATGCTAATTATTGTATCAAAAAAATCATAGATTTTCATAGTTAACTATGCAACCATAGCAAAAAATTATGATTGCTTGTTATGCCAGTTGAAATTACGCTTTCTATCCTTGCCGCTTTTTTTGTGGGGACATCCGATTTCCTTGTTAAAATGCGTTCCGAAAAAAGACACGTTCTTAATGCCTTATTTACAATGAGTTTCTTAGGCATGTTATTTTTTGGGCTTTATGGATTAGTGAGCGGCTATAATATATTTTTAATTCAAGATTATGCTTTGCTGGGATGGCTTGCGGTCGCAGGCGTTACCAATATTCTTGCACTATTATGTCTTTATATTGGGCTATCTCGTGGCCCTGTTTCGGTCACTGCGCCCTTGGTTACATTATCGGCAGTTTTTCTGGCTATTCAATGGTTTTTCATGGGGGTATCTCTCTCTTTTTATGGCTATATAGGGGCTTTGATCGCCATTATAGGCGCAGTTCTTTTGGGATTAAAAGTAAAAACCGATACTTACAGTTATCGTCATATTTTAATATCAGCAGGGCTTGGATTGCTTGCTGGGTTTTTGTTTTCAGTACGATTATTTATCATGCAGCTTATCTCTAGCGAGATGCATCATAGTATTGTTTTAACCCAAGCACGCTTTTTTGGGTTAATTTTTACGCTCTGTATTATTGGCTGTTATAGCCTTAGAAATCATAATATTTTTCCTAAAAAAGATAATTTTAAGTTTAAAAACGATATTATATATCCAAGCCTACAAGCCTTGTTTGGCTCGATTGGGATGATTTTATTATTGATTGCCTCAACGGGCGCTTATACGATAATAGCCCCCACGATTTTTTCAATCAATGCGGGCTTTACAATTTTATGGTCGGCTTTAATTTTCAAAGAGAAAATCACGCTTCAAAGAATTATTGCATTTATTATTATTATCATTGGGATAACGATTTTAAAAATATATGCATAATTTCTTTTATTTTTTATAAGCATTAAAACTGAGTTGAAATACCTGCTGTTACGTTATGCTCAGTAAATTCAAAGTCTTGAGAAAACTCCGTTTTTCTTTCATTACGTCCAATCGCAGCGAATAAATTGACACTATCATTAAGGGCATAATTCCCCAATAAACGTGCGCCATAGGTTTGATTAGTATTCTCGGCCAAGCCATCAAGATCGCTATAATAACCTTCGACTGTACCCGAAATTTGGCGATTAAAGTTATGGCGATAATGTACGGTTGCTGTTTTAATAATCTCATCAGTTGCACGATTATAATTACGATTCTCGTAACCAAGGGCAACACCAAAGTCACCATTTTTACTTTGCATTCCTAAATAAGCCGTTAAAGCTTGTGAGCGGAATAATTCTCGGTTTTGTTGATTGCCAAGGAGGTTTTGGCCATTATTTTGCCCGTTATTTTGTGTGCTACCTGGTAATTGATCATTTAATTGTGATGCAAGGGTTTGCCCTTCAACTGCAGCATCGAATGCTGTTCCAGGGGCAATATTTCCTCTAAATCCAAGTGGAATTGCCGTCATAAGCTGTGATACTGCGGTTGCCCCCACAAAAACACGCTTTGTAAGATTGTAATTACCATCAACAAGATAATATAATGTGTCGTTGCGTTCACCAATACGACCAGTTAAGCGCAATCTTTCAGAAGGCATATATTGTAAGCCAACATTGTAGAAAACACCCGATAATTGGTCAGCATACTCGGAATCTTCCATTTCAATTTTATCATGTCCTGCCTGTCCTAATAATGTCAAACTTTTTGTTAAGACATAATCAGCACTTACCTCGTTGGTTAGTTGCGTAGAATCATTATTTGCTAAGAGTGCATTATTGCCAGTTAAGTTGCTGCTTGTGTTCACATCTTCATTTTGAAAGGAAATATCCGAATAGCTTGTAGATCCATTGATGTTTAAACGTCCTGCATTATCAGATGTTCCAAATGATGCACGATATGTATGCGATTGAATTGTCCCGATTGTATCAGCAGTTCCACCGCCATAATCATAACCATAACGTAATTCACCAACCAGAATATTACCAAATTGATGTCTTAAATATGGCGATATTGTCCCCTGAAGGAAAATATCATAATCGGCACTTGATGCTCCAGACGGCACATTGGCACCACGGGCATTACCAACAAGCCCCGTAACAGAACCCAACGCATCAAGATAAAGTAAATTATTAACAAGCTCAGTTGAAACCCCTGCGCTACCAGTTGGTACGGTATCATTTGTGTCATTACTACGGACAATTTGCATCAATCCAACACCTGCAACCGCATCAAGTTTTTGACTTTCATAAGACGCATTAACCCCAACAGATGCATTATACACCATACCATCTTCTTTATTGGGTGAATTATCAGATACTAAGCCAATATTATCAGAGTAAGTAGCTGATAATCCTGCGTAAGGTGAAATTTTAAACCGGCGTGATTTTTTTCTTAGCTTATTATTCGAATATACACTTGGTGTACTCTGTGCATCTTGAGTGCTATCACTCCCTAAAATATCTGCATTGTTTGAGGATGGAGACGATAAAAAGCCACTATTAGAAGACATAACATCTTGTGCGTAAGCAGCGTTTAAAGACATTGTAACAGCAATAACTGATAGTTTTAATCCAAGTAGCTGTGATATCATATTTTAACCTCAATCTAAAGATGGTGATTATCTTGGTAAAGTACAAGATAACGAATAATTATTAATTAATATGTGCAAATATAATGCCAATCATTATATTACCACGCTGTTAAGCATTAACGATTTCGTGAAACTCCTTTAAGGATAAAGCCCCATTATTACCGCTATAAGCCGCCAAGGTTTCTGTCAGTAATTCTATAAATTTATCTTTGTCGGCTTGCGTCATAAGACCAATATTATCTGGATTGCTATAACCCATTTGCATTAAAATTGCTGATTTCAACATATCAGTCTCTTCAGTCGTTGCCAGTTCATCACCAATGATAATTGAATTCATAATGGCATTAAAATTCTCACTCTCAAATGGATCCTCTCCTGAAGAAACAGCACCAAATGCGGTCATTATATCGTTATATATTTCTAGTTTGTCTGCTGCTGCTTCAGCTGCTTTCTCTCCTTCATTTTCAAAAAGACTAGCAAGATCATCTAAGGCGTTATTAGCCGTATTTACGTGTCCCGAAAGAGCACCACTTGAACCTCCAACTGTCATATTACAAATCCTTATGTTTGTATATTTGTTATATATTTTTTCAATAAAATTAGCATATATTTAAGCATAAATCAAGTTATTTATTTTAATTAAATAGGTTTTAAATGTTTTAACTATAGTATATAATGATTGTATTGAAAATTAACATAAAGATTGTAGAAATGTCATTAAACTTAAAAGATAAAAAATTTGATATCGATTTTGATTATAAAGAATTACAGAAGAATGCAGATCAAATTCTTAATATTTTAACTTATAAAATAGCGCAATTAACCCAAAAAAAGCAGCACAAGCTTGCTTTAGCACAAAGCAATAAGCGAGATGAAGCTTATATTAATATCAATATTTTTCGATTTAAAGATATTAAAAAAAACAAACTTAAATCACATTACATGAAGCACACTAATCATTATTGTATTGTTTATGATAAAGATACTGTAATTGAACAAAAATTCAAACCACAAGACTCTATTGCTAAAGAAAAATACCATATTCATTAGGCTTTAACATGTTGTACCTTGATTTTTATAATTTAAAAAGCTATAAGCAGATAATATTTTCAAGGAAATCAAGTCGTGCTTATTACAACATTATACAGCAAAATCCATCAAGCAACCGTCACCAATTGTGAAATATCTTACAATGGGTCGATGGGGATTGATACACATTACATGAAACAAGCTGGCTTAAGTGCTGGTCAACAAATTGACGTGTTGAACATTAATAATGGTCAACGCTTCACCACTTATGTTATCGAAGAGCCAGAAGGCTCGCAGACATTTGGTATTTATGGTGCGGCTGCCCGTCTTGCACAAATTGGTGATGTCGTGATTATTATTGCCTATGCGCAAATGACTCCCGAAGAAGCACAAGCATATCAACCAAAAATTGTGCTATTGAACCCCCAAAAATAATCACTTGATTAACCAAGGTACTTTTGTCTATGTCAATATCTGAAGATTTTTTCCGCCAATTTAAGGATTTTTTTTCAGATATTATCATTCAATTAAGCAGTCCCAATCAACTTCAAGAGGCATTACTTTATGCCACAATGAATGGGGGCAAACGAATGCGCCCCTTATTATGTTCAATTTTTGCAAAAATGATTACACCTAATATTGATCAAAATCATATTCTTTATGCCGCAAGCAGCATCGAGGCAATTCATTGCTATTCACTTGTTCATGATGATTTACCTGCCATGGATAATGATGATTTAAGACGAGGATTGCCGACAACACATAAAAAATATTCTCAATCTACTGCTATTCTTGTGGGTGATGGCCTGCAAACGCTTGCATTTAGTTTATTAAGCCATGATAATTTTACATGCTCAGCGACAACAAAAATAAAATTGATACAAATTTTATCGCATGCCTCAGGTGCAAAAGGCATGGTTAATGGGCAGTTTCTTGATATGACGCTTGAAGGAAACACCAATAAATCAAATATTAACGACATCACAATCATGCATCAACAAAAGACGGGCGCATTAATTCAAGCATCATGCCTAATGGGAAGTATGATTGGCGGTCTTAGAGATGATGATTTAATAGAAAAAATAAAAATTATTGGCCAATTCATTGGTCAAATTTTTCAAATTCAAGATGATATTCTTGATATTACCCAATCAACGGCAACACTTGGTAAAACAGCAGGCAAAGATATTGCCCATAATAAACCCACAATGACATCGTTAATGGGGCTAAATAGTGCAGAACATTATATGGATAGTTTAATCAAAGTGCTTAAAGAAAATATCTTAATGTTACCCTTTGATCAAACAGAACTTACTTATTTTGTAAATATGATGGTCAAGCGAAAATCCTAGAAATAATACCCAATATTGGCAATATAGCTATGATCTGTTGTACTGTTGTTTGCAACAGGGTTATTATTCCAATCAAGTCGCCACTCGAAACCTGCCTGAACAGAATCCATAATCGGCACATTAATACCTGTACGTGCATTAATGACAAGGTCTTTGGTGTTTTCAATCGATTGCAAAGCACGATGATTATGGAAAACAGTTACTTTTTCAAATAAAAGCTGATCATAATTCAAGCCCCAGCGCAAGGCAGCAAAATCATTATCACGATCTGGCACAGCATCAAAATCTTCATTCACATAATTAGGGGCAATTTCAAGGTCTAAATGCAAATCATCTTGGTTATAAAAGCGATATCCAAGACCCGCACCAATTGCACTGCGTAAATTAAGATCACGCAATACGTCACGCTCAAAATCAGCATTGGCAAAAGTATAGACTTTATCGGAAATAAAGTGATCATATTTGATGCGTCCAAAAGAGCGATCACGTGTTGTAGTATCGCCTTCTTTTGAAAACCCATATTCAAGACTGCTTGTGAAGCGGTTTTTTTCAGTTTCTGCAATAAATAACCCACTTGCATCATAGGCTTTTGAATTATTATTACCAGAAACAGCGTTTAACCCACCCCGTAAATGCCCACGTATTTTAAGGCCATGACGTTCTTGATAGCTGCCAGTATAGGCTTCTTTAAGGGCATTTGGTTTGTAAACTTCGGTATGCTCAGAAATTTTAAGATTTTTTTGTGTATCAAGCGATAATTTACCTGTTAGGATTTTTTTATCTTCTAGTTCAATCGTAACATCTTTATCGGTCAAAAATGTTTTAATTGTATCTTGGGTGAATTTTAACTCTAAATCTTGCTGTAAACTTGGCTTAATCGTTACTGCTTCTGGCGTTACCTTGGTAATCTCGCCTGAAATAACATCGCCATTATTAAATTTAATAATATCGGCCCATGCTGGCTGTGACAAGACAATAGATAAAGACATCAATAATAACGATGAATATTTCATAATGTTCCTTCTTTCGGTTTTATTGTCGATTAATATCAATTAAAATTATTAACTTTGTGTTAATTCAGTTACATGCCCCATTTTACGCCCAGCACGAATTTCTGATTTACCATATATATGTAATTTTGAATTAGGCCTATCAGCATATTCTTGCCAATTTTGAACATCATTGCCAATTAAATTTGTCATCACAGCACTTGAATGATGCGTCATATTCCCTAATTTCCAGCCGCAAATTGCCCGAATATGCTGTTCAAATTGACTTATGTAACAACCATCTAGGGTCCAATGCCCTGAATTATGAACACGCGGTGCAATTTCATTTGCATAAACAACTTGATCTTTGGTAACAAAAAACTCAACGGCAAGAACCCCGATATAACCCATGGAATTGGTAATTTTTTTTGTATAATCAATCCCTTTTTGCGTTACTGATTGTGGCAATATGCTGGGAACAGTACTTGTATGCAAAATGCCGTCCTTGTGTATATTATCAACAGGCGTATAAGCATGAAAATCGCCCTGCGCATTACGCACAGCAACGACTGAAAATTCATGGGTGAAATCAATTTTTTGCTCAGCAATTGCCGGCACTTCTTTAATATCATAAAACGCCATTGATGCATTTTTTATGTTCTCAATGCAAACTTGCCCCTTGCCGTCATAACCCATACGACGTGTTTTAAGCATAATGGGTTTATTGACTTGCTCGATCAATATTTTAACATCTCCCTCATAGGCTACCGAACCAAATTCAGCGACAGGAATAGAGAGTGCGTTTAAAAAAGTTTTCTCAGAGAGGCGATCCTGTGTCACGGCCAAAATATCACAACCAGGTCTTAAATGCGTTCTCATTGCCAAATAAGAAGCCATAGATAGGGGGATATTCTCAAATTCATAGGTAATAACAGCACAATCGCGTGAAAATTCATCTAGCAGCGTTGCATCATGGTATGATCCAACGACCATTTTATCGGCGATGGAACGGGCTGGGCAATCTTCGGTTTCAGAAAAAATAATTGTTTTTATGCCTAAACGTTTTGCTTCAATGGCCATCATACGACCCAATTGACCGCCGCCAATAATGCCTAAGTTTTCATTTGGCTTAACTAATAACTCAGATGTCATCGCATTGTGTGATACCATTAAATAGCCTCTATTGTTTCTTGTGTTTGTTTATATCGAAATTCTAATAGTTTTTGTTTTACCCCTAAATCATTAAGACTTAGAATTGAGGTTGCCAACAATGCGGCATTTTTTGCCCCTGCCTCACCAATCGCAAGTGTGCCCACTGGAATACCAGCTGGCATTTGCACAATTGACAATAAACTATCTTGACCATTTAAGGCTTTGGATTGAACTGGAACGCCCAATACAGGGAGATGTGTTAAAGCAGCAACCATTCCAGGAAGATGCGCCGCACCACCTGCACCTGCAATAATAATTTGAATGCCTCTTTTGTCGGCATTTTGAGCAAAATCATATAATCTTTGAGGTGTTCTGTGGGCCGAAACAACTTTGACTTCATAGGGGATTTGAAATTGCTCTAAAATATCAGTACTATGGCGTAATGTAGACCAATCACTTTTTGATCCCATGATAACGCTGATAATAGCATTGTTTTTGTGTGCTGTATTTTCTTCATTCATAAGACTTCAGATGTTTATATATATTTTTTGTCATAATTAACGCAAATAAAGACATATGACAAGTGATAAACGCTGTAATAATAGATTTTTGATAGAAAATATGACGTTTTTACATATTCTTTTATATGTAATATGCTTTATATAAAGTGACTATGCCAGAATATCTGGATTAAGCTCGTCAATAATGTAATGTATTTGGTCACGTAGATAAAGCTTTTGTTTTTTTAAGCGTTTTATTTGAAGTTCATCTCGCATGGGCTTATCGGATAAGGCATTAATTGAATCGTCTAAGTCACGATGTTGTTGTTCTAAAATTGCTAGTTTAGCTTGTAAAACATCAATATCATCCATAGCAGTAATATCCGTAATTATTTTTCGATTAAGAATACATTACCAAAATTCATGCAAAAAATCCACGTTTTTTAATAATGTACTCAATATAAGATAATTATCTTAAAAATTCTTTATTTTTTCAAATAAAAATTAAGCAGAATGTCTTTTTGGTGGTCTTGCACCGCCTGAACGACCCGCTGATGAACCGCCGCTTGAACGACCGAAGCCACCGCCGCCGCCTGAACGACCTTCAGATGAACCACCACTTGAACGACCGAAGCCACCGCCGCCGCCTGAACGACCTTCAGATGAGCCACCACTTGAACGACCGAAGCCACCGCCGCCGCCTGAGCGACCTTCAGATGATCCACCACTTGAACGACCGAAGCCGCCGCCGCCTGAGCGACCTTCAGATGAACCACCACTTGAACGACCGAAGCCGCCGCCGCCTGAACGACCTTCAGATGAACCACCACTTGGACGACCGAAGCCACCGCCTGAACGACCTTCAGATGAACCACCGCTTGAACGACCAAAGCCACCGCCTGAACGACCCTCTGATGAACCACCACTTGAACGACCAAAGCCACCGCCTGAACGACCCTCTGATGAACCACTACGCTCGCCACCACGATATCCGCCGCCGCCTGAACCAGAACGACCACCACGCTCGCCACCACGATATCCACCGCCTGAACGACCACCACCAGAGCGACCGCCTCTTGAGCCAGAATCATCGGATGAATGTGCTGCATTAGGGTTTAACATACGCTCGATGGCACGCCATTTTCTGGTATCAGCATTTGACACTAAATTAATAGCAACACCTTCACTACCGGCACGACCTGTACGACCAATACGGTGAATATAATCTTCTGGACATTGTGGCAAATCAAAATTAATAACAGTTTTAAGATGCGGAATATCTAGACCACGAGCAGCAATATCAGTTGCAACCAAAATATCAAAACGCTCAGAACGGAATGATTTTACAACACGATCACGTTTATTTTGACGTAAGCCACCATGTAGCAAGTCAGTTAAATAACCATCTTGTGCCAAGTGAGTTGCAAGTTTCTCTGCACCAAATTGGGTTTTTGCGAAAATAACAGCGGCACCAGGATTAGCATTAATCACTTCACAAAGCTTGGTGTATTTGTCACCTTCTTTTACGTTAAATGTTTCTTGCTTAACAAGGGGGGCAGCAACATTGGAATTACCAATTGCAATACGCTCGGGATTAGTTAAATAACGCTGAGCGATATTTTCGATCTCTTTGGGCATTGTTGCGGAAAATAGCAATGTTTGCTTTTTCTCGTTCATGTGGCTTAGGATATCATCAATTTGAATACCAAAACCCATATCAAGCATGCGATCTGTTTCATCAAGAACTAAATAGTTTGTTTTCTTAAGTGACAAAGAACCACGACGTAAATGATCGTTAATACGACCAGGTGTTCCGATAACAATTTGAACGCCACGTTTTAATTGTGCTAATTGCTTGCCCATTGGCTCGCCGCCAATAATAAGTGCTGTGAAAATACGTGAATCACGGTCGATAAAAGTTGTAAAAGCCTTAAGAACCTGAGCCGCAATTTCGCGTGTTGGCGTTAAAACAAGAACGTGATTGTTTTGATCTTCCATTAACCTTACAATAGCAGGCAATGCAAAGGCGGCTGTTTTACCAGTACCTGTTTGTGCAGATCCAAGGATATCTTTACCAGCAAGTGCAATAGGAATAGCGGCTTCTTGGATGGGGGTTGGGGCTGTAATGCCAAGTTTCTTTAAATTTTGTACGATAGAATCAGGAAGTGATTCAAATGAAAATGAGTCCACAAAAATACCTTTTAGTGATGACAATTAAAATAATAAATATTCTTCGTTTGCTGATCAAAATAACTTCTCAAGCTATTAATTCTTTTTTAGAATATAAGCTTATAACGATTTATAACAACGATCGAAGGCGATAAAATGCCCTCGCAATAAAATGACTTGAGAATAGCAACGAACAGAAAATTTAATTTCTTGAGTGCAAAACATTAGTCTTAAAGCGACTGCATATAACAGGCTATCTAGCACCTTTTATCACAATGCACAAGACATTATTACCGCCCTTAAAATTTAATTTGATAAAAGATATAATCATGAGGGACAAGCCTTGCGTAACAAGGCAAGATCATAGAAATATACTTAGAAACAAGTATTAATTCATTTAAAGTACATATTAAATGATAAGATATTAACATTGGTATAAAGATTGCATTACCTCTATAGAATAATTTTATTAATAGATGTAACGTGGTTGACATAAACAAATTATCATCAGCATTATCCTCTATCCTAGGCACGCGTGGCTCTGGGGGCGATGAGAGTATAGGCTATGATAAATTATTAACTGATGCTGGTGTCAATATAGATAGCTTATCAACAGTTGCTGATGATAAAGATTTAGATGAACTAAGTGACGTTGAGCTTCAAGAGATTGCCCAACAATTATCTGAGCACATAAAGGGCGAAAAGCCAAGTAAAGAAACAGTTGAAATTCATGAGATAATTCAAGCAATCCATGAATATATTGTCCATGATGATGAGGTTTCAATAGAAGGCGACGATCACGACAAAGGTTCTGATGTTATCTCCTCGGCTAATCTTTTATTAGATATTCACGAAGACCTTGCTGATGGTGAACTTGATTCTTTACGCTTAAAAACACAACTTACCGCAGAAACCAATATTCCAGCAGGATTTGCAACCTTAGACCCAGCAGAACAAGCAGCAATCCTAGAGCTTTATCACAATGAAGATAAAGATACGCTGTTTGACGATGCAATAAAATCATTATCTTCCGTGGCACAAGCTGATTTACTTGCGACACTCTCAAGTGGTGATTTTGATATTAGCTTTTCAAAGGTCTATGATAAAATTAATAACAAAAAATATGTAATCACAGCCTTGTTTTATATTGATGGTATTATTG
>JBLHTX010000031.1:0-16449 GCA_047627635.1 Alphaproteobacteria bacterium | reverse complement strand
TATAGCTTCTTTAAGATTAAGCTGTTTTAAGTATTTGATAACGTGTGAAGTGTTTATTATGCGCTAAAAGCATAACACCTAAGCCAAGAAGCGCAACAAATGCCATTGGCAAATAAGCTCTTACGCCATAATTATCATAAAGGTACCCACTAGCGATTGCGGCAGGGATCATGACAATACCCCACATCACAGCGCCATAAATAAGTTGTGCTGCTCCTAATGTGCCATCAGGAAGGTTATCTTTGAAATACCGTACACATCCCAAGTGAAGGGCACCAAATGTAAATGCATGAAGCGATTGTAACAATAAAATACTTACCAAGTTTGGCTCAATTGACATACCAACCCAGCGGATAATTGAGGCAATAGCGGCAATCACAAAAAAGCCAACAGTCGTAATATTTTTTTCGAGGGATGAGCCAAAATAAAATAATACAATTTCAGCAATAACGCCTATTGCAAAGAAAAAGGCAATTGTTTCGCCACTATAACCTACGCGTTGCCATTCAATCGCAGCCGATTGTAAAAAAACCGCATGACCTGCATGCATAATGCCAGCGCCAAACACGATATAAAGATAGTTTTTATTTGAAACAAGCTTTTTAATAACATCAAAATTTGTTGTTGGTAGGGCGATGCCATTTTTACGTTCGATGTCGTAAAAATTTGGCATTTTTAATGCTAAAATTGCCACACCCAAGCAGGCTACGTAAATATAAATAGAAAATGCTTTCATACCGAAATAATCAATCAGCATCCCGCATATAAAACCGCTTATGACAAAAGCAGCAGAGCCAAATAAACGCATACGACCATAATCAAGATCAGGCGATAGGCGACAAGCACGTACGCTGAAACCTTCCGATAAAGGCACAGATGCAGACCATGTAAAGGAAAACAACAATGTTAAAGGAATTAAAATAAGACCAGATAAATCAAAGATACTAATTAAAAGCCAAATAAATGCGGTGAATCCTGCTGTAAATGCAAGATACCAATGGGGCTTAGGACTGCGATCGATAAAAAAAGCGACAGTAACTGTCGCAAATATTTTAGAGAGTGCAAGAAAACTCATTGCAATAGAAATTTGAGAAGCATTAAGCCCGTTATTATTGAGAAATAGTGGGAAAAATTGTACAAAAGGCCCTGTTACAGAAAAAATAACTGTAAATAAAAGACTGATAATCCAAAAAAATGACACGCTTAATATCCTTGATTTCAATAGTCTTTGAAAATAATAATTTATGCTTTCCATAACATACTGATTTATGTTTGACTATGACTAAAGTTATGAAAAACCAATAATAAGCAATAAAAATACTGACAAATGACTTATATGGCGCATATTATTTGACGTAATCTTTATATATGCGTATATGTAAGGAGGTATATCTTACCATGTTCAATAACTGCGTATTTTTGTGATTTATAATATGACCATAACAGCCACACAATCAGAAACAAAAAGCCGTGACGGTTTGCATATAGTGTTAAAAAATCCGCTATCTGAGATTGAACACATTATCCATAGTGCTTTTGCGCATGAAAAACTTCCTATGTTAAAAGCAATTTCGGGGTATATTATTGGTTCAGGCGGCAAGCGTATTCGCCCTTTATTATGTATTGCGATTGGCGAGTTATTGGGTAATGTTAATCAACCTTTATTAAAAACAGCTGCTGCCCTTGAGTTTATTCATACAGCGACTTTGTTGCACGATGATGTCGTTGATAAAGGAGATATGAGGCGCGGCAATAAAGCGGCACATTTAATTTGGGGTAATCAGGCATCTATTTTATCGGGCGATCATATGTTTGCATCGGCTTTTACAATGCTAGCCGATACCGATAATATAGAGGCAATTAAAATGATGTCAAATGCGGCAAAAATGCTTGCCCATGGTGAGATTATTCAATTATCACTCAAGCAAGTAGTGCCAAAAATACAAGATCACTTTGATATTTTAAGTCACAAGACAGCAGCATTATTTGCATCGGGCTGTGCGTGTGGTGCAATATTTAATCAAGCCACAGCATCAATAGTTCAAAGTGCCTACGATTTTGGGTTTAATTTTGGGATTGCTTTTCAGCTTGTAGATGATATTTTAGATTATCAAGGCAATGAAGTTTTTGGTAAGAAAATTGGCACTGATTTTTTTGAGGGTAAGTTTACCCTACCAATTATTTTAGCATATCAAGATGCATCTGAAAGTGACAAAAAATTTATCCATGATGTTATGTTAAAACAAGAAGAGCGTAGTGATGATGATTTACGGCATATTAAGCAAATAATTACCAAGCTGGATACGATTGCGCAATCACGTACAATGGCAAAATTATATATACAAAAAGCACAAGAAAACTTATCATGCTTCAATGCAACGCACCCAGTCTATGAAGCGTTAACATTTTTACTGCAAAGTACACTCTTTAGAAAAATATAAAACAGGATTTTTATTATGAAATATTTTATTATTATCTCACTATTATTGATGGTTTCTGGCTGTGGATGTTGGATTGTTTAAGGTTTAAATATGGTCAATCAAATTCGATTAGGCGTTAACATCGATCATGTCGCTACGGTACGAAATGCGCGCGGTACACATTATCCGTGTCCTGTGCGTGCAGCACAACTTGCCGAACAAGCAGGAGCGGATGGTATTACCGCACATTTGCGTGAAGATAGGCGGCATATTTCTGACCATGATATTGCTGGTTTATTAAAAATGTTAACGAAACCACTTAACTTAGAAATGGCAACAACACATGAAATGCGTGATATTGCCATTGCACATAAACCGCATGCAATTTGTTTAGTACCTGAAAAGCGTACTGAGAAAACCACCGAAGGCGGCTTAAATATTGCCGATAATTATCAATTTTATGCTGATTACATAAAATCCTTATCCGCTGCTTGTGCGCGTATTTCATTATTTATTGACCCTGAAATAAAGCAAATTGAAACGGCTTTACGGTTTAATATACCTGTCATTGAGCTTCATACGGGGGATTACTGCAATGCGGTTTTATCGAATAATCAACCATGGATTGATAAATCCTATCAGAAGCTTTATGACGCAGCGAATTTTGCAGGTAAGCATGGTCTCGAGATTCATGCAGGACACGGTATTACCGATCAAACAATTACAAAAATTGCACAACTTCCCTTTTTAAAGGAATTAAATATTGGGCATTTTATGATTGGTGAAGCAATTTTCATTGGGCTTGAGGCTGTTATCTTGAAAATGAAAACGCTTATTCATAATGCTACTTTATAATGGCACCAAATTTATCGCTTAATTTTATGCAGAATATATCTCATGATCAATCTTATATTGTAGGAATTGGGAGCGATTTATGTGATGTTAATCGTATTCGTGATTTATATCATAAATTTGATGATAAATTTTTACAACGAATTTTTTCAAATGCAGAACGTACATATTTTTCAACGATTTCCGCGAAACAACAAGTTGCATTTTTAGCAAAGCGATTTGCAGCAAAAGAAGCCATATCGAAGGCATTTGGTACAGGCATTGGAAAAAATGCTTTTTTCACAGACATCACTTGTTTAAATATGCTGAATAAAGCCCCTTATATACGATTGACAGGAAGGGCACATCAAACGGCCCTGAATCTTGTGCAAAAAAATAATTTTTCAAAATATCATATTTATATTTCTCTTAGTGATGAAAATCAGTATGCTTTAGCATTCTCGATATTAGTGGGCATAAAGTAATGACACAAAATCATTCATTTCATGTAATTATTGATCGATTAAAAAATATTCGTTATAGTCTTGAGCAGCATCATTTTTTCTTAGGCATTACAAAGCTCAGATTATTAAAAAATAAATTTTTCCCAGAGCAGCATTCTCATATGAAACCATACACAACAAAATCTGCTTCGTTTTTTGCCGAAGTAAAAGAATTCGTTAAATCAATGTTTAGTGCAATGGTTTTCGCACTTCTTATCCGTACTTTTATTTTACAGCCTTTTAATATCCCCTCAGAATCAATGTTACCTAATCTACTTGTTGGTGATTATTTATTCGTTAGTAAATATACCTATGGTTATAGTAAATATTCAATTCCCTTTGCACCAGATATTTTTAATGGGCGTATTTTTGGTTCAGAACCAAAACGAGGCGATGTTGCTGTGTTCCGTGTCGTTGACGACGGAAATAAAGATTATATAAAGCGTATTGTAGGATTACCAGGCGATAAAATTCGTTTTGCTAATGGTTCTGTAATTGTCAATGACAAAGCAGCACTTATTGGCAAAGCAGGAAAATTTGGTGATGATACAATTGACCCAGAAACAATTGGTGCTGATATTGTTACCGAACAGCTTGGTGATAAAATATATCAAACCCTTGATGTATTTGATGCCCCTTATGATAATACAGGCACATATATTGTCCCTCCCGATCATTATTTCTTTGCAGGTGATAATCGTGATAATTCCCAAGATAGTCGGTTTTCAAATGGCCCTGTTGGCTTTATGCATAAAGATAAATTAGTGGGGCGTGCTGAATTTATTTTCTTTTCAATGCGTGATTCCCATTTTCTTGAATTTTGGAATTGGCCCAGCGCTATTCGCTTTGACCGTATTTTTAAAACAATTAATTAATAACGTATGACTATGAATGATATACCCTTAAAGACTAAACTGGATGTTCTTCAGGAGCATCTTAATTATCAATTTAAAGATATTACACTCCTTGAAACAGCCTTGCGGCATCGTAGTAGTGCTTATCATAGTAAATCTAACGAAAGACTCGAGTTCCTAGGGGATCGAGTCCTTGGTTTAGTGATTTCAGAATATTTGTACCGTAATTTTTCTGATGATGAGGGCAAGCTTGCCAAAAGATTAAATGTTTGGGTTTGCAAGCAATCATGCGCCGATGCTGCGAAAAAAATCAATTTAGGTAATTTTTTAATTCTTGCACCTTCAGAAAATGATAGTGGTGGTCGGCATCGTCAGGCCATGCTTGGTGATGCTTTTGAGGCAATTATTGCTGCGATTTACCTTGATAGTGACCTTGAAACTGCACGGGTTTTTATTTTACGCTTATGGGCTGATATTCTTGAAAAAGATGCCCCAATTGTTGATGCAAAATCTCAATTACAAGAATGGTCACAAAGTTTAGGTCTTGGCATACCAGAATATAGTATTATTGATAAACAAGGCCCTGACCATGATCCAGTTTTTACAGTACAATTACTGATTAAAGGGTATGACTGCGTAACGGCACAAGGAAAATCACGCCGCCAAGGCGAGTTTGAAGTGGCATTGGTTTTTTTAAATAATTTACCGCCTATGACACCACCAGTTACATAGAGTTGCTGCATAGTCTTGTTATATGATCGCATAATATTTGTTTATCATCATCACAAATATCAAGCTGAATCATAAAAGGAATTAAATAAGGATAGAATTTAGGGTTAATTTTTACCATATCTTTTTCAGTTGTTACCAATAATGCTGCTGATTGGCGTGCCTGATCAATAAGCCGTTCAATAATGCGATCTGTATATTGATAGTGATCTGGGAATCCCTCACTGTGGATAATATGCGCCCCTGATTGTTGAACAGTTTGCAAAAATTGATCATTATTGCCAAGCCCAGAAAAGACAACCACATTTTCACCCTTTAAATCGGCTCCATGGGCAATTGGTTTTTTATAGGCTTGTATAATTGACTTGGTTGTTTCGGTCAAAACTTTGGGAATTTCCACTGTCTCTTTATATCCAATCATTAAAACACAATGTGCTTTGTGAAGGGCTTTTTGCACAGGTTCACGCAAAGGCCCTGAAGGCATTAAAAACGCATTGCCAAATAAACGATTTTTATCAACAGTTAAAATTGCACATTGCTTATAAAGGCTTGGGTGATTTTGAAGACCATCATCAGTAATAATTAAATCAAACTTTTTCAATGCATCAATATGATTTGCCCCTGCAACCCGATTTTTTGCAATAAAGCAAGGCGCATGAACATTTAAAATAAGTGCTTCATCGCCTGTTTTATGAGGCTTATCGTTTGATTGTACTAAATATGGCTCAGTTATAGTGCCGCCATACCCTTTTGTTAAAAAGGCAGGCTGATAGCCCATTGAGTGTGCAAGCTGTGCAATTAAAATAGCCGTCGGCGTTTTTCCAGTACCGCCAACCGTTGCATTGCCGATACAAATAATGGGTGTTTCCCCTTGATAGGCAGGTTTATTGCAAAATCGATATTTCGAAATCTGATAGATTAACAATCCAATAGGCGATAAAATCCATGCCCTAAAGTTGATATAAGATTTTTTGTGTGGATACCAAAATTTAGGTGCTTGCATAAGGATTAATCTCGTGGATTTTTTGATGGATAATATCTAGAAATACCAAAGCATCTTCACGGTTTTCTTTGCATACAAGATAGCTATTGGTCATTAATCTTTGTGATAAATTCGGATTACTTTTTAAAATCATCATTTTTTCTGCTAATTCTTGCGGTGTTTTAATGCTAATATAGGCATCATTTTTTTTGAATATTGCATATATCTCTGTAAAATTATATATTTTTTGCCCTGAAAAAATTGGTTTCCCCATATATGCTGCTTCAATTGGGTTATGCCCACCCCCTTTATTGACTATATCAAGGCTGTTCCCTATGAAAATAAAGTCACAAATATGTGTCCATAATGCCACTTCACCAAGGGTATCGGCAATATAAATTTGTGTTGCTTGAGGGATAATATTTAATTGATTAGGGGGCATGTCACTGCGACATAAAATAGATTCTTGTGAGAAATAAGGCAAAATATGCCGCATAATTTTCTGCTTCCGCTCTGGGTGGCGTGGGATAATGAGTAATAAATTTCTAGGATCATTGAAAAAATTTTCAACTTTAAGTGCTTTTGTAACTTCAAGCTCTTCATTGTGATGCGTGCTTAATAGGCATATTATAAAACGGTTTTGGCATGAGTGCTTAAGCGTATTTAAGGCATTTTCATTGGGGCTTATAGGGTGTGCTGCCCACTTTAAGTTTGTAGAAATAAGCACTGGCCCGACATAATAAGTGCGTATAAACTGTGCGATTTTTTTATTTTGTACAAAAAATCCATGATAGGGCACTAGTATTTTTCGCATTAAATTTGGCATTTTTTGCCAAAGACGCATTGATTTTTCAGATAAGCGGGTATTGATGCCATAAATTGGAATATTATTGTGATGCGCCTGCATGATGTTATTGGGCCAAATTTCAGAATCAAGTACAAGCACAATATCGGGTTGATAATGATGATAAAATTTTTGTGTGGCTTGCGGCGTATCAATGGGAGCATAAAGATGCATACAGCGATTGGGTAATTTTTTCTGCATTAATGTCGCTGATGTACGTGTATGCGACGTTACAATGATTGAAATATGAGGGTGTTTTTTCAATAAATTATCAATAATGGGTAGCGCTGACAAAGTTTCACCAACACTGGCACCATGAATGTGAACACAAAAACCCGACGGTCTTTGTTGTGCCTGATCGTAAATCCCTAATTTCTCAAGATAACGATATCTTTCTTCTTTGCCCTTAAAAAGCCGATACTTTAAGAATAAAGGGGCAAAATAATGAAAAATTGTACTGAAAACATGATAAAAAAGCAACGATTATCCTTTAAAAGAAATTATAGATTATTTTACACCAATATCACTTGACCAATCAAGTAAACTAGATTAAAAAGACAGAAATTATTTTTAACATTTATTGATAAGGCTATATTTATGGCACGTCGTTGTGAACTAAGTGGCAAAGGTGTCATGGTTGGTAATAATGTATCCCATGCTAATAACAAAACAAAAAGACGTTATTTGCCAAACCTGCAATCCACTCGCTTATATAGTGAAACATTAAAAGATTTCGTTACTTTTAAAGTATGCGTCAACGTTATTCGTACAATTGATAAATTGGGCGGCGTTGATAATTTTCTGACAAAATTCGCAGCATCAAAAATGTCACAAAATGCAATCAATTTACGCAAAATTATTCTTGATAAAAAACAAGCAGCAACACCTGCATAATTTTTAAGCTCAAATTCCAATCTTTTAAAAAGCTCTTTGATTAATTCAAGGGGCTTTTTTAATATGATTTATAATAATTGTGCAAGTTGCTGAAGAAGTGTAATGGATTTAGTGCCTTTAATTTCTTCAACACCGCTACAAATATCAAAAAAATTGGCATTACTTTGTTGCTGTGCTGTCTTCAAATTATGGATGTTTAAGCCGCCAGCAAGCATAAAAGGCTTATTCAGGGTTTTAATATTATGAACAAGTGACCAGTTAAATTGTTTACCAAGGCCGCCTGTTAATATATCTTTGTCGGTGGGCTTTGCATCAAAAAGCATCATGTCGGCATATTCAAAGTGAGGAATTGCTGCTTCAATATCTTGGCTTGTTGCAATGCCAACCGCTTTGATAATAGGAATTTGAAAGTGTGATCGTAGATATTGCACACGCTGGGGGCTTTCATAGCCATGCAATTGCAGATAATCAGGCTTTAAATGCTTAATGATATTACTTATTATAATATCATTTTCATTGACGCACAAAGCAACTTTTGCAATTGATTGCGGTATTTTTTTTTGTAATTTATAACTACCTTCAGGGGATATATAACGCGGAGATTGTGGCACGAAGTTAAAACCAATAAAACCAACATTTAACTGGATACATATATCGAGTGATTGCTGTTCGGTTATTCCACAAATTTTAAGGTGACGTAGCATATAAAAAAACAAAGCATAAAATATTATAATATGCTTTGTTTTTAGATTAAAAATTAAGACTTAACAACCATTTTATGATGTTGCATTGTCTGTTCCAGTACCAGTATATCCTTTAGAATTAGCATAATCTTGCAAGTATGTTTCTAAATCCACACCTAATTCAAGTAATAGCATTAATAATGGTGCTAATTCATCGGTTTCAGGAATACCAAATCGTGCGAGTGTTTGTGAAGATGTTTCCTCTGCCGGTGTTTCTTCTGCGGGTGTTTCTTCTGCGGGTGGCTCAACAGGAGGTGTGCCATCAACTACAAGATTGTTTGCCTTTAATTCTTCTAGGCTTATTGTGCCATAACTAGCTGTTAGTGTATCAAGCTCGCTTTTACTTATTTTCCCATCAGCACCAGCAAGTGCATTAAATGTAGCTTCGTCAAGCATATCAGTTTCTGCTAATACCCCTGCATCCCTAAGAGCGGTTTGAAAATCTGCTAAATTATAATTTGCATTTTCTGGATAGGTTAATGTATTAGGTGTTTGTGACGGCGCTGGCTGTATTGAACTATCAACGACAATACCCTCTGCTTTTAATTCGTCTAGGCTTAAATCACCACTAGCATCTGTATCAATAGTCTCGAAGGTTTCCTTAGTTAATACTCCATCAGTAGCAAGTTCATTAAACTTAGTCTGGTCAAGTTTATAGGGGTCTTGTAATAGATTTGCATCTTTAAGGGCACTGTCAAGCGTTGCAAAATCATAATTTACAGTGTCATCAAAGGATAATCTAGAGCCTGTATTGTCTGTTCCATAATCAGATATAGAGTCACCTGTACTTGTTAGTTTATCAACAAATACTTGGAATTCTTCTGTGCTTACTTTGCCATCTGGACCTGCATTACCCGCGCTATCCATTGTATCTATGAAATTTCTAATGTGAGTATCTGTAAGGTGTGTTGCTCCTTCTTCCAACTCAAAATGACCCTTTAATGCAGCGAGATCAATTGGTACATCTTGATTCGACCTAAGAGGTTCTAAAATAGCAACTAAACTTTCAATAGGATAACCCTCTTGTGGATTACTGTTTCCCCCTCCAGTTTCTGATTTTTCAACAAGCACACCGGCTGTTTTAAGTTCTTCAATTGAGATTGAGCCATAACCATCATCGCCCTCCACTTGTTGATCTAATGCATTCATTATCTCTAAATCTGTTGCTTTAGCATCACCACTAGTATCGACCATACTAAAAAAGTCATCTGCAAACTCATAGCCTTCAGGTATGTCTTCTTCAAATAAAGCTTTAAACTCAGTAGGATCATAGGATCCCTTCGGATCACTACCATAATTAGCACCAATACCATTTGTCATTGTATATTCCATTATTTAAAAGTTACAAAAATTAAGATTACATATAAAAATATATAATTTGATAGCTCTCTACATTCACAAATTATGCCAACTTTAAAGAAATATAAAAAATACCTTGTAGAAAACAGGATGTTATTTTAAAACTACAATGAAATACCTTCATATAAATGAAAGATCCATAATGACCGATAATGTTATAATTTTTGATACAACTTTGCGTGATGGCGAGCAGTCCCCTGGTGCTTCTATGACAATTAATGAAAAAATTATGCTTGCTCAAATGCTCGATCATGCAGGGGTTGACATTATCGAGGCAGGCTTTCCGTTTACCTCGGAGGGGGATTTTAAGGCAATTACCGAGATTTCTAAACAATTAAAAAATGCCACAATTTGCGGTCTTGCACGGGCCAAAGATAGCGATATTGAACGTGCAGCCGAAGCAATGCAACATGCTAATCGGTTTCGGATCCATACTTTTATATCAACGTCGCCGCTTCATATGGAATATAAATTAAAAATGACTCCCGATACTGTGCTGGAGGCCATTAGGCATAGCGTCACAAAGGCAAAAAAATATACACCAGATGTTGAATGGTCATGCGAAGATGGCACACGCACCGAGGCTGATTTTTTATGTCAATCAATTGAAACAGCAATTAAAGCAGGGGCAACAACAATTAATATTCCCGATACTGTTGGCTATACAACGCCCGAAGAATATTTTGACATTATTACCATGATTAAAAATCGTGTGCCTAATATCGACAAAGCGATTATTTCTGCGCATTGTCATAATGATTTAGGGCTTGCAGTTGCAAATTCAATTGCGGCTTTGCGGGCAGGTGCAAGGCAAATTGAATGTACTATTAACGGCCTTGGTGAGCGTGCAGGCAATGCCGCCATGGAAGAAGTCGTGATGGCATTAAAAGTGCGTCCTGATTTATATGACTTAACCACAAATGTTGATACCACACAATTTACTAAATTATCTCGTACGGTTTCAAGCATTACAGCCTTTCCAGTGCAATATAACAAAGCGATTGTTGGCAAAAATGCTTTTGCCCATGAATCGGGTATTCACCAAGATGGCATGTTAAAAAATTCTCAAACCTATGAAATTATGCGCCCAAGTGATATTGGTCTGGTTAAAACTGATCTTGTACTCGGTAAATTATCGGGTCGTCATGCTTTTGCTAACAAGCTTGAGGCATTAGGCTATAAGGTCGATGATGAAACGCTGAATGATTTATTTAAACGCTTTAAAGATTTAGCTGATCGTAAAAAACAAGTCTTTGACGATGATATTTTAATGCTGATTGCCGAAGATAATGCCGATAACCAAGATTTACGGATTAAATTCCATGAGTTAACAGTCATTTGTGGCTCTGAGGGGGCACAGCGTGCAATTGTTAGTTTAATGATTGATGGTACAGAAAAAGAAATTACCGCGCGTGGTGATGGCCCTGTCGATGCAATTTTCAAAGCCATTCGGGCCCTATTCCCCCATGATGCCACATTGGAGCTTTATCAGGTTGATGCAGTAACCCAAGGCACCGATGCACAGGCAAAGGTCACAGTGCGTTTATCCGAAAATGATTATATATCAACGGGTATCGCCGCCCATACAGACACAATGACTGCCTCGGCAAAGGCTTATATTCATGCTTTAAATCGGTTGCTATTGCGTCAAGATCGTAAAAAATAATGTTGTACCCTTGTATTTGGCGTCGGCAATCCTTATATTAGTATTATAATATATATAATAATGAGGTTTTTATGAACTTAGAAAAGTTTAGCGACAGCTTAAAACAAGCTTTTTCCAATGCACAATCTTATGCGTTAAAAAATAATCATCAATATCTTAAGATTGAGCATATTTTACTAAGCCTCCTTGAGGATAAATCGGGGCTTATTAATAAAATTATCAGTGCTTCAGGGGGATCGCTTGATTTGGCCCTTGATGGCGTAAGGACTGAATTAACAAAATTACCGACTGTCCAAGGTAATCAGCAAATTTATGCAACAACAGATTTATCAAAATTATGCCTGATTGCTGAGGAAATTGCTAAAAAGAACAATGATGCCTTTATTATGCCCGATATGTTTATTGTGGCGGCATTGCAAGATAAGAATAATCCGATTACGGTTATTTTATCTAAGGCAGGGGTTAATTTAGCAAAATTCAAAGAGGCGGCAAAAAAAATCCGCAAGGGCAAAACAGCCGATAGTTCTAATGCCGATCAAAATTTTGATTCTTTAGCAAAATATACCCGTGACTTAACCGAGGCAGCAGCAGAGGGAAAAACCGATCCTGTGATTGGGCGTGATGATGAAATTCGCAATGTCATTCAAATTTTATTACGGCGGTCAAAAAATAATCCTGTGTTAATTGGTGAACCAGGGGTTGGAAAAACTGCGATTGCTGAAGGGCTTGCCCATCGGATTATTGCAGGTGATGTGCCTGAAACATTGCGTGATAAAAAAATTATGGCGCTTGATATGGGGGCTTTAATTGCAGGGGCAAAATATCGGGGTGAATTTGAGGAACGTCTTAAATCGCTTTTAACAGAGATTGAAACGGCTAATGGCGATATTATTTTATTCATCGATGAAATGCATACCCTTGTGGGGGCAGGTAAAACCGATGGGGCAATGGATGCCTCGAATTTATTAAAGCCTGCGCTTGCACGTGGTGATTTACATTGTATTGGGGCAACAACGCTTGATGAATATCGTCAATATATTGAAAAAGATGCGGCACTTGCCCGTCGATTTCGTGCCGTATATATAGGAGAGCCCACCATTGAGGATGCAATTTCGATTATGCGTGGCCTCAAAGAAAAATACGAGCTTCATCACGGTGTGCGGATTACCGATGCTGCTTTAGTTGCCTCGGTCACTTTATCGCATCGTTATGTAACCGATCGTTTTTTGCCCGATAAGGCGATTGACTTAATGGACGAGGCGGCATCACGGGTCAGAATGCGTGTCGATTCGAAGCCTGAAAAACTTGATATCCTCGAGCGTGATATTATTCGGATGCGGATTGAGATTGAAGCCCTCCAAAAGGAAGAGGATGAAGGCGCAAAAAAACGCCTTGAAATGCTGAATGAAAAATTAACCGAACAACAAACCGAATTTGATGGGCTTTATAAAATTTGGGTCGGTGAAAAAGACAAAATCAACAATCTTCAAACCCTTAAAGAAGCGTATGACAAAGCAAAATCAGAAGCAGACAAAGCGCAACGTGTTGGGGATTTAACCAAAGCATCGGAATTAACTTATGGCGTTATTCCTGAACTTAAGTCAAAAATCGATACGCTTGAGGCAAAAGAAGGTGACAAGGATGATATGGTTCAAGAAATCGTCACCGCCGAAGAAATTGCCTATATTGTTTCTCAAAGAACAGGGATACCCGTTGAAAAAATGCAAGAGGGCGAGCGTGACCGTTTGTTAAAAATGGAAGAACTCCTTGCAAAGCGTGTTATTGGTCAACCCGATGCTCTACGAGCCGTTGCAACTGCGGTGCGTCGTGCAAGGGCAGGACTCCAAGATACCGCCCGTCCAATTGGGTCATTCTTGTTCCTTGGCCCAACTGGTGTTGGTAAGACTGAGCTTACCAAAGGGCTTGCGGAATTTTTATTTGACGATGATAATGCCATTATCCGCATTGATATGTCGGAATATATGGAAAAACATTCGGTTGCACGCCTTATTGGTGCTCCTCCAGGGTATGTTGGCTATGAAGAGGGTGGTGCGTTAACCGAGGCAGTGCGTCGCCGTCCATATCAAATTGTGTTATTTGACGAAGTTGAAAAAGCCCACCCCGATGTCTTTAATGTCTTGCTGCAAGTGCTTGATGAAGGACGCTTAACAGACGGGCAGGGGCGTTTAATTGACTTTAAAAACACAGTCCTCATTTTAACCTCAAACCTTGGGGCACAAGCATTGGTCGATCGTGCTGATGAAGTGCTTGATGATGCGGTAAAAAATATAGTTATGGACAGTGTCAAATCACATTTCAGACCTGAATTTATTAACCGTCTTGATGAAATTATTATTTTTGATCGCCTTGCCAAAGAAAGCATGGCCGACATTGTGCGGGTACAGCTCAAGCGTTTCGATAAATTGCTTAATGATCGTCAGATTCAAATTTCATACTCCGACAAGGCGATTGATCGCTTGGCCGAGCTTGGCTTTGAACCTGCTTACGGGGCGCGCCCCTTGAAACGGGTTATTCAAAAACGCCTGCAAGACCCCTTGGCTGAAAAAATCCTTGCTGGTACGCTCAAAGATGGTGACCATATTCAAGTGAATGCTGGCGATATTGGCGATTTTTCTTTTGAAATTGTTGATCAGTGAGTATGACTGAGATGATTCCCTCTTTATGTCGTGAGGAGCAAATTAAGAATTTATCGATAATTGGTCGCCGATTATATGAAGCCACAAAAGATAAAAAACTTGATGATGATGATTTTAAAAATATTATTTCCTTAAATGGAGGATATGGTACAGGAAAAACATGGTTTTTAAAGGAATTTAAGAACCATATTATAAAAAATGATAATCCTTATATTGTCATGCTTAATATTTGGAAAGATGATTTTGCCGATGATCCATTAATTCCAATTTTGCATGAGATTGCAAAGCACAAAGCTTTTAAAGAGGTAAAAGATAAAATTAGTATTCTGCTTTCTTTATTTAAAGGTGCAGGTTGTCTTGCTAAAATAGGTGCAAAATGGGCGAAATTTGATATTGAAGCATATATTGATGATTTCATTGATTTCATTGATTTCTTAGAACGTGAAGAGATTGATATATCAGGACTTGAAGATTTATCTGAAAAAAGCGCTGAATTGTTAGAGATTAAAAATAAAGTAAAAGGCTTTTTTTCTCAGATTAAAACTATTCAGCATTCAGTCAATCAAAACCTAAAACAAATAGACCCAGAATTTTTTATTAAGAAAAAATCCCTTGAATTAATCAAAAAACAATTACATGCTACAATTAAATGGAAAAGAAAACCATTTTATATCTTAGTCGACGAGCTTGATCGATGTCGTCCTGATTATGCAGTATCAACCTTGGAACGTATTAAGCATATTTTTAATGTACCAGGGCTTATTTTTATTCTTGGGGTCGATCGTAACCAACTTGAACATTCTGTGCGTCATGCATTTGGGCAAGAATGGGATTTTGATAATTATTATTTACGATTTGCTCCGCTGGAAATTAGCCTTGAAAATATCTTTTATAAGTTAGACCCCCCAAATTTCTTAGAGGAAGCTACTTATAGAGATTTATTAATAAAAACACCTAATGCTTCTGCAGATAATAAGATAAAGCTTATACAAGAAATGTTTGCAATTTTATGCGATAAAGAAGAACATAAGATAACATTACGTATTTTAAAAATTGCGAATGAAAAAAGAGAACTCTTAGGGCTATCAAAAGCATATTTATTTCCAATGATATTTTTATCGATGGATAATCCCTATCGTGATAGTTTTTATAAACTTTTTATTGAGCATAAATTTAATGATCAAGATGCAATTAATAAATTTGCATTATTAATTACCGATATTATGCAGCCTTATAATAATGAAGCTTTATTTAACAGATATCCGCACCATGTTGGTGTATTAAATAGTATTTTGGCAATCTTTAATTTCTTACCAATAAATTTAAGTGAAACATTAGACCGCCAAGGCTTTAAGAAAGAAAATATTGACTATAAGAACTTTAATAGTGATATTAAAAAATATATCAAAAGATATTTTGAAAAATTAAGTGAAAGCCACCAACGGCAGCAATTACAATCAATAAAACAAATGCAACCAGTTTTAAAATCATTATTTGGACATTATAAATCGATTAATAATGCATCATAAGAAGCTCCACTTTCGACTTTGTCATAAGCATTAACTTAAAACAGGTTTAATTCAAAACATCACAACCCCAAAAACAAGTCATATCAAGGCCTATGTCGATGACTTGATTTTTATGCGTATCATATGATATGATTTTTCTATGCTCGTTTATGCAATGCTCAGTATTTTTTGATAAAAATTTTAATATTCTAGGCACAAAGCCCCTTAATTGACCATTAATTAGGGTCGATAGTTGGTGGGAATAGCAAATTATATGCTCAAATCCTCCATCCAATATAATCAATGGTATATTTTCAATTAATAGTGAATGTTTTTTTAATTACTAAAATCCTATATGTGTCAGTGTCTTGGTGTGTGTTTTGGGTGTATTTTGTGAGTAAATGGGAATCTTTTTTAAAGAAAAGTTAATAAAAAGTTAAAAAGGGTGTTGACAGGTGG
>JBLHTX010000030.1:0-16580 GCA_047627635.1 Alphaproteobacteria bacterium | reverse complement strand
TGCAACATCCCAAAAAGTTCTCCTGTTGGGTTGCCCTGTTTGCCATCTTCATATTCTAAGCCATCAATATGGCCTTTCTTAAAATACACAAAATCGGCATCCATTTGTTTTTGCAAATGCGTATAAAGCCGTGAATTTTGTGGGGCCACAAGTGCCATTTCCGCAATAATCCGTTGTATCCATGCATAGCCTCGCACTTGGTGGAATGTTTGCGTGCGTAAATTTGGATCACGCAATATATTAAAATCATTATTAATCAGGGCAAAGCGTCCCCAGCTATAAGTTGCTTCTAAATTATCATAATAATAACGATCCCCTGTAATTAAATAAGGAATATAGCTGAGTGACGGTTGATGGGCATTATCGAGCCGCCAAATCGTATCGTCAGTATTATAGGGTTGAATTTTGTTTTCATTCATATTCGCACGATGATCGTACCAAAGTTTTGGATGATCTTGCGGCAAAGGCGGCATATTGGTTTTCGCATCAGTAAAATGCCATGGTGCATAAGCAGCAGCATCGCCTTGCTTAAGCACTACGGCACGCGCTTTATCGTGTGAGGTTAATAAATACCGCACAGTCCATTGCGGCCAAAGTGCAATATCTTCACGAGTCCCTGCATCGGGCATGCGTGCATTAACAAGACTGCTGCCATTAATAGAATTATCGGCATTTTGTAAATTATCATAATCATTATGAATGGCATTTTTAGTCACACCAAATGTCATATCATAGCGTGCCAAGGCACGGGTATCAGTGATTTTACTCATATTCAAAGCAGTAATATTATCGCCGTTATAACCAAAACGAATGGGTACACGGAATTTTGAATGATGATTATGTTTCACCTTAGGAAGGTCTTTAAAGAGTTTGTTATTAACATGAATTTGCGCGTCATAGGTTGTTGAATGCATCGGTGTTTCATAAATCCGATCATAACGCATCACGACATCACTTTTGACCATTCCATTGGCAAAAGTTGTAATATCAAATTCAACCATAAAATCTTTGGAGATAGGGGAAAAATAACGCCGTATGTCAATGAGTGCACCACTACGCCATGGTTTTTTTTCAGACTTTGCCTGCGATAATGTAACTGTTTTTTGTCCTAAATCAGAACGATTAAGGATTACTTTTAAGGCAGGCTTAAGGGGCGTTATGGTTGCATTATTGAGCTGTTTGGGGGCATTACTCAGGATTACTTCAAATTTAGAGTCGGTATTTTTCGGCTTCTCGATGGTAACAAGCCCAAATCGTACACTGCCATCAGGATAGAAATTTTGTGCATCAAACTGTACCTTGACTGCTGTACCTTGGGTTGTTTTGCCGATTATCGTATTGTCTTGAGGATTATATTGCCCTGCTTGTAAAAAAATACCTGTTGTTGCATAAGGGTTTTTATCGGTAATGTGAACCTTAAAGCTTGCAATATCGTTTTGAGTTAATTGTGCAAATTTAGGCATGTAATAATAACTACCATCGCTGCGAGTCCAGCTTGAGGCATTGACATTATTTGATAATATTAGTAACAAAAAAGAAATAATACACTTAGTAAAGTTTATTTTTTTAAAAATCATAATAATAAATTTCCAGTAATTTTTTTTTACATTAAAGCAACCATACAGTATTTATTTAATTTTTGCAAGTCATCGACATAATGTTAATGATAAAGTGTTATAACATAAGGTTATTATAATGCTCTATCATTAATGGAGCATGAATCTAAGTCAATATATTAACACGCTTTAATCTGTAGCATGAATAAGGGCTTGAAAATAGCGACGAAAAATCATGATAACCAGACCAATAACAAGGCAAATAAGGGCGGTAGTCATAAAGCCTGTGCTGTATCCTTGACCATTGCCGACAATAAACTTGCCAAGTTCGGTCGATAATTTATTACCAATCCCAAGGAAAAAGAAGAAAACCCCCATCATAAGCCCCGCAAGGCGTGTTGGCGAAAGATTTGATATGGTCGATAGCCCCACAGGGGAAATACATAATTCGGCAATGGTGATTAAAATAAACGTTATACATGGCCATATAATATTAACTTTGTAAGTCGGGTCTTCATCAATCGGCAAAGCAGCCAATGATGCAATTACAAAAGCAAAACACAAAACACCGTAACCAAAGGCATATTTATGGGTAATATCAATTTTTTTCATAAAATTTTTGGCTAATAATATCGAAGTAAATGGCGCAAAAATAATAATAAAAGCAGGGTTAACCGATAACACCCATGCAGGAGGAATCGAAAACCCTCCAATTACAAGGTCAGTATTATTTTGGGTGAATAACATAAAAGAGCCTGCAATTTGCTCGTAGATACTGAAGAACAGCATCGCAAAAATTGAAATAATAATAATCGCCCCAACATTCATTTTTTCAGATATGGATAAATTATTTTTATTGGCTTTATCAGCTTGCACTATCTTATTTTGTGGCTCGTTCCCTAAATCCCCCAAAGTACTTTTCCCAAAAATACTTTGAATTAAAGTACCAATAACCATACCAACCCCTGCAATAATAAAGGCCGTATGATAATTATAATAAGCCGCAACCCAACCAATAACAACAAATCCCAAGAATGCCCCCACATTAATACCCATATAAAACAGGGTAAAGGCAGCATCACGACGTACATCGTTTTTCTCGTAGAGTTTCCCTAGTAACGAGGATATGTTTGGCTTAAACAATCCATTACCCAGTGCCAAGACACCAAGCCCTAGCCACAAGATTGATTGTGCCATGTCGCCAACCCATATAAAAGGGATCGCCATAATAAACTTACCGATTGCCATCATAAGGCCACCGATAAAAATACAATTGCGTTCCCCAAGGTAATTATCGGCTAACCAACCCCCAAATATTGGTGTGATATAGGCCGCCATCATGTACCAGCCTAGAATATTAAGGGCGTTATTATTAAGCATATTATTAGACAAATCACCCCATCCCATTGCATCAATGGTTGCGGTATGTACAAGATAAAGCACCAAAATTCCGCGAAGTCCATAATAGCTTAGGCGTTCCCAAAGTTCAGTTGCCGCAAGTACAAAAAGCCCAACAGGATGAGAAAAAATTTCTTTTTGAGTCACAAATAATATCCCTTTGATTTTTTCAGTATTTTAAAACACTTTAACAAGCAAGATATTAAACGCAACAAAAATATGCAAACATAATGTTATTCAGTAATTATTTCCCAAAGTGTTTGCACATTCACGGTTACTTTTTGTCCTTCGGTTTGAAAGCTTGTGGGCACAGCATCAGACATCATGACCCGTGATTCCATTGCTTTGTGAAAAACAGGGGGATTAGAGTAGTGACTTGGGTTTATCTGAATGCTGATTGCTTTGCCAATCGACATATTATCAATACCGCTTATGGCAAGTTCGGCTTTGGTTTTGGCATCAAGGACAGCTTTTTTAAGGGCAATGTCATAGGCTTCTTTGATTTTAGAACTTGTAAAACGAATTTGTGAAATATGATTCGTACCAGCAGAAATTAAAATATCCGCAATTTTGCCAATATCCTTGATAGCGTCACTTGTGAAAGCTATTTTATGGGTGACTTGATAATCTCTAAATATTTTTTTGTTCCGTATTTTTCTATCATTTTGATAATCATAATTAATATTCAGATTATAGCCTTTTGAGATTAATTTTTTCGGGTCTATATCGGCTTGTTTTAGTTTTTGACGAATCGTTTCAATGATTTTGGCATTGTCTTGTACTGCATCTTTTGCCTTTAATCCAAAGGTTTCAACGCTGCCTTCAATGGTTGCTTGGTCGTGCTCAATAACCACAGCGTGACTGCCTGAAATAGAAAGCGAGGCTTTCTTGATAGCGGATTCATGTGCTGATAAGCTATTGCTTGATAAAAGTGTTAGAAGAGAAAGGCTAACCACAAGGTATTTTTTGAAACCATAAGTCATAAGAAAAATCCAATTTAAAAGACATATTATAAGATACAACGCCCTAAAATATATGCTATAATGTTACACAATATCAACAAGTATCATATATGTTTTTCAAAAAGCAATTTAATAAAAAAAAAGACAACGGATTTACCCGATTTTACAGTAACCTTAAACATGTTTTAAGCCAAGAAAGCTGGCTATTAATCGTTTTATGGATGATTTGGCTCGTCGGCCCTGTGACTTATTTAAGTTTACAGGCAGGCTTTTATGCAGGATATGGCACAAGTGCGCCAACGCAAACATTTGTGTATTTTGCAATGTACACGTTAATTACCGCTGCATTTACAATTTTATCACGGGTATTTAATAATACAGTTTTACTGCCCCGCAAGCAAAAAACCGATAAACATATTAATGACACCATTAATCGGCTCTTTATGATTTATTTTGCGGCCCGTAACGAGCATTTAAAAAAACATCACGAAGATGATCGCTATATTATTGCGGCATGGTGGCATATTGCAAGTTCTGCAACAGAAGATGTTGATTTACAGGAACTGATTTATAAAATTAGCGGAGATTATAAATTAGGCTCAGTGATGCGTCGTATTGAATATTATCGTTCTCAGGGGCTTTATGTCTTGGTGCAAGATGAAATGAAAACATATCATAAGGAAATCAAAGAATTTACGGATAGTTTATCAGAACGCTTTCCTGCTTTGGCATCTTATATTTACGATCGATTTCAAGGGATTGCCCCGACGTTAAATATGGGACATAGCCGCCCAGCAGGCTTTATTGATCGGCTATCACTTGTCTTAGAAAAATCAAATTCCGACTATGCAACAGGCGATGATATGTTAAGTATGTTGCATTTATCCCTCGAGCTTTTATTAGGGCGTTCCATTATTACGGTATATCCTAAGTTTAATGGCCTTGAAAAACTTGAGGCCGCACGCAGTGAATTTGATAAATATTTATCTGATTTTCGTCTTGCAATTCGTCGGCGGAATGAAAAAATGATTAGCCTTATTATTGATTTACTTGATAATAATATTATTGATAATGATGCTTACTTTTTTACTCGTGGTGCGAAAACCCAAGATTTATCAAAGTTTATGCTTAAAACACTGGCTCAAATGCCTCGTGGTACGTTAAAAATACAAAAACGTTATGAAGAAATTCGTAAACTAAACCAACGTGTGCAGCGTTATTGGTATATTGTTTCAAGCAAAGAAAAAATATACAATCAAATATGGCACAAAGATAGTCAAAAACTGAAAGAGAGATTATCGGACACACAAAATGTAAATTCAAAAAACTCTGCCCTTCACCTTGAGGAACATGACATACAATTAACGCCTAAGCAGCGTTATTTATGTGCTAAAAATATTCTTAATATTGTAGATGACATTGTGGTAAGGCGTAAAAATCTTAAAGCACTCTCTGTCAATGGCACAGTCACCGAGATATTGAATGAAGATGATTATAAAATGATTGCCGCACAAATTGGCAATGTTTTTGATGACATACTTAATATATCGGAACCCGAAGAGCAATTAGCAATTGACGCATCAAAGGCGTGTGATTTCGGCGCTGTAATGCCGCAACACCCTTTATCAATTAAAATTAATCTTGCACAAATTGCCATGAGTGAAATTATTACTAATCGTAGCGAGATTGCCCACAGGCTTGCCTCTTTCCTAGTGCAATATTTAAATATTACACTTGGCGAGCATATTATTAATTATCTTGTTGAGGAATATGGTGCATCACGAGATTATTTACGCGAATTACAAGTCATAGAAAATAATAATGATAAAATTCTTACGGCTGAAATGGGCCGTTCCGAATTAATCGAACTTCCTAATTGGGGTTATGATTTACAACAATTTGCGAATGATTAAGGCTTATGTTATATTATGCTACAATGTTAAATTAGGATTATAGAAAATGCCAAATATTGCTTACCTGAATGGTGCTTTTTTACATAATTCAAATGCAAAAATACATATTAATGATCGAGGCTATCAGTTCTCTGATGCGGCTTATGAGGTTGTTTTATTTGTTAAGGGTCTTGGTGTTGATATGGACTTGCATCTTGATCGCCTTGATAGAACGCTTAATGATTTGCGAATAAAAAACCCAATGTCGCGGCAAGCGTTATTGATTAATATTCAAACATTATTACAAAAAAACAATGTGCAAACAGGCATGATTTATATACAGGTGTCCCGCGGCGTTGCACCTCGAAATCATCCATTTCCCACCCATGATATTCGGCCCACATTTGTAATGACAGTAAAGCCTTTAAATTATAAAAAACTATTGGCACAAAAAAATAAAGCCTTATCCTTAACCTTGTTGCCTGATAATCGCTGGGGGCGGTGTGATTTAAAAACAGTGGGCTTGTTACCTAATGTGCTTGCAATGCAATCGGCCATTGATAATGGATTCGATGATGCTTTGTTTTATGATGAAGCTGGCATTACTGAAGGCACATCTTGGAATTTCTGGATTATCAATGCCGATGGTGCTTTGCAAACACGACCATTGGGACAGGATATTTTATGGGGTATTACCCGTCAAACACTCTTAAGGCTTGCACACGAGAAAAAGAATGTGATTATTGAAAAGCCAATTACGATAGAAGCCTTAAAAACCGCACAAGCGGCTTTTGCAACAAGTGCCACAAAAATGGTAATGGCAGTCCATAAAATTGATATGTATGAATTTGATACAAATCACCCTATTATTGAATCCTTACGCGGTGCCTACTTAGACTTTATAGCTCATAAATAAGCATTTTTGGTTTTTATTTACCTTTTGTAATCTTTCATAACGTATGATCGAGAGATAATTTATTTATTGATGAAGTGAAATATATGCGCCGTAATCGATTAAGAACACGCCTAAATAAGCAAAAGCCTTTAAAAAGAATAACAGATACTGATAACTTTAAGAAAAATAATGCAGAGATTTGTGACCAAATTATGCAACCTGATAATCAAGAGCTTGATTATCATAATATGATGAATCTTATTAATGATGATATATTTAATTTAATTCACCATGATATTGAACCAGTCAAAGAGCTTGATCGTGTTCCTTATGCTTTGAAAAACTTAATCAACATTATTGAACATAGTGGCTATAAAGATATGACACAAGAAAAAGTAAAGGAAATTGATCCCGATCTTGATTTTCGATTTTTAAGCCGTAAACCCTTTGATAATATTCATATGCCATCCATCAAAACACGTTTAAAATGGCAAAAAGGTGAATTCCCATTCTTTAAAATAGAAGTTCGCCATCACCGTCAAGAAGCAATATACTATCAAAATAAGCGTAGTATTGAGCGTTTCATTAAATGCTTTTCCTTACAAGATGCAACATTAGATAAATATATACCAATGCCTCTGCCAGATGATGCATGGCCGTGCAAAGGACAGCTTTATGTTTCAAATCATAGGTTATTTTATAAGCGCGCAAAAAAAGAAAATAGTATTTTTATCGTTTTTCACAATATTCTAAGCTATCATTTTTATGAAAATGCTTTTAGCGTTGTACACTTTAAGCATAATCAAAAAATAACAGATGTATTTTATGTGGATGCAGGTCAAGCAAGATTGCTTGAAACAATCATTAGAATCACGGTATAGGTTATCTTAAAATAACATATTAAGATAGTTTATGACCTTAAAGCCAGAATTAAAGCCAATATTAAAAAAATGGATGACTGTCAATACTCATTTTGACTTCGAGATTGTTTATAGTGATCCGCATCACCCTGATAATTTATTTGTGACACCTAAAAAGCAAACGGCATATATTGAAACTGCCGATTTTATTGTCTCGGAGCCAATTAATAAAATTTTACAGCATTGCCCTAAATTCATGCCTAATAATATGAAAATGCGCCTTTATGATTGCTTGCGTCCAATCGAAGCCCAAGCTTTTATGAAGCATTTTAAAGATACACTCGACATTGATGAAAATATGCTTTCTGATCCAGGAATGGGGGCACATCCACGGGGCATGGCAATAGATTGCGCACTTGTTTATACCGATTCGCCTTATAGTGTGTGTCCAATTGATTATGGAACTTGTTTTGATGATTTAAGCTTTACCACAGATGCTGGCGGTCAAAAAATTGCCTATGCGCATCGTAATCATTTAAAATCAATCGGCTTTACCGCCAAGCAAAATCGTTTACAGCTTGAAATCATTATGCAAAAAGCGGCACTTGCTGCAAAGGTCCCTCTGATGCCTTTGCCTCAAGAATGGTGGGATTTTAGATTACCTAAAAATAAAGGTGATTATGGGCATATCCTTGCTTCCTTTAATCGTATCCTATTGGGCGTTTATGGTGCCTCACCCGATGTTAAAACGTATGGTGAATTCCATGATTATTGGACAAAGCACTATGATCCAATAGAAATACCGATTGAAAAGCGCCATATTTTCCAAGGTGTCCTTGATATTCCTGCCGAGGAAGACTTTATTTTCTATGAGGATTATCAGCCTGTCGATGAAAAATATCTTCATTCTTTAGGGTTCAGTGTTACACAACAAATTTCATAAAAATAACAGGATCAATATTGCGTTGGCTTATAAAAAATGCTAACAATGGCTATGTTTAAATTTATAAAAGAGCCTCAATAGCCATGACTTCTTATCTTAATTTTGAAAAACCAATTGCTGACCTTGAAGGTAAAATAACAGAATTAAAGCGTTTACGTGCGGATGGTGGATCTGTCGATATTTCCGATGACATTGAACGGCTTGAGGCAAAGGCAACACAAACTCTTAAAACATTATATGCATCGCTTGATGCTGTTAAAAAAGTACAAGTTGCCCGTCACCCCGAGCGCCCGCATTGCCTTGATTATATTCACACTATTTGTGATGATTTTATTCTGCTTGCTGGTGATCGTAAGTTTGGTGAAGATGAAGCCATCATTGGTGGTTTTGCAACATTGAACGATATCCCAATTATTATTATGGGGCATGAAAAAGGCAGCGATTTACAAACACGCCTCAAGCATAATTTTGGTATGGGCAAGCCCGAGGGATACCGCAAAGCTGTCCGTCTTATGGAGCTTGCTAATAAGTTTAATCTTCCCGTTGTTACCCTTATCGATACCCCTGGTGCCTATCCAGGTATTGGTGCTGAAGAACGTGGTCAAGCCGAGGCGATTGCCCAAGCGACCCGTAGTTGTTTAAATTTAAAAACACCGCTTATTTCGGTTATTATCGGCGAGGGTGGATCAGGGGGGGCAGTTTCCCTTGCAGTTGGTGATTATCTTATTATGCCCGAGCACGCAATTTACAGTGTTATTAGTCCAGAAGGATGTGCTTCAATTTTATGGCGTGATTCTAAAAAAGTCAAAGATGCAACACAAGCCCTTAAGCTAACGGCCCAAGATCTACAAAGCTTAAATATTATTGATGAAATTATTCCAGAGCCTGTGGGCGGTGCGCATCGTGATCGTGAACGCTTCATAAGACGTGTTGGTAAATCAATCGAGATGGCCATTCGTAAATTCCAAGCCGTACCGTCAAAGCAGCTGGTTAAAGAGCGTAGGGATAAATTCTTAAATATTTCTTCTATATCGGCTTAATTTGGTCATATTTACGTCCTAAGGTTATTTATCATAGGTAATATATTAAAAATATTACTTACTTTTTGTTATATTGTTCAGTGAGGTCTTGATGCCTAAGAAAATAATAATCAGCACATTAATCGCAATGACGTTAATTTTGCTTAATATGTGTTTCTCGGTTAACGCATCCGATAGTGCATTGCCTAAAATTACAGCATATTTAAATAAAATGAAATCAGCGACAGGGCGTTTTACACAAATTGGCCCTGATGGTGTTATCTCCCAAGGTGATTTTGCTTTACGCAAACCAGGTAAAATGTATTTTGATTATGAAGCCCCAACGCCCTTAAAAATTGTCTCTGATGGTTTTTGGGTATCTGTCGAAGATACGCAATTAAAAACACGTGATCGTTATCCATTATCCGAGACACCCTTGTCTATCCTATTAAAAGAAAAGGCTGATTTTTTAAAGACAGATTATAAAATTTCTGTGCATAAGAATGAAAATAGTCACCTTATTACAGCTTCAGACCCTAAACATCCCGATCGTGGTGAAATTACAATCGCTTTTTCAAAAGCACCAATTGCCCTCACACATTGGGTTATCACTGATGCACAAGGACTCAAAACAATTGTGAATTTACAAAACATTAATTTGAATGTACCCACTAAAAATGATCTATTTTTTATCCCCACAGATACAGGCAATATTAATGGTAATGCCCATAATCGGCGTTAAACATTATTATTGATATATTATGACCGATATCCGTATTCTTTCTGGCACCTCTAAGGCCACTAAATTATCAAGCCTTGATGGACAACACACACGTCCAACAAGGGGCAGGGTGGTGGAAAATATATTTAATATTCTTGCCCATAACCCTTATGTCGAAAATTTTTCGTTTCGTAATCAAACCATTCTTGATGTCTTTGCGGGCTCTGGTCGTTTGGGGCTCGAGGGTTTATCAAGGGGTGCACACTATGCGTGCTTTATTGATAATGATGCTGAGGCCCGAAAAATTATTCACCAGAATATCCATAAATGCCGCTTTACCCAAGAATCAGCTGTCTTGGCACAAAACGCAGCATCACTGAGTATAAATCCACAAAAAAGACTTTTTTCATTGGTTTTTTGTGATGCGCCTTATCAAAAAAATATGTCAGAATCAGTTGTTCACAGCTTAATTAATAAGGGGTGGCTTGCGAATAATGCTTTATTATGTATTGAAACTGAAAAAACTTATAACTTGCCACAGATACCTTATATGATAAAACTTGACCAACGTGATTATGGTCTTACACGTGTTTATTTTCTAAAATATACTCAATAAAATTAAGGAATTAACGATGTCTTTATCAAGTGGCTTGAAGTTTTGGGGCATAGTTTCCCTCATTTTTATTGCATTCTTTTGGATTTTTCATGCTTCTCTTTTGCCGTTTATTATTGGATTAATTATTGCTTATATTTTAAATCCTGCTGTTGATTGGCTTGAAAATAAGGGCGTGCATCGTCTGATAGCAACCAATGTTACACTACTTAGTTTTGTAGTGCTTTTTGTATTGTTTTTTTGGCTATTTGTTCCAATTGTTTCAGATCAAATTGCAACTTTCATTGAAAATTTACCGCATTATCAGAAAAAAGCAGCGGGCTATATTGGTGATTTTTTAGGTAAAAGATGGCAAGAGGATTTACTTGGTAAGGATATAGATTATCAAAAATATGTTAGTGAATATGCAAAAAGTGCTTTGGGCGTAACGGGTAATGTAATTAACAAAGTCTTTGTTAATCTTGTTGCGTTGTTTAAAAATGTTACTTTTTTAATTATCGTGCCTGTTGTTGCGTTTTATTTTCTACTTGATTGGCATATTCTTTTAGCAAAAATTGACAGTTGGTTGCCACGAAAACATGCATTAACAATTCGCCGTCTTATCAGTAATATGGATAATTTACAATCTGGTTTTATTCGTGGTCAGGTGATTGTTTGCGTCATACAAGCCTTTTTTTACATTACGGTTTTAAGTGTTATTGGCCTTGATTACTCTATTACATTAGGCTTTGTAAGTGGTGTTTTGACATTTATTCCTTATATTGGTGCTGGCATTGGCTTTTTAATGGTATTAATGGTTGCCTTGGTACAGTATTTACCCGACTATTATCCTATTATTCTCGTATGCTGTGCCTTTGGAGTAGGGCAGGTTCTTGAGGGCTATGTGTGGGTACCACAAATCGTAGGGAGCTCGGTGTCATTGCACCCTTTGTGGATTATGTTCTCTTTGCTTGCATTTGGCTCTATTCTAGGATTGTCAGGCATGTTAATTGCGGTTCCAGTAACGGCGGCGATTGGTGTTTTAACCCGCTATGCCCTAGAAAATTATATTCAAAGTCCTTATTATTACGCAAATGATAGCATTCATGATTAATATGTGTTATAAATGCAATAAGTAACAATTTTTTGGAATTATGTGGAACAACTAGCGTTATCACTCCCTTTTTATACCAGTTATGATCCCGCAGATTTTGTCATAAGTGAATGTAATTTTATTGCCTTCGAGCGTATTCAGCAAAAAACTATTCCTGCTTCTCATATGCTTGGTCTTATTGGTGCAGAAAATACGGGGAAAACACATTTAACGTCTGTGTTCCATAGTCTTTATCCTACGGCTACGCGCCTTTGTAATGAAACACTAAAAACTTATGATCTCTTAAACTTATCGGCACATTCTTTTATTATCGACGATGCGGATATTATTCGTGATGAAGTTGCTTTTTTTCATCTCATTAATATTGTGCGTCAACGCAAAGGAATATTGTTTTTCACAGCAAAAACTGCACCTTCACAGTGGCGTATTCGATTGCCTGATTTAAAATCACGTTTATGCAGTGCCGAACTTGTTTACTTACAAAACATTGATGCGATGTTGCATCGTAATATCCTTGAAAAGTTATTTTCAGATCGGCAAATCAATATTAATACTGATATTATTGATTATACGCTTGATTTTATCAAGCCCGACATTCACAATTTCAAGCAATTTGTTGCTTGCTTCGATCAGTTACTTTTAAATCATCGCCGCACCCCCAGTAAATCTTTTGTCATTAAGGTTTTATTCGAGAAGCCTTTGCTGATGAATGAGGCAGCGCAGCATAAATTTTTAGGCAAAAAAATTTAACAACGATTTTTCGAAGTAACGCAAGGTATTCTTGTGATTATTATATTTTCCAATTTTTAATCATAACTTAATGATAATCGTAATATAATGCTAGGCATAAGAAAAAATTACGATATAATGTATAAGATCAAAAGTAAGCATGTTTTAAATGGGGAGATTCACGTGGATAATTCTAAAGCTATTCGATATGACGTTATTGTTCAAGAAGCAATGTTAGGGGTTGTCAAAAAAGTACTCGTTGATGCTCAAAAAGATGGTCTCCATAACGATCATCACTTTTATTTAACATATTCTACTTGTTTTGACGGTGTTGAGATTCCTTCTTCTTTGCTTAGTAAATATCCTGATGAAATCACAATTGTGTTACAGCATGAATTTGAAAATTTAGTTGTTAATGAAGATCATTTTCTTGTAACTTTATGGTTTAATAATGTGCCCGCATATCTTCGTGTTCCCTTTAAAGCCATTAAAGCCTTCTTTGATCCAAGTGTTAAGTTTGGCCTACAATTTAATTTAATTGATGACAGCGTTGATGATGAGGATCATGTTCAAGCAGAAGTCACAACCTTAGGCGCACATCAAGTAACCGATGATAGTAGTGAAAAAGCTGACCCAAAGGTAAAAAAAGCAGTGAAATCTACCAAAGCCGCCGATACCAAAAAGAAAGTGGTAAAAAAATCACTCGTAAAAGATCAGCAATCAGCCGATAAAGCTAAGCCAGAAAAAAACGCAAGTGATAATATTATTAACCTTGATTCTTTTCGTAAAAAATAATAATCTATCCCATCATTTTTCATACAATTCTTGCAATTTGGAGTTTGAAAATTATAAACCTTAATCAGTATGTGTTTTCTCCTCCTAAAAAACGCTCCATTGCGATTGATGGGCATCAAACAAGCTTTACCCTAGAAGATGTTTTTTGGGAACTACTTCAGGCATATATACAGCGTCACAATGTATCGCTTGCGTTTGTTATCAAAAGTCTTGATATGCAGCGTACAGATCATCATAAAAAAGAAAAGCTTCTTAAGCCAATTGGTCTATCCTGTATGATTAGACAATTTATTACCCATGATTTAATTCATTCAAGTAAGCTGAGTTGATTTTTTCATCTAAAAAATCTAATCCTCTCTAATATCATTAAATAACAAGCCTGTTTCTTTCTCGTTTGGTTTTGATGTTTTATGTGATGCCTTGGGGAACGCTTTTTGTTTATCGATTGAATTTAAAAATTCTGTGGCGTCACGAATAACAGCAAGCGGCATTCCTGCCAGTTCCGCAACATGAATACCATAAGATTGTTTTGCCGCCCCCGCAGCAATTTTATGCAAGAAAATAATGGCATTATCATGGTGCGTCACAGTTGCTTGTAAATTGCCAATACGCTTATGATGGCTTATCATTTGTGTTAATTCATGATAATGTGTGGCGAATAATCCCATGGCACCAATGGTTTCAGATAAATATTTAAGGGTTGCATGGGCAATTGCCAAGCCGTCATAGGTTGAAGTACCCCGCCCAAGCTCATCGAGAATTACAAAACTTTGAGGCGTGGCATTTTTTAAAATTAATGCTGTTTCCGACATTTCACTCATAAAGGTTGACTTGCCTTCAGCTAAATTATCGGATGCACCAACGCGTGAAAATATTTTATCAAATATCCCTGCTTGATAAGCAGTTGCAGGCACAAACAAGCCTGCTTGAGCCATAATAATAATCAGAACAGTTTGCCGTAAATAGGTTGACTTACCACCCATATTAGGCCCTGTTACCAGCCAAATTTCTGGGTGCGTTGTGCCGTGCTTAAAGGTTGCATTATTGGGGATAAAGTTTTTTGATTGTTTTTTAAGTAAATGCTCAACAACACTATGACGACCATCAGTAATATGCAGGGTTTTTTTATCAACAATTTGAGGGCGACAATAATTGTTTTCAAGCGCAAATAATCCGTGACTTGCATATAAATCAAGCGATGCGATTGCGTTAGCAAATGTCAATAAGGGCGCAATATCGGCTTCGATGGATTGGCATAATATTAAAAAAAGCTCTTTTTCCCGTTGATCAAAAAACAATGAAGCCTCAGATATTTTTTTCTCGAGCCCAATTAATTCATTCGTCGTAAAGCGAACATGATTAGCCAATGTCTGTTTATGGATAAATGTAATGTCAGTAAATTCCTGATGAAACATTTTTTCACTATGATTGCTTGATACATCAATATGATAGCCAATGACATTGTTATGCTTAATTTTCAGCACAGAAATTTGGGTGATATCTTTATATTTTTGCTCAAGTTCAAGGATAAATTGCCGTGCATTTTCTTTAAGGGTTTTATATTCATCAAGCAATCCATCATATCCTGATTGGATAAAATCACCGATTTTTAAGGATATTGGTAATACCTCTTTCAAAGATGCTTGCAACAATCCGTATGATGATATTGGTACACATAATCCATTATAGGCCTCAATAATATAAGGCGGAATATGATTGTATTGCTCGAGCTGTAATTGCGGCAATTCCGTGTAAATATGATGCAGACTATTGCGAATATACCCCAAATCAGCAGGGGTACTGCGTCCTGTTTTCACGCGTCCTAGGATACGGTTTAAATCTGCTGTTTTTTTAAGGGTTAATTGCAAATTTTCTGCAAGCATTGGATTATTTAAGAAAAATCCAATTGCATCATAGCGATTATTTAAAATAGCTTGGCTAGTGATTGGAAAATTTAACTGATCGGCCAGTAAACGTGCCCCAGAAGCAGTTTTGCAACAATCAAGCGTTGATAATAAAGTGGGTTTTTTTTGCCCCGAGAGTGTTTTGAAAATTTCTAAATTGGCTTGCCCCGCATCATCAAGTTGTAAAAAATCGCCATAAACTTGGATTTCGGGAGCTTGCATCAATAATGTATCACTGCATTGTGTTCGTTTTAAGTAATGCGATAACAAGATAATAGCTTGTTTTTGTAAATCACTCATAGCTTCGGCATAAGGCGTAAGTATTGGCAATAAAACAGAATTTTGATCTGTTTTAGGAAAAGCTTGCATCGTTTGAGAAATGTCAACATCGCTCAGTAAGGCTTGAATAGATTGTTGGTGATAAATAATTTCGGATGGTTTTTTATGATTAATCAATGATTTTAAAATATCAATAATGTCATTAAAGTAATGTATTTTACCCGTTGAAATATCATAGAAAAAGCAGCAAAAATGCGTTTCATTTGTCGCAACAACACATAAAAAATTATCATGACGTGCGTCCAGTAAATGGTCCTCAGTTAATGTACCAGCTGTCACAATTCGAATTACTTGGCGGTTAACAATGGCTTTATAGCCGCGTTTTTTTGCTTCAATTGGGCTTTCAGTTTGGGCACAAATCGCAATTTTATAGCCCTTTTGCACTAATTTCTCTGAGTAAGAAGCATAATTATGTACGGGCACTCCGCACATTGGAATATCTTGATCGTTATAAGTGCCACGATATGTTAAAACAATATCAAGTTCAGTGGCCGCAATTTTAGCATCCTCAAAAAATAATTCATAAAAATCACCCATCTGAAAGAATACAAGGCAATCTTGATGATCTTGCTTGATAGCTAAATATTGTGCAATAACGGGTGTTGCTTCTAAATTTTTTGGGGTAGGCGATGCCATAAATCTCTCTTATATAATAGGGGTACTCATAGCATATTTAAAATATCAATGACAATATGTATATATTTACAACGCAGATAATATCTCTTTATTTGTTCTGTCGGATATTCTAAATTGAGGCCTACCATATTTTTTATGTACTAGTCGCTCTGTTTCGCTTAGTGAATAGTTTTTTTTATTAGTCATCTCTAAGAAATATTGAATATCTTCAATCTTATATTTTGA
>JBLHTX010000029.1:0-16606 GCA_047627635.1 Alphaproteobacteria bacterium | reverse complement strand
AACAGAGCTTATGAGAAATAATTTAATTAAGAGACGCATTTTTGATTCCATTTATCACTTACAGGCAATATAATTTTAAATGCGTTACTTGTAAAATTTAATATGAATTTTCTGTAATTTCTTCCTTTATATGAAACAAATTGGCTTTGAGGTGTTTGCTAACTTTATTGATAAAAGTACTTTACTTTAAATTTATATTATTGTAATATATATAAATATAGATAAATAGTGATTAAGATGACAATTAGTAATTACCGTGATAGCCGTCCATATAAAGCATTTGAGAAAATGGTAAAAAGACGCAATTCAATAAGAACTAACTTCAGACTGCAAGATATACAATCTGGCAGCACAGTATTTCTAAAAGAATCTGTAGACTTAGGGGAACGTGCGAGGAAATCGCACAACAATTTTTGTGAATATGCAGGTTTTGAAGGCTATAATAAACATCATTCAAATTACCAAGACCTACTGCCGATGGCGAACCCAAGAGTACATCCCTTTACACATTATATCAATGATGCACCAAGTAATAAGAATAGTCAAGATTTAGCCTTGAGAATGATAAAATACCAACTAGATCTTCAAGATACTCAAAAATCTTTAGCAGAATTAAAAGATGCAAGATGTAATTTTTTTAAACCAGCTCTAGTTGATGATACTAATCTATCGCTTAAAGAAAAACAAGAAGTAGACAAATTAGGCGTTCATTTAGATATCTTAAAAGATGCTAAAAAAGAAGGGAAACTAAAAAACTGGATAAAAAGACAAGAATTTATTGGTGAACACACATTATCTTTACTTGAAAAATTAGGCTGCTTGAGAGAGTCCGAAGAAGGCATTGTGATACATGACCTTTATTGTGAAACTGGTGGCTTTATGCATGCCGTCAAAAAATCCGATATTAAAATAGACGAAATGAAAGGAATAGATGTTGATAAAATGATTACAACAATTGGTGAAACTTTTCATGATCAATTATCTAGTGATGATTTTTGTCAAGTTGATTTAGGCAACACTCCTCATTATTCTGATACACAAAAGATTAAAAAAGCAAATTTAATTCATATTTCCGCTCCGCCTATAAGTAATGACCAACATGTTATTCATGGGCGTGCTACGATGTTAAAAGATAATACTAAGGAAGATGGTGTTATTTTTTTAGGGTTTCCAGCTCTTAAATCAGATCGAACCGATGCGTATATTAAAGGCTTAAAATCACATTTCCCCGATGCTAAGATATTAGATATTAAAGCTGATACCCAAGCACAACAAGATGGTTTATGTGGTGATGGTTTACTTGCAGAAACCTATGGAAGAGTGTTAGTAATCAAAAAAAATCCAGCATCACAATCAGCATAAAAAAATTAATTAAATAAATTCTTTAATTAACGTATTCATGGTTCTTTTGCCTGCAAAATAGCCCACCATGACCATTGTTAAGGGCACAGTTAACAGCATTAACACCACGTCAAACCCTGGGACAAAGCTTGAAAATACGAATGTTACGCCAAGCCCTTCAATGGCACCAAGCAAGGAAATAAGCGCCAATACAGCGCATGCCATAATCATACCCGCAAAAGTCCCCTTAAGGGCGTGCTCGAGTAGAGAGCGAATAAAAAGATTGGTAATCAGTTTATTATCTGTGCCAATAAGACGCATAATATTAATAATTTTTTTATTATCCAACACACCAGACTCGACCGATATTGCCGTAACCGATGCCGTAATAAGCAATAACAACAAGGCAGCAGAAATAGAAATTAATTTAATGGCATGGGCCGCCGACTTATATTCCGATTTTGCCTCGTGATATCCTTCAATTGATGCCCCTGGTATTTGTATTAAATCTGCTTTTAATAATTCAAGAGAAGCCTTAATATCGTCAGAATTAATGGTAATTTTAATGAGCTGTGACAAGGGTAATTCGTTGATAATTAACTCGTCCCCCAACCATGGTGCCATTAATTGTGTCATTTCATCTAGGCTAATGATCGAAAAATCGTCAATATAATTGGCTTGTGATAGAACATTTTGTGCTGTTTCAATTTGTGCATCCCGTGATGTTTCGGCAACTGGACGTAATTCAAGGACATAGGTTTCCTCGAAGGCGCTGCTCCAATGTTTGCTAGCACTAATGCCTGCTGAAATTGCCAACAGGCTTAGGCAAATTAAGCATGATAGGCCTGCAAAAACCAAACTCATCCGTTTTCGCTCGGTACTTTCTGGGAAAATATGATTAAGCTGATTACTTTCTGGGTTATTCATTAAGTTTTTGAAAAATGACATGCTAAATCTTTTAAGTTATTATATTTATTAGAAATTTGTATCTTGATAATCAATATCTTGAACTTCAATTTGTCCAACCGACACGGCATCTTCTTCAGGATTAACATTGGCTTGTGCATCACTACGATAAGGCATTCCCCAAAGCTTACCATCTAATAATTTCAAAATATCTGTTCTAAAATTATCAATCAGACTGTAATCATGGGTTGCAATCAGCACTGTTGCGCCTAATTTATTAAGCTCGACAAAAAGCCGCATTAAACGCTCTGCCATTTCTGGATCAACATTCCCTGTTGGTTCATCGGCAAGAATTAAATCGGGGCGAGAAATTACCGCACGGGCAATACAAACACGTTGTTGTTCTCCACCTGAAAGCACAGCAGGTTCAGCATGCACACGTTTACCAAGCCCCACCCACTCAAGGAGTTCAATAATATCACGGGTATAATGTGCGACATCAAGCCCCCGAATCCGCAAAGGAAGTGCAACATTTTCAAAGACTGATAAATGATCAATGAGCCCAAAATCTTGCAACACAATCCCAATGCGTCGTCTTATCATGGGATGATCTTCCATCATTAAGTTTTTGACATTATATCCAAAGATCGATAAATCGCCCTTAGTCGGCTGCAAGGCCAAATAAATCAATTTCATTAAGGAGGTTTTACCAGCGCCCGAAGCTCCTGTTAAAAACGTAAACGAACCGGGCGTTAGTCGAAAAGAAACATCACTAAATAAGGGCGGTGCCCCTGGATATTCAAGGTTTAAGTTTTCAAATTTTACAATCGAAGTATCGTCACGCATATTCAACTCGAATCATTTACCAACAGATCATTATGGATTCAGCATAGCGGATATATGCAAAAATTCAAAAATTAATTCTCTATTTTTATAATAAAGATGATGATGCGTGATAATTTTAATGATTACAGGTGCTTAAGTTTATTTTAGCGGTCTGTTTTCAGCATTATAGGCAATCATTGCCGTTACGTTTGCCGTCATTTGTAGCAAATTAATATATTCAATTTTAACCTGCTTAAATAAAATGCGTAAATCCTCATCTGCACCATCGTTTAGGGTATGCTTATTTTTTTCAAAATACCCAAGGGCCATTTTATGTGCGGCTGCTTTAATATAAGTATCAAGCGTCAGCATTTCAGGGGATTGATAGACTTTCTTTAAAATTTCTTTTCGTTTAGTTGGCGAGGCAGATAAAAGTTCTTGCTGATTATCATGGATAAGCCTTGCTTGTTGTGTTCGCATAAAGCGTGCGAAATCAACCATAGTTGGTAAAATTTGTCCGACTACTTTATCATATTCTTTCCATGAAAAATGACACATGAAATCTTCAAAACCTCTTAAAGCATCATGGTCTGATAAATGGCTTGAGGATACAAGGCCATTATTATCGCCTGCGTATGAACCAGTATAATTGCCAAAAACTTCTTCTTCAAACATCACGCCCTCCCCTTGCAGGGCTAATCGCTTAACACCTGTATCGGAACGGTCTTGTTTGCCTTGGAATAACTGTTTTACGCGTTTCTTTTGACGTTTGACAATATCACCCGCATTTGAAAAGTCACCCCGACTTAAACGCGTATATAATTTCTTGGTTAACCCCCCCAAAGAAGCATCTTTGTCATAGACCTCATTGAAAAGTTTAAGTCGAGTGCCTGTGCCACTGATTGTTTCTAAAAGCATGATTGCCCCTTGCTCAGCAACGCTTTTGGGCACTTTGCGGTTAAATATTTTCTCAATACAGTTTTTTTGCAAGGCATTGCCCATATATGTTACACCGTGAACACCATAAATATTTTGAAAATAGGGATAATTCTCGGCAATTTGTCCAAGCCCTTCAGTTGCATCTTTGATAAATTTTTCTTTGTCAGGCATCACATTGATATTATAGTAATTACTTTGTTTTAATTTTGGAATTTGGAATAAGCCAACCCCTTCAGCATAGGCCGAAAAACCAATATTTCTTTTACGCAAGGAATCACGTAGATCGCCAGAATTATTAAAGAGCTGATCTTTAACATAAGCAAGTTCTTGCCAGATTTTTTGCTGTTTTGTTTTTTCTTCTTCCGACAAAACAGGATCATCAAGCTTGATTTTCGCAAGTTCTTCTTGCATAAATTTCATCGCAATTTTAATACCCAGTGCTTTGCGGGCATAATTCATCATATATTGGCGATCTTTGGGCTTTATTTTTAAAATGTCAATAAGACTTCGGAAGGTTTCTTTATCTGCGTCATTATCTGTCGCACACCGTAATTTTGCAGAACCATCAATTTGTGGTGCATATACCAGCATGGCAATTTCTTGACTTGATGGTGCATGATCTTCCCAAAAGCGTCCGCCACGCAATGGATCATTATGAAGTTCCCATCTTTTGGGGGTATCTTGATAAGGCAATAAAGTCTGCCCCTTTGTATGGGTGTTCAATGTATGAAAGCCATAAATATTATGAATAAAATCTTCACGCAGGCGGACACACATTTCAGCCGAAAACTTAGGATCAAGTTTTTGCCCCGAATAAGTTTGTGCAATAATTGTCTCAAGTAATTCGCGACAATCATTCGATGCATTCACAAATTGATTAGCCTCATGAGACTTCATCCACGTATCATCACGCACAATTAAAGGCTTCTCTTCGCGACCCGAATAGCCTTCGAAACTGGTCAAAGGTGCAAAAAAGCTCATTTGCTTGCGATCAATCGACCCAAGCTTTGAATCAAATTGCTCAAGATCGCCATCAATCCCAATTGCTCTATAAGTATTTTGCTGATAGGCACCCGTCAGCCTTTCTTCATCAAGAAAAATCTCGTGCCGCGGCATACCAGGTCTTAAAATATTTGGCAGACCAACAGGGAAATTACTCACTATAAAGTCAAGTTTTGCACGTGTTGCAGAATTATTGAAAAGCTTTTCTAGCTTAGATTTAAAATCATCATCACTTTGAGCCTTAATATGCAAGCAACGATTATTACCAAAACCCTCGACAGGTATCCACAAATAATAGTCTTCTTTATTGGCATATAATTTATATTGTGTTGGATCTCCCTCAATGACAAGCTTTTTAAAATCATAATTAATTTTGTGAATGTTATTTTTAGGGTTTATCGATTTAATATCAAAATCAACTTCTTTTTTTTCTTTATTATATTTAAGAAAGTCGCTAATTTCACCAATTGCATTTGCTGTGCGTGGCACATACTTATTAAGACCTGCTTGATGAAAAGCGCGCTTGACAATGGTGCCCGCCCCAACATCTCTGTTAAGTTCTTTTCTGCCATAAATGACATTATAACGTCTGGGGTTATTTTTAAGCGCAATAACGGTGCTGTTACGTACCATGACAATTTCCACACAACTACAAATACTACATTAAAATAACATAAAAAAGATATAAATTCAATTTAATTATATGTTTAATTAAAAGCATATTTTTTGTTGAATAAAAGTTGTCGGTTTTAATGGTTTTTGCTATTATAAATGCATAATCTAAATAATAAGGATGTTATGCCGTGCCAAAAATTGATTTATCCTTATTCGATATCGCCACAATCGAGGCAAAGCATCAGCGTCGTCCCTCAAAAAAAACGAATACTGCCAATGCATACCGTGAATGTGCACGCCCCCTTTGCAGTGAATCTGCTGATTATAAAGCGCCGCAAAGCCCACAAAATTTAAATAATTATCGTTATTTTTGCTTAAAACATATCAGAGAACATAATAAACGCTGGAATTACTGCGAGAACATGACCGAACAAGATATTATGCAGCATCTTGAAAAAGACATGGTTGGGCATCGACCAACTTGGCAATCGGGGATGCACACAAATTCGAAAGCACAATCGTACAATCAAAAACCTGAATTTACTTTCGATGATCCTTTTGATTTTGCTAAAACAATTTTTGAAGAAGGTATGCGGCAAGAACAGGAATTTAAACAAAAAACGCAAAAAAATTCAACAAAAAATACAATCGCTTTCGAGCATATCCATGAAGCTTGCCAAGCCTTGCTGATAGAATATCCACCTGAATTTAAAAATCTTAGGGAAAGCTACAAAAAACTTGTTAAGCAATATCATCCCGATATTAACAAACATGATCCCGATGCAGAGAAAAAATTGCGGCAAACCGTTCATGCCTACAAAATCATTCTAGAATTTCTTGGCAAATAGTACATCATCACAACCCCTATCATCTCCCTGCATTCATAAGTATAAATTAATTATTGCATTGCCCTTATATCCCTAATCGCTTATATCATATCGTTAAGATAGTATAAGCATTAAAAGGATAGAGAGTTTTTATTTAGAGGCATCTAACTGATTGAGACATCTAACTGATTGATGATATGACTAAATTAATAGGAAACGTCATTGCACGCCTGCTGTTAAGCAGGTGTGCAATCTCAAGAGTATTTACAATAAAATCAATAGCTTATCAAGGTTATGAGAGATTGCTTCGTCAGTCCTTTGGACTTTCTTGCAATGATGCTAACACAGTGTTTTATTCTATATCATCAATCAGTTAGATATCTCAAGAATTATGAGAAAATAATTAATTATTCATTTAAATATCAAATTGACTTGGATTTTGAAGGCAATTACTTAAAAATTCAAACATTTATTTTTTAAAAATAATAACCAAAGAGCAATTAGACTTTGTTTTGTAAAGCCATTTTCATCACAACTCGAACATTACGCACGCGATGGCAAAGCTCAGGCTCAAGGGAAAAGTGCCAATAAAGATCATCAAACAGTCGAAGGGCTTGGTCTTGTGACACTTTTTTACACAGATACCGAATAATATTAAAAAGAAAAGTATTTTATACAATTTAATGTTTGTTATCGTATAAGGTTTCATATATAACGCTTCGAAAAATATAAGTAATAATTTATGATACCCTCAAACGATACTTTTAATTGCACCTATGATGCAAAGGCTTTATTTAATATTGATTTCCCTCATCCTCTCCCGGGATTCAAGGAAACAAGCGATTCTGTGCCTGAAATCGATACTGAATATTGTTTCGATCCCTTGGTTACGCAAGTTCTTTTGACAGGGCTTGTTTTTAATAAACGTGTACTTGTTCATGGCACGCATGGCACAGGAAAATCAACCCATATAGAGCAAATTTGTGCCCGCCTTAACATTCCATGCATCCGTATTAATTTTGATGGGCAAATCTCTAGGGCCGATTTAATTGGACGTGACGCGATTACCTTACAAAATGGTCAGCAAGTTACCGAATTCAAAGAAGGCATTATCCCCCAAGCTTTACGTCGCCCCTGTGTTCTTGTATTTGATGAATATGATGCGGGTCGCCCCGAAGTTATGTTCGTCATTCAAAGATTGCTTGAAGATAATGGTCGCTTAACTTTGCTTGAAAAATCTGAAATTATAACACCCCACCCTAATTTTCGAATTTTTGCGACTGCTAATACAGTCGGTCTCGGCGATAATTTAGGTATTTATCACGGAACCCGTGTTTTAAACCAAGCCCAAATGGATCGGTGGTCACTTACTGTCAATTTATCTTTTATGAAGCCTGAAATTGAAGCAGAAATAATCCGCAACAAAGTGCCTGAACTTAATACCCCCGAAGGCATTATAACCATCAAGAAAATGGTTAACCTAGCAACTATGATTCGTATTGCTTTTGCCAACGATGAAATTTCTGGCTCAATCTCTCCTCGTGCCGTATTGGCTTGGGCTGAAAGTAGCGTGCTGTTTGATACTATTGAATTGGCTTTTCGCCTAAGTTATCTTAATCGTACTGATACAATTGACCATGATAAAATTGCTGAATTTTATCAGCGTTGTTTTGGTACAGAACTTTCAGTAATTGATACAGTATTAACGCCTGATTATACAGCAACTGCTTGATAATTTTATGAATCAACAGGCCTATCATAAAGACTCTTTAAAAAAGACTGTCACCGCTTTGGCTATTGCTGTCACAGGTAATCCCAATATAGATATTATGTTTGCAAGTGGTGATACACGGGCGGTTGCTGATAAAATTTATCTATCAGAGCCAACTTCTTTTACCCCTCAAGCCATTACTTTATGGCGTGGTTATATTGATCGTTCTTTGTTTAAAATTGCCTATCATAATGTTGTGACCGAGCAAAAATATCGCCCGAACCACGCTAGTGCTTCCTTGCTTTACAGTTATTTAATGCAGCTACGTTACGAAGTTCAAGGTATTCAAAGCTTTGTGGGTGCTTTAAATAATATCCGTGCTGTCTATGAAAAACGACAATTAATCCTTGGTGCCATCGAGGAGCGCGGGCTTTTATTCGCCATGCAAACAATATATCCACAACTTGTCACGCAGCCTGTTATTGATATCAATAGTCGTAACGATGTTTATTTACAAAGCTTAAAACAATCATGTCCCGATATCAAGGCATTTGCAAAAAATGCGGCACGCTTTGCGACCTATTTTTGTTCCCAAGATACGAACACCACAGATAATCATGATTTCCTTGTTGATGGCTTTCACAAGGATGAGGATTTAACCGATATTGATAATACGCTTAATGCACAGGCCCCTCCCCCTGATCAGCCCACCAATAACGATGTTAACGATACTGACCCTGAATCGGCTGATAATAATGCTATGGCCGACATTGAAAATAACACGCCAGATATCAATAATGACACACCCGAAATTGAAACAATACAAGAAGCTGGTTTTCTTGATAATACATTGTTTAACACCACAAAACCAAAAACAGACTATAAAATATATACCACAGAATATGACACAGTCATAGAAGCTGAAAAATTGGTTTCGGAAAAAGAAATTCATCACTTGCATGGTGAATTAATGAAAGCCAAAAAAAGCCATGCAAAGGTTATTCATCGTTTATCACGCAAATTACGGGCACGGCTTATATCGGTTCAAGATGATTGTCATTACTATGATTTATATCAAGGAAATTTGGATCATCAAAAAATTTCAAAAATTTTAACCGATCCCTTTGATGGACGATACTTTAAAGATGAAATGCCTATTGTTGCTGAAAATACAGCCGTAACTTTATTAATCGACAATTCTGGCTCAATGCGCGGCAAGCCCATTACCATGGCGGCTTTATGTGCCGATATTATTGCTGAAACAATCGAGCGATGCGGTGCCAAGGTTGAAGTTTTAGGCTTCACAACACAAGGGTGGCGTGGCGGTCAATCACGCAAAGATTATGAAAAACAAGGCTGTCCGCCAATGCCAGGACGACTGAATGATTTACACCATATTATCTATAAAGATTTTAATATGCCCTACAAGGCGGCAACACGGTCAATTTCTGTCATGCTAAAAGAGAGCCTATTAAAAGAAAATATTGATGGTGAGGCCTTGCTATGGGCAACGCAACGCTTGTCACAACGCCCTGAAAAACGTAAAATTCTGACTGTTATTTCAGATGGTGCACCTGTCGACGACTCGACCCACTCTGCTAATAACAATCATTATCTTGAAGATCATCTCAAGAAAGTTTTACATTATTTTGAAAACAAGTCTGATATCGATATTTTTGCCCTAGGGATTGGGCATGACGTGCAAAGCTATTATAAAAAAGCTGTGACTGTGCCAAATGCTGACTCGGTTGCCGAAGCATTAACTGAAAAATTTGTGCGATTATTTTAGTCCAATCAAAAATATAATTCATTTTATTATTGGTTATTTATAAAAACATTGTCGAATCCATTATTTTCTGCTAGATATCAATTATAAAAGAAAGAAAAACCAATAAAATTCATATTTTTTATATATAACACAATAAATGTTATTTTTTATTTAATAATTATTGACTAGTGACTAAATTATGTATAAACTAACGTTATAGGAATATAAAAAACCTTGAAATAAACCGAACGGAGAACAAAAAATGTCTGGAACAAACCTCGTAGAAATCACAGCCGATATTGTCGCTGCTTATGTCAGCAACAATGAAGTTATTTCAAATGATTTACCAAGTCTCATTGAAAAAGTACACGCAACATTACAAGAAGTAATGGATGGCGCAGGCTTTGTGGGCGATGAAGCCCATAAGCCCGCTGTGCCAATCAAGCAATCTGTATTCGATGATTACTTGATCTGCCTTGAAGATGGTCAAAAGTTTAAATCTTTAAAGCGTCACTTAAAGGCACATTACGATATGTCGCCTGAGCAATATCGCACAAAATGGGGCTTACCATCTGACTACCCAATGGTTGCACCTTTATATGCTGAGCAACGCTCAATGCTTGCGAAAAAAATTGGTCTTGGTACATCACGTGCTGGTACTAAGAACAAAAAAACTACCAAAGTTGCCTAAGATTATATTCTAAATATAATAAGATTACATTCTAAGCATAAAAGGGGATTAAGTTTCCTTTTATGCTTACCCTCTTAACTCTTTAAGCTTCGAGAAAAATATGCGCTTCACAAAAATGCACGGCCTAGGCAATGATTTTGCCCTAATCAGTGAAGCAGATTCTCAAATGCATTCAATATTTCAGCTTGCTGATCGTCATACAGGTATTGGTTTTGACCAAGCCATTATTATCAGCGATTTCATACCCCAAGATTCACTTTTTACTATTAAATTCCTCAATGCCGATGGCTCTCATGCTGGCGGTTGCGGCAATGGCACACGAGCCGCTGCTGGTTATTTCCATAAAGTAACAGGGCAAACAGATTTTAACATTCATATTACCTTACCTAGTGGCGGTTATGATGTTGTTGAGGCTTCGATTATGCCAAACGATATTGCAAAAATAAAAATGCCGAAACCTAAATTTTCAGCAGATCAAATCCCCCTTAGTAATTTAACGCTTGACCCTCAAAACTTAATAACTTCGCATTTTAATGCTTCGGGCTTTTGTGTGAATGTTGGGAATCCGCATATTGTCTTTATTGTTGATGATTGCTTAAAAATCCCCCTCGAAACTATTGGATATTCTATTGAAACAGATGCTTTATTTCCTGAGCGTATTAATGTTGAATTTATTTCAATCATAAATCGTGACACATTAAAAATGCGTGTCTGGGAGCGTGGTGTTGGCATCACGCAGGCTTGTGGTACGGGTGCTTGTGCTGCTGTTATTGCGGCATCGCATCAAGGATTAATTAATCAAGCATGTAAAGTCTTGCTTGATGGCGGTGAACTTGATATTGATTATAGCCTAGACACACAAACCTTATATATGCAAGGCGCGTATAAGTTTGTCTATGAAGGGCAATTATTATTATGACGCAAAACACAGATAACGAAATCATCACAATGGGATGTCGCTTAAATGGCTATGAAAGCGATGTCATTGCACAAAATTTAACTGCCGAAGGCATATCAGACGTTATTGTGATTAATTCATGTGCCGTTACAGCCGAGGCTGTGCGTCAAGCACGCCAAACTGTTCGCAAATTATCAAAGAAAAATCCCAATAAAAAAATTATTGTCACTGGATGTGCAGCGCAAACCGAACCTGAAACATTTGCCAATATGCCCGAAGTTCATAAGGTTCTTGATAATCACGAAAAATTAATACGCAATAGTTTCACAAATTTACTCTCGATTGAAAACACTGAAAAAATTGTTGTCAACGATATTATGTCCGTCAAGGAAACTGCGGGGCATATTGTTGCAGGACTTGGCGACAAAGCACGCAGTTATTTACAAATTCAAAATGGCTGCGATCATCGCTGTACATTCTGCATTATTCCTTATGGGCGGGGTAATTCACGCTCGGTACCTGCTGGCGTTATTATTGATAACGTCAAAAGAATGGTTGATGAAGGTGTTAAAGAAGTCATTTTAACGGGTGTCGATTTAACATCATGGGGGCATGACTTACCCAATACGCCGCATTTAGGAAATATTGTTGCACAAATTATTAAGCTTGTCCCCGATCTGCCACGGCTTCGCTTGTCATCGGTCGATTCCATCGAAATTGACGATGCGTTGTTTGAAACAATGATTTATGAAAAACGCTTTATGCCGCATTTACATCTCTCGTTACAATCGGGTGATAACATGATTTTAAAGCGTATGAAACGTCGCCATAACCGAGAACAAGCGATTGAATTTTGCCAAAAACTAAAGGCACATCGCCCCGAATTTGTTTTTGGTGCCGATATTATCGCTGGATTTCCGACTGAAACTGATGCTATGTTTGATAATTCTGTTGCCCTTATCAAAGAAATTGGCATTATATACGGTCATATTTTTCCATATTCACCACGTTCGGGCACACCTGCTGCACGAATGCCACAAATTGCCAAAGATGTCATAAAAAGACGTGCGGCAATTTTACGTCAGACAAGTGAACAGCTTTGTACTGACTATTATCAATCGTTAATTGGTAAGGTGATTAGTTGTGTTGCTGAGGCAAATGGTTATTTGCGTTCAGAAACATTTGTACGTTTATGCTCACAAGACCCCATTGAACATGGAACGCTGTATCAAATGCGTGTAACAGGCTTAAAGTCTTCAGGATTGGAGGCTGAAATTGTTACATCACTCATTTAGTCGTCTTATGTACGCTAAGTAATTTTAATTTTATTTTATAAAAAGGTATGTTCATTATGAATTTAGATCATATAGTAGATAGTTCAGAAGTATTAGAAACAACAACCGACCTTATCGTTGCCTATATTGGCCGCAATAAAGTTTCAGTTGACGAAATGTGTAACACTATTGGTAATGTGTATAAAACAGTCTATACACTGGGTCGCAGCAACCGCGCTTTATCTTATAAAGAGCTGTTAAATGGCGGCACAGGTCCAACACAAGGATAATAGAGTGATTTTTTTACGCTTAACCATTGTTCTTATGGGGGTTGTGCTTGTCACAATCCCACTTTTATTACTTGCAATCAGCGCACGTTTGTTACGCTTATCCGTTGCTGATAAAATTCCACAATATTTTCATAGATGCCTGTTAAAGCTCTTTGGTGTTAGTGTAAAAATTGCGGGTGAACGCAAACAAAAATGCCCTCTTATTATTGTTGCAAACCATTTATCATGGCTTGATATTATGGTAATTGGTGCATCTTTCCCTTGTTATTTCATCGCCAAATCCGATATTGCATCATGGCCAGTGCTTGGATTTTTAGCCAAAATACAAAATACAATTTTTGTTAATCGCAAAGCAAAAGGTGCTGATATTGGCACGCAGGTCAAAAACATAACCGAAGCATTAAAGAAAAATAAAACCATTATTTTATTCCCTGAAGGCACAACCAGTGACGGCAATAAAACACTCCCCTTTAAATCTGCTTTACTTGCTGCCGCAAAGAAAAATGATGATTATCAGGCCTATGTACAAACGCTTTGTTTAAATTATCACGAAATTTCTGGTATGCCAGTGCATCGCAAACAAAAACCATATATTGCATGGTATGGTGATATGGGACTATTATCCCACGTCAAAGATGTGTTATCGCAGTCACCCATTACGGTTCAATTATGCTTTGGATCCTGTATTTTATATGATGCGTTTGAAACACGGCAAAAAATGGCGAAATATCTTGAAAATTCTATCCGTTCGACATATACACAAAGACAAATTGCGTCTTAATTATTCGGAGTATCTAGTGTGAAAAAAATATTCGTTAAAACTTACGGCTGTCAAATGAACGAATATGACTCTGGACGTATGGCTGAGTTAATGGAAACCGAAGGGTATGTTCAAACCGATAACAAAGATGAGGCCGATCTTGTTGTTTTAAATACATGTCATATTCGTGAAAAAGCCACTGAAAAAGTCTATTCCGAACTTGGGCGTATTCGCCACCAAGATGAAGCCAGTGGCAAGAAACGCTTAATTGCCGTGGCAGGCTGTGTTGGACAAGCCGAAGGCAAAGAAATTTTTAAACGTGCCAAAAACGTCGATATGGTGTTTGGCCCGCAATCCTATCATAAACTTCCTGAATATACCAAGGCTGCCCAAAAGGGAGAAAAAGTCTATGAGGCCGATTTTTATGAAGAAGAGAAATTCGATGCCATGCCCGTTAAGCCACAAATTAACAAGGTTACGGCTTTTTTATCGGTTCAAGAAGGGTGCGATAAATTTTGTACATTCTGCGTTGTACCTTACACAAGGGGTGCCGAGTTTTCTCGCAAAGTTGTCGATATCACTGATGAAGCTAAAATCCTAGTTGGTGGCGGCGTTAAAGAAATTACCCTGCTTGGGCAAAATGTAAATGCCTATCATGGCCTAGATGCTCAGGGAGTGGTTACATCGCTTGGCGAGCTTTGTACCGTATTGGCAGATATAAACGGGCTAGAGCGTATCCGTTACACAACCTCGCATCCTCGTGATATGAGTGACGATTTATATGCTGCTCATCGTGATATTCCCAAGCTTATGCCCTATTTACACTTACCGATTCAAAGTGGGTCTGATACGATTTTAAAGAAAATGAATCGTAAGCATACGGCTGCTGAATATCTTGATATTATTGCAAAAATGCGTGCGGCACGCCCTGACCTTGCCTTGTCGGGCGATTTTATTGTGGGCTTCCCAGGGGAAACCGACCAAGATTTTCAAGATACTATTACGCTTATCAAGCAAGTTAATTATGCATCTAGTTTTTCATTTAAATATTCCCCTCGCCCTGGCACACCAGCCGCAGATCATGACAACCAAGTGCCAGAAAATATTAAAGCTGAACGTTTGGCAATCCTGCAAGAACTTTTATTTACACAACAAAAAGCATTTAATGAATCTTTGATTGGTCAAAAATTACCTGTCCTTATTGAAAAGCAAGGGCGATATGAAGGGCAGTTAGTCGGCAGAAGTCCCTATTTACAGGCCGTCTATTTTGACGCTGAACCCACAATGAAAATTGGTGATAGCGTTACTATTGACATTAAAGGGTTCTCGTTAAATAGCCTTAACGGCGATGTTGTTACACAAAAACAGGCTATATTTGCTTGAATTACATCATTAAATAAAACAAAATATAGATGAAAATTAACTATAAAAAAATACATACTTACAATTATATACATTAATAATATAGTAAATACACTTATAAAAATTATTTTTATTATGGGGGTATATCATAATCATGGCGCACGAAGCGGAACAACATCAACATCGGAAACAAGGGGTAACGAGCCTGAAGAATGGCCTCAAGGTGCCGATTATTGTGCCTGCTATGATAAATGATATTCTTGGTGATGGCCTTAATACAAATGATAACGCCCTATGAGCACTCAATGGCGAGGTATTATTTGGATATGTTCAAGAACATGGCTTCCAAGAGTTGTTCTCGAATGACGAAGGTGAAATCAGTACATTTTGGGGCGCTAGTCGTAACCATGCTTCTGTAGGTGATCCGAATGAAGCACGCATTGCCACAATCTTGGTTTCACTCGTACCCAAGGACATACACAGGATGTTGGAAGTGCTTTTCAAGCTTATATTGCTTAGATTTTTGCTACAAATATTATGCGGCAGTGGAAGTATCTTCTTTTTCCTTAGAGAGAAAGTCTGTGACTACATTGTTTATCATCGACCCCAAGCCCATGACTTCACTAATAAGTGGAGAAGCAAATCCAGTATATCTTAGGGCGTTATAGGCAGATTTCGCAGCGGATTCATTGATAGACATGTTTCCTCTAAAACCAAGAGCCGTTACTGCAGTAAGTGTAACAATGCCAATTTTATTAAATAGGCTTGAAGGTGCGTTTTTATCAGTATCCTTTGTATCAGTATCCTGTGTAATTTTTGTACTTGTTCTTTGTGCTAAGCGATTAAAATACCCCTGAGAACCCAAATGATGCACGGTATTATATAAAGGATTATCCTCTAAGTCTGGCGCAATCATTGCTGTCATTGACTCTGAGCCCAGCGAGCTGATAATTGCGAGATTACGGAAGAAATTATTTTTGGCTGTCGATTTTTGAGCAGTTTCATTAAGCACCGTAAAGTCACTTAAATTATTAAGTGTGGCATCAGAAAATATATGGGCAAAATCAGTAATATTCTCGCTTTGTGTATCTGCCATCTGAATGGCAATGTTTGCATTTTTAAACATATTCCAATCATTGCCGCCATCACCGAAGGCAACAACTTGATCCAGATCAATTTTTTTTTTTGCTAGAACTGTTTTTGCTTGGTCAGTTTTCCCTTCGGGTGTTTGTTTTTCAAAACAATTATCAGCAGTTAATCCAAGTGCTTCTTTTGCTGCATCGGGAATTGTGCCGCCCGATAATACTGTGAATTTGCCTTTATGTTTTTCTAAAAATTCTTTGGCATCGGTGCGTATTTTGGGCTTTGTTTCCAATGCATAAATTGTATCATTAACC
>JBLHTX010000028.1:0-16648 GCA_047627635.1 Alphaproteobacteria bacterium | reverse complement strand
TTAAAGAAGATTTTAAAAAAGAAATCTTATCTAGTAAGCAAAAAAAAGTAAAATTAGAATATCAAGTTAATGATAAAAATTATTTCTTAGAATTAGAGCAGGAATCTGATGGAACGCAGAATTTATTTGCCTTGGCTGGCCCTCTTTTTGATATTCTTGACAATGGTTATATTTGGATTGCCGATGAATTGCATCGTAGTTTGCACCCCAAGGCTTTTGAACATATTATAAAACTTTTTAAAAATCCAAAAACAAATCCCAATAATGCGCAATTAATTTTTACATCACATAATACTTATCCATTAAAATTTTTAGACAAGCACAATGTTTGGTTGGTTGAAAAGAATAAAGATAATTTACAATCTGAACTTTTTTCTATTAGCGAGTTCAAATCTGTTCCTGATAATATTAAGCTTGATGAAGAATATCTAGATAATACTTTTGGTGGATTGCCGCATATTGGTAATGGTGATAATGTCTAAAATTAAGCATAGAGATCATAAACGAGCAAGACAGACAAAAAATATTAATTATAAAATAGTGATTATTTGTGAAGATACAAAAAATGCGGTTAAATATTTTAAGGCGTTATTAACTGATTGGAATTTATGGAAAGTATCTGTTGTTATTGACGGTAGCTCAGATTCTGCACCTATAAGTGTTTATAATTATGCAGTTAATAATTACAAGCATATTTATACAAAAAAAGGCAAGCGTGTTTATTGTTTAATAGATAAAGATGATCATCCTACTTTTTTAAGCACTTTAGCCAAAGAAAATGAAATAGATAATATTTATATTTTGGAATCTGTGCCTTGCTTTGAATTATGGATTTCACTGCATTTTCAAGATTCTTTTACGTATGATAATAGGCATATGCTTTATAAACAACTAAAAGACAATCATCAAATTGACAAAGATGAGGATGATTATGGTCAGCTTTATAATGAAAGATTAAAAAATAAGACCGATCAGGCTTTAAAAAATTCTAAGGCATTATTAAGCATAAATCGTGATACACATCCTGCATATACAAAAATTCATGTGTTGATCGACATATTAAAAAACATGAAAGACTAGGCAGTATATCAACTTAGTTCACTATATATGAAGATAATGACATACACAAATCTTGATGCAATCCAAAAAACCTAAAAAATGTGGCGGTGTTTATACGCAATAGGGGGGCGATGTGATACACAATGTCTAGCAATATCGTTATTTTCCAACACTATATTCTATGAAAAACTTTCGATTACTAGATTAATTGTTGATTTAATACTTAAATAAGTTCAATAAAATTGGGATGTATTTTAATTAAGCGTTGCTTGTATAAGTACCCTAATGCGTGCTTGAAGTTCTTTTTGCTAACCATAAATCTTGCAAAAATTGTCTCTGCTGGGCTTTTATCCGAAATATCAATACGGCCATTTTCCTTGTGAAGCTGTTCCAAAATTTCTGCTTCTAATTCATTGCGCGCCCCCTTGTCAAATGCATTGATATTAAGGTCTATTTTGCCGTCATCTCGGATCCCTTTTATCCACCCTCTTATGGTGATGCCAAGCTGTAGAGGCTGTGATAGCTCGTTGTGATAAACAAGACCAAGCTGTTGATTGTTAATAACGGCCTTAAAGCCTAGTTCAGATTCATTAGCGATTAAAAGATCAACTTGCTGGCCGACTTGTAAATCACCAGAGTGTTCATTGAGATGATTAGAAAGCCGCGATGACGCAATTGGTCGCCCTTTTTGGTCAATATATACACAGACAACGCAATAATCCCCCTCGTTCAAGGGATATGCTTGTTCAGAGCGCGGAAGCAGTAAATCTTTATGGAAGCCCCAATCTAAAAAAGCGCCATAATCGCCAGAAGATAAAACCTGTAAATTTGCACATTCATTTATTTTTACATAAGGGGGATTGAATGTGGCTTCTATATAGTTCGATGCATTATGATAGACAAACACCGAGACCTCGTCATTTTCCTTGATATCATTAGGGGCGTGCAACAGCTGGATATCGTGACCATCATCTCCCTTTAAGAATACCCCATCATTACAGATATCTATAACAGTAAGCAAGTTCATTTGATAAAGGTTAATCATGTATCATCCATTGGTTAAAAGCATGTTCAAAGGCATATCTAGTATAAAGGATATTGACTGCACTTACAAAGGTTAAAATTCAATTATGCTTTCTCAGGATCGCCCTTAAATCTCTCAGCTCTTAATTCTCAAATGGGTTCTATAAAATCGAGCTTGATTTTGAAAATTATCAATCGGATATTCAAACATTTATTTTTGATGAGTAAAGTTTTTACAAAAAATTAACCTACCAAAAAACCTAAAAAATGCGGCGGTGTTTATACGCAATAGGGGGGGCGATATGATGCACAATATCTTCGGCAAGGGCGCCATAGTTTGATTTTTCACCTGCATCAGAATGCACAATTGCGGCGGCACAGGCTGCCTCGAAAATAGGCATATTACGGGCAATTAAACCCCCTGCAATCCCTGCCAACAAGTCACCACTGCCCGCAGTGGCAAGGTTAAAGCATGGCTTGGTTTGAATTGCAACACGGCCATCAGGGGCAGCAATAACGGTATCAGGGCCTTTTAAAAGGCAAACCGCATTCATTTGCTTGGCAGCATAACGTGCCTGCGTAATTTTGTCTTTTTTAACATATTCAGGGAATAAACGCTCATATTCCCCTTCATGTGGTGTCAGCAAAACCTTATTTTGAAAATTCGGATAATGTTCTTTTTTATGCATCGCAATTAAGGTTAAAATATCTGCATCGAGCACAGCGTGCAAATTCTTTTGGCAAATATAATCAATGATGGTTTGCATCATGACTTCGCCCCGATGATTAAGCTCTAGCCCCGGGCCAGCAATTAAACACCCTAAACGATCATCACTAAGTTGTTTTTCAAAGGTCGTTTTATCGGAAACATCACAGGGGATAATTGAAGTTTCATGCGCCGCAATAATAGGGATTGCATCACGGGGAGCCCCAATTTTGACAATGCCAGCACCAGCACGTGCAGCTGCGCGTGCAGCAAGACGTGCTGCACCCGTCGATTTTATGCCGCCCGACAGAATAAGAGTATAGCCACGCTTATATTTATGTAAGCAGGGATCAAGTTTCGGGATAAGATTATTATAAAAGCGTTGCTCGTTGACATGAACTTGGTGCGAGAAATGTTCAGAGGAGGGAGATAAAAAAACTTCTTGGATATTCGTAGATACAAGGCTAATTGTGCCACACAAAGCATGACTTGGAAATAACATATGGGCAGGGCGTAAGCGATCAAAGGCAATTGTGGAATCAGCCTCGATTGCTACACCCATAATTTTTCCTGTATTGCCATAAACACCAGAAGGTAAATCAATGGCAATAACGCCTGCTTTGCTGCCTGCATTAACAGTATCAATAAGATGATTATAAGGGGCTTCGATATTGTTGTGAATATTACTGCCGAACAAAGCATCAATAATTAGGTTTTCGGGGTCGGGTGCAAAATCGGCAATTTTTTCAATTTTTCCTGTATATTGCTTGGCGGCGTATGCAGCTTGGGTTTTAAAAACTTTGTCGGGAGAGAGGTAGACAAAAACACGCACCCGAAATTTAAGCTCCTTAAGAAGGTTGGCAATGACAAAGCCAATGCCGCCCTTGTTACCAGGACCACATAGAATATCGATTTTCAAAGATGAGCTCTTATGATGCTTAACCGCACTCACAACCCGATGCGCTACATCAGACATTAATTCTTGTGCAGTTGCACCGCTTTCAATTGTACGCTTAGCAGCATATTGCAAAATATCATTCGTGACGACATTAAGATTTTTAAAATCTTTGAGCATTTTATAGAACCGCTTATGAGTTTTAATTATTTCAAGGGTACATCTTATACGTTAATTTTCAATGATAAAATAATAGTTTTAATCACTTATTAAAACTGTTCTGTAATAATTAAAATATAATTCAAATATAATTAACATGATACAGGATTCATAATGTCAGATGCCATAGCACAGGATAACCAGAATGAGTGTGTATTATTAGCGCAAGATTGCTTTAAAAAAGGGCTTGTCAGCGGTACTGCACTTGCAATACCGCTATGGGGATTGATTTTTTTAGGGATTTATTATTGCTTTTAATTTAAAAAACATTATTTTTAATAAGGTTTTTATATTGAGCAGAATAGCGTAAATTTTCTGGTTTTGCTTTTGCACTGTCATAGCGTTGCCAAAATTCTTCGGACAAATATTGTAAATCAAAAACATCAGATGCACGCTCAGACATCATACGAATATGAACATTAATTTGCTTGTTGTTATCTTGAGTGCGTGCTGTAAAACCTGCCGTCATACGGCCCATTGGCTTAATATTTTGAAAATCTGAAAAATATTTCGCATCTAGTTTTTTATAAACATACATAAAACCAGCATTGCGTTTACCGTTTTCATCTCGTTTAAGACGCATCACAACGGCGGTTAAAATGTTTTTATGATCAAAAATCAAGGTTACTTTTTTCAAGCCATCATAGCCCAAGCTTTCGGGGTTATCGGCAACAAGCATTTTACCACCCGAGAAGCGATTAATTCCCTGATGTTTAAGACTTGTAAGAGGTGATAGTTCAGATTTTATATCGTCATATCTTGCTTTGCCGATTTCAAAACCAAATGGGTTAGCCGCAAAAGCAGAAGTTGCAGAAGTTATTGTGAGTATAAGAATTACAAAAAAGAAACAAATATTTTTGACTATGATTGAAAATGGATGCTGTCTTATTGTAAAATCTGACTTCATTTGCGACCTATGTTTATATTGCATGGCTTGTAAGGTATTTATGCAGGGTTTGACTGTGTTTCAAGGTATGCTATATTTGCATAGCTCGCAATTGTTTTGTGTCATGTTTAGGATGAAAATCTTAAAAAAAATCTCTTTTTATAAAAAAAAATGACGCTATTTTATTAAAATTCGTATATATAAAAGTCTAGTAAGTGTTTTAATTTTAAGGGTTAAGTTATGGATTTCAGTGTACAAAAATTGTCACGGCAATCAATTTTGTTGTGTGTTATTTTTGCCATGATTTCAGGATGCAGCACTGATAAAAAGCCCGAAATGCCGTTTCAAAAAGCAATTGATACCCAAAATAATGATTTACAGCCTTTGGTACAGTTTTTGGCAACAGATTTTATTGCGAGTGATATTCAAAGCTTAAAAGACAATAATATAGCATTAAATACAGCGCAAAATCGAATTACACAATCACGGGCATTTTATAAACAAGCTTATGCAGGATATTTACCCCAAGTGTCGGGTGGGTTTTCGGCTAATCGTCAAAGATTTGTAAATCCCATTACCTTTCAACCAGAAGAAGAGATTACATTATATTCATTAAGCGGCGATATTAGTCTTGTGCCTGATTTATTTGGACGGACGCAGTTAAGAACACACATTGCGAATAATCAAGTGCTGTCAAATTACTTCCAAGCGCAAACAACTTATTTGGAAACATTAAATAATTATGCCCGTAATTATCATTTAATATGTGCAACTAAATCCTTGATTAATATTAATCAAGACATGGTGTTGTTAAATGAAAAATTACAACGCAGTACCAAGCTACGCTATGAATTAGGGCGGGCAAATGTCACCGATTTTTATAATGCACAAGACGCCTTTAAGGCATCGCAAATTGCAGTAAGTCAGTCTAAGCAAAATTATAATTTAGCAAAACAAGGCTATTATACATTAATTGGTGAAACACTGGACCAACAGCCCAATAAGGCTTTGGCGGATAAATCATTTGATAAGCATTACCCTGATATTTGCAAGACAGGGTTTCCCGATTTACCCAGTAATTCTGTTGAAATCCCCCTCAATATTCTTGACCAAAGACCCGACATAAAGGTTGCACACTATAATGTGAGCATTGCCAATGATAATCTTGATTTATCATTAAAAGCATTTTATCCAGATACCGAATTGTTATTTTCATTTCAAAACCGAACAACAGAATTGTCAAACTTAATTGATCCTAGTTTAATTGCGAAAAACTTAATTGCAAGCATTGGGCAGTTGATTTATGATGGGGGTGTACGGGATGCACAAATTGATATTTCCGAGGCAGATTTAACGCTTGCCAAGCAAACTTATGCAAATACTTTGATTGCCGCCAGTAACGATGTGATTACTTTGGGGAAAAATATAGTGATTGCCATGACGCTGGAGGATAGGGCAGATCAACGGATGCAGCTTGCAAAAAAAGGACTTGATGCCGCAAACCGAAATTATAAATTTGGTAATATCAGCTTTCGGCAGTTACTCGAAACACAAGGCAATTATTATGCATCGCAAATTGCCTTGGTTGAAATAAAGCAAAATGTACGCAATTTATATACCGATTTATTAACGGCAAGCGGCATTGCGCCTATTCGCTATGTATCGTTATAGGGTGATATTTTGACATATATTTTGACATATATAATGAGGAAAATTTTATTATGACCAAAGAAACAGCCAAAGGATATGTACAGCTTATTCTGATTATTATTTTTCTTGTCTGTATTTATTTATTAAATTTTGGGCTTCAATTACTGAAAACAGATCCTAAGATTAATAATAAAAACAATGAAGTGCCGACAGTTGCGGCTGTAACCTTGAATGCAAAGCTTGAAAAATTATCGTTTTCAAATACAGCACAAATTATGGCGCGCAGTTATATTCCAATTATTCCCGAAGTCACAGGGCGTATTACGTATGTTGCGGATAATTTTAAAGCAGGGTCGTGTTTTAAAGCTAATCAAATTTTATTCAAAATTGATACTGACGATACGCAGGCTGAATATAATCGTGCGGCAGCCGAATTACAACAAGCCAATGCAAGCTTAGCCCTTGTGGAAGCAGAATCGAAAGCTGCAATTTCTGAATGGAATATTTTAAATCCTTCGCAATCAATCCCAAGTCTTGTTGCCCGAAAACCGCAAATCAGTCAAGCAAAGGCTGCCATTAAGACAGCACAGGCACGTTTGAAATTGGCAAAAATTGGTCTTGATGATACCAAATTTTCATTCCCTTTTGCTGGATGTGTCGAAAGCTCGCAAGTTGAGGTGGGGCAATTTTCAGCGGTCGGGCTTGGTGGTGGACAGTCATTGGGGCAAGTATTTTCGTATAATTCCCTTGAAGTGATTGTTAATTTAGCGTCAGACAAAGCAAAATTTATTCAACAAATACCCCATTCAGTTGAAATGCGTGTCAATGATACGGTTTACCCAAGTAAGATTGATCGTATTTCAGATATTGTTGATACGCAAACGCAGTTTTCACGGGTTATTTTAAAGCCATTAAGCACAAAAAACTTGCAGCCTAATAAAATTGTACAAGTAACATTTACCACCAAACAAACGCATGAAATTTTCATACTTCAGGAAAATGATATTGTGGATGATGTTTATGTGCGTGTTATTGATGATATTAATCAAGTTTCTCGTCAGAAAATTGAGATTATTAGCCGTACTAATAATCAGATTTATGCAAAAGCCTTTGCCCAAAATGTAAAAATCATACGGGGTGGTTATAGTGTGATTGGCGATAATGCAACTGTGAAAATTGCTGAATAAAAGAAAGCCTTAAACGATGAAAAACTATAAAACTGGTCTGGGTTCTTGGTTTGCACAAAATCATGTGGCGGCGACGTTACTGATGATTTTTTTCTTAATTGGTGGTTTTTTAAGCGTCAAGAACATGACCAAGGAAGTGTTCCCGACGATTGATCCTAAAATGATTACGATTTCAGTAAGCTATCCAGGGGCTTCGGCAGCTGATGTTGAAGAAGCCATTACGCAGCGTGCCGAGGAAGCAGTGATTGGGATTGACGGGATAAAAAAAGTGTCATCAACGGCCTCCGAAGGGGTGGGTTCAGTAACGGTTGAATTAACTGAAAAAGCTGATGGGATTGATGTTTATAACGATATTAAGAATGAAATAGATAGTCTGCAAAACTTTCCGCCTCAAAATGCAGAGCGGCCAATTATTGTGCGTGCCAAGCCCAAAAGTCTTGTGATGAATATTGCTGTTTTTGGTGATGTGCCACCGCAAACATTGCGTAATTTTGCTGAAAAGATGGAGCAAGATATCCTACAACTCCCCTTGGTGAATGATGTCGATATTCGGGGTGATGTTGATCGGGAGATCAGTGTTTTTATTAGTAATGATACTTTGCAACGCTATAATTTAACCCACAGCCAAGTAGCCAATATTATCTCAAATTCAGCAATTAACTTGCCAGCAGGCAGAATTGAAACGCTTGCAGGGGATATTTTATTGCGTGTTGAGGGGCGACGTTATTACGCCAATGAATATGCAAATATTGTCATTAAGGCCATGCCAAATGGCGCAACATTAAAGCTTGGTGACATTGCAACGCTTGAAGATGGTTTTAGTGACGAGCGGATTATTTCAGAATTTAATGGTGTACCTTCGTTGTTTTTAGCAGTGAGCCGTAGCAAAACGCAAGATGTTTTAAAAATTGAGAAATCCGTCCGAGACTATTTGGAAGGCCTTAATATACCGAATAATATTGATGTTAAAATTAAATTTAACCGCACAGATGCCCTTAAAGATCGGGCAAATTTAATGATTAAAAATGCTTTAATTGGCTTTATTTTGTTATTTATTGCCCTTATTTTATTCCTAGATTTAAAGCTCGCATTCTGGATTTCAATGGGTGTGCCGATCTCGTTCGGTGGCGGGTTAATGTTGGCTTCGTTGTTTGGGGTTACAATTAACATGATTAGCCTTTTTGCACTGATTATTGTGATTGGGATTGTGGTCGATGATGCCATTGTTGTGGGTGAAAGTATTTTCTATGAGCAGGAAACTTATCCCGAGCGTTCAGCCCTAGAAAATGTGATGAATGGTGTTCATAATGTGATTATTCCTGCAACCGTTGGCGTATCCACAACCATGATTGCGTTTGTGCCTTTAATGCTTACCGAGGGGACATTTGGGCAAATTTTGGGGGTTATTCCCGTTATTGTGATTTGTATTTTAGGCATATCACTGGTCGAGGCGTATTTAATTTTACCATCGCATTTAATGAATCCATCACGCTATTCAGTGGGCATTATTAAGCAAATACGTTTAAAAATGGATGCTGGTCTTAATTACATTATTAATCATTATGTTGTGCCATTCGTATCGGTTTGTATTCGGTTTCGCTATGCGGCTGTGACGGCTGTTTGTGGTATTATTTTTCTGGCAATATCTGCAGTCAGTAACGGTGTTATTCGGACGGTATTTTTTCCTGCAATTGAAGGCTCGCAAATTACCGCTGTTCTTGAAATGCCAATTGATACGCCAATTTTAGAAACAAAAAACAAAATTGACATTGTTTATCAAGCAGCAGAAAAAACACTTAAAGCATTCCAAGCACAAACAGGCACAGCCAATCCTATCCATGAAGGCATTACCTTATCGGTTGGTAAAAGCGTAACTGAATCGGGTCCTGGTGGCGGTGGTGGCACAGTTCACGGACAAAATATTGCCGATGTCGAGGTTAAGCTTGTTGAGGCCGATATGCGTGATTTTTCAAGTGTGGCGTTTGAAAAAGCATGGCGTAAAAATGTTGGCTCAATTTCAGGGGCAAAAAACTTAACCTATACCAGTAGTCTTATTCGTTCGGGCAACGATATTGAAATTGAAGTATCCCATAAAAACTCAAAGACTTTACAAAACATTACGGCAACAATGGTTGACGAAATTGCCAAAATTGAAGGCGTTGTATCCATCAAAGATAGTTTTGAAGTGGGTAAAAAAGAATATCGCTTTGAATTAACGCCAGCAGGATATGCCGCAGGTTTAACGCCGCAATCTTTGGGAACTGCACTGAGGGGGGCGTTTAATGGACAAGAAGCAACCCGTGTGCGTCGTGGTCGTGAAGAGATAAAAATTATGGTACGCTTGCCCGATAAAGAGCGTCAAACGCTGAATATTCTGGAAAATTATCGTATTGGTTTACCAAATGGTCAGCAAGCACCCCTAAAGGAAATGGCACTAATTAAGTTTATGCGGGGCGATTCAAAAATTAACCGTGTCGATGGTCGCCGTATTATTTCAGTCATTGGTGATATTGATGAAACCGTGCGTACAACCGATGAGGTAACGGCAGTGATTGAATCTGAAATCATACCAAATCTTATGAAGCAATATCCGCAAATGCAATATTCCTATTCAGGGGCAACCAAGGATCGTCAAGAAGATACGGCATCGCTTAAAACCAATACAATTTTAGTGGTGTTTGTTATTTTTGCTTTACTTGCGGTACAATTACGGGGCTATTCAATGCCCTTTGTGATTATTGCAAATATTCCCTTAGGTGTTGCAGGGGCATTTTATGCCCATTGGATTTTGGGGCAAAGTGTTTCCTTTATGTCGTTTTTCGGGATTGTGGCTTTGTGCGGCATTGTGATTAACGATTCTGTGGTCTTGCTCGATTATTACAATCAAATGCGAGATCGTGGCTTAAGTGCTTATGATGCCATGATTGATGCAGTGCGGCGGCGTTTTCGGGCAATCATGTTAACGACGCTTACGAATGCCGTGTCAACCTTGCCGATTTTACTGGAAACAAGCACCCAAGCACAATTTTTAATTCCAATGGCAACCAGTTTATCTGGGGGGCTTGTTTTCGCAACAATTTTAATTTTTGCTTTTACGCCTGCCTTGATGGTTATTTTTGACGATTATCATGAACTTGTTAAACGCATAAAGTTTAAAATTATGAATAAAGTGGCTTAAAACCAATGACAGCACAAATTTTAATTATTGACGATGATGAAAAAATTTGTCGGCTCATCAGTCGTCTTTTGCGACGTGATGGTTATGATGTGACCTATGTGCTGAGTGCGATTGAGGCAATAGAAGCTGCGGCGTTTATTACGGTCGATTTAATTGTAACCGATATAATGATGCCTGAAATGAATGGTCGTGAATTTTGCGAAATGTTACGCAGTGGTAAAACAAATTTTTGCAAAAAAATGCCTATCATCATGGTATCAGCACTTTATGAAACACCCGATAGAGTTGGCGGCATTGCCGATGGCGGTGATGATTATTTGGTAAAACCATTCGAGCCCGAAGAATTATCGGTGCGTGTCCAAGCCTTACTAAGGCGAAGTCCCCCTCACCGTGATATTGATATTAACATATTATATGACGATGATGGCTGCACGTTAAATATGCAAACACAATGCCTGCACATTCACGATATCGTTTTAGAGCTTAGTGATAAAGAAGCCTTATTTTTAAAAATGCTGATTCAGAGTGTTAATGTTCCAATTAATAAACATGAAATTACCCGTCATTTATACCCCGAAGCAATTAATAGTCCCGATTCTAGGACTGCCGAAGTGATGATTGGACGCTTAAGAAAAAAACTTGAAGAGAATAATTGTCAAAAAATAATCACCAAAAGAGGCGATGGCTATTATTGGCAAGTTTTGTAATTATATTAATAACATAGCATTGATCGACATTTAAAGTCAAGGGATCGACAAAGGCATTGATAGGGCTTAATAATCGTAAATTATTCTTAATGATATCCTTGCTTATTGCACTTATTATTATTCCGAATCGGATTCCTATGTTTAAATTTATCCCCAATGTCACAGGGCTGCGGTTTATGCCAATAGGCACTTTTGCCGATGCCACGTTTGCTGATGGCACTTCAAGCACAACAGGCTATCGGGTTTATTTCACACTGAAAATAAAATAGAATGTGCGTCATAAAAGCAGAGGTTTTGTAAAATAATAACGACATATTGAAAATATTACTTTAAACTATTGATTCATAGGTTTACCGTATTATGTAAATATATTATTTGATTTTAAGAAAAGGGATATATGTCTTTTGCTTCATCTTGTTTTTCCACATCTTTTATTAGTATTATTTTACTGACAAGTGCATGTGCTCAAAATATTACGCCGCACAAAAATGATAATCATGATGATAAAAACCATCAATTATTACAGCTTCAAAAAATTGGGGATAAGTTTAATAACATTAACTTTTCTGGTGCATATTTAGCAGCTCGATCGGCACGGCTTTATTATGATTTTGATGCCGCACAAAAAAATTCAGAAAATAGTTTTGTCCTAACGCCAATGACTGATCCCTACTTAGCCGATCAAGCCATTCGCCTAAGTTTAATTAAGCAAGATTTCGATACTGCTGTTGCATTGGCTAATCAGCATATCTCGAAATTTTCTGATAAAACAGCTGAAGAGGTCACAGAAAATGTTGTTGGTACATTTTCAATTATTGCTTTATTAGCCGATAAAATTAAACGCAATCAACCCAAAGAAGCGCTTGAGATTTTTGAAAAATTCCAAAATAGTTTCAACAAGCCTATGCGTGCCTTGATTGGCGGTACGGTATATCGATTTAATAATGATTTTAAAAAAGCTGAACTGATTGAAAGCAATCTTAGTGGTTTCGCTTTATTCGATATGATGCGTAGTTTTCATGCTGCCAACAGTGCCTATGTTGCGGGGGATACTGATAAAGCATTATTGCTGTTTAAAAAATCAGGCAAATATATTGACCCATTGGCAGTACGTTCCGTGTTATCGGCTGTGCAAATTCATCTTGAAAAAGGCGAAAAAGATAAAGCCCTTGAACTCTTAAAAACGCATCGCAAGAATCAGCCCGATGGCTTGCTTTGGGCTGCGGCCACAAGTATTGAAAAAGGGGAAGATTTCAAGTTCGATTTACCCAAAAATTATATCCAATCCCTTGGCGAAGACCTCTATAATATTGGCATTTTATATGCCCGCCAAAATGATTATGAATCGGCGATTGCATTTTTAAGAACATCACAAATTTGCGGTGTTTCGCACGCTTATTTATTATCAGCTTTGGCTGAAACCTTTGCCCTGATTAGGGATTACGATCAATCTTCTGAATTATATTTAAGCATTGCGAAAAATGAAAAATTTCTTATTGGACGCGAATCCCTTGTGGGTGCTGCCTTTACCTTGAATGCGGCCAAGCGTTATAAAGAAACCGATAAATTACTAAAAGATGCCATTGAAGCAGACCCAACATATTATCGTTATCCTTATATTCTTGCCGATTTACTGAGGGGGCGTGAGGATTATCAAGAGGCTATTCCTTATTTTACCAAAGCATTATCGTTAATTGACGAGCGTGGACAAAAAGTTAAATGGCGTACCTTATATGGGCGCGGCATTTCATACGAGCAAACCAAACAATGGGAAAAGGCAGAACGTGATCTGTTAGAGGCCCTTAAACTTGCCCCTAATAATCCTGATCTTGTCAATTACCTTGCCTATAGCTGGGTTGACCGTGGTGTGCATTTGGATAAGGCATTGTTAATGCTTCAGCACGCCGTAAAAAGACGACCCAATAGTGGTTATATTGCGGATTCATTGGGGTGGGCATATTTTAGAATGAAAAAATACGCTGAGGCGCTTCCCATTCTTGAAGATGCGGCGGCTTTAATGCCTCACGATCCCGTGATTAACGATCATCTTGGGGATGTTTATTGGAAAATGGATCGCCAAAGAGAAGCCGTTTTTCAGTGGAAACACGCCTTAGATTTTGAACCAACTGATAAAAATCGTCAAAATATTGAAGCTAAAATTGCCGTTGGTTACGACAAAGCCGACCAGTATAAACCTGAAAAAAAGAATGATATCAGTGCTAATCAAAAAAATATGGATATTGATAATGGGTCATTTTTTAACACAATCAAATCTTTTATTAATCGTGTATCAGGGAAACAAGAATAATTGTCCATGACACTCACAGCCTTAAATGATATCTGTGTTACTGCACCCATTAAATTAAATTTAAACCTTCATGTGGTGGGTTTAAATCAGCAAAATTATCATTTGTTACAAGGCGTTACTGTTTTTGCAACAGATGGTGATCGGCTTAATATTGCATTCAGTGAGCATGATACAGATAGCTTGACCCTTAAAGGGCAGTTTTCAAATGTTTTACAGTCTGAAAATATAAATCAGAACCTTGTAATGCAGGCAATTAATAAATTGCGTGAAAATTTTGACTTTCCTATTTTGCATATCACTCTCGAAAAAAACATTCCGATTCAAGCAGGGTATGGTGGTGGCTCTAGCGATGCTGCTGCGGCTTTAAAGGGTATTATTCAGCTATGCAAGTTACAAGTGACGCAAAGTGTCTTAACAAAAATTGCCCAAGAACTCGGTGCCGATGTGCCAATGTGCCTTTATGGAAAGCCCTGCCTGATTGAAAATATTGGCGATCAAATAACACCGCTTTCCCTTACGCATCAAGGCTATTTTTGTGTTTTACTGAGACCTAATATCATGTCATCAACGCCCAAAATTTTTGCAGCATTAAACCATAAAATCAATCCGCCCATGGTTTTAAAATCACATGATACAGAATATGTAATAGATTACGCCCTTCATCAGGGACGCAATGATTTATATCAAGCTGCCCTAACGGTCGAGCCAATATTGGCGATATATTTACACGCCTTGCAAGACACAAAGCCAATTAAAGCCGATATGAGCGGTAGTGGTTCTGGTTTTTTTGCGTTATATTCATCAAAAGACCGTATGCAAAATGCCTATGAAACCCTTAGGCATCAATTTTGCAACGACTTTATTATGACTACATATATAAATATATAGTCGTTTATCGTTATTTATACCAAGCCTTAATGATATGGGGTTATAATATATCTTGTGAATATGGTGTTATGATATGATTTTTTTAAAAAACCTCTTTTGCTTATTTGTGTTTTGTATTTTTATAACGCCATTAAATGCACAATCTGTTTCAAATAATAAACAAATACAAAAAATTGTCCCAAGCTATGGGGGGCAAGTTAAGAATCAAAATAGCTTGAAACAACAAAGTTATCCCTTTGCCGCAACCGCACAAAAAAAGCAGAGAAAAAACGGTGAATTTCAAATCCTTGGGGAATCGAGCTTTCGCCGAACGAACAAGGTATTTCCAAAGTCAAAAACAAATGGCTTTATTAATCCTGCGTTTAAAGGCAACAGCTTCCGTGTTAATGGCGTTTTCAAACAAGATAAAAATATTGGGTTTCAACCCAAAGCAGCCCAAGAAAATGGTGCAAATTATAAATTCAGAAATGTTCCAAAAGAAGTGAATGAAAAAGACATTCCTGAAAATATCTTAAAATTATTCAAGAAATAATGTCAGCTTCGGTTTGCTTGATTACGTCTTCAAGGGTTACATTGGGGGCAAGCTCGATTAATTTAAGCCCGTGTTCTGTGACATCAAGTACACATAAATTTGTGATAATCCGATCAATACACGCTTTACCAGTTAGGGGCAGGGTGCATTGTTTTAAAATTTTCGGACTGCCATCTTTGGCAACATGATCCATAACCACAACAACACGCTTAACACCGGCCACCAAATCCATTGCACCGCCCATGCCTTTGACCATTTTACCAGGGATCATCCAATTTGCAATATCCCCATTTTGCGACACTTCCATGGCCCCTAAAATAGATAAATCAATATGACCACCACGGATCATGGCAAAACTATCGGCAGATGAAAAAAAACTACCGCCTTTGTTAATTGTCACTGTTTGCTTGCCTGCATTAATTAAATCAGCATCAATATTGGGTTCGGTTGGGAATGCACCCATGCCTAACATACCATTTTCTGATTGCAGGGTAACATCAATGTTATCAGGAATATGATTGGCGACAAGCGTTGGAATACCAATCCCTAAATTAACATAAAATCCATTCTCAAGTTCTTGTGCTGCACGATGGGCAATGGCGTTGCGATCCCAAGTCATAAGGCATTCTCCGTAATAGTTCTTTGTTCAATACGTTTTTCAAAGTGTCCTTCGACTATTCTTTGGACAAAAATCCCTGATGTATGCACACTATCTGGATCAATAAAGTCAACAATTTGTTCGACTTCGGCTACGGTAACTTTACCTGCTGTTGCCATCATCGGGTTAAAATTACGTGCAGTTTTGCGGTAAATTAAATTCCCTGCTTTATCGGATTGATAGGCTTTGATTATCGATAAATCGGCAACAAGCCCTGTTTCCATAATAAAAGTTTCATTATTGAAATCCTTATGCTCTTTGCCCTCAGCGACAACTGTGCCAACACCTGTTTTTGTATAAAAAGCCGCAATGCCAGCACCACCCGCACGACAGCGTTCGGCTAATGTGCCTTGTGGATTAAACTCAATTTCAAGCTCGCCTGCTAAATATTGCCGTGCAAATTCTTTATTCTCTCCAACATAAGACGATATCATTTTTTTGACTTGTTTATTTTGTAGTAAAACACCAAGCCCAAAATTATCAACGCCTGCATTATTAGAAACGATTGTTAAATTTTTGACACCTGAATTTTGAATTTCTTGGATCAAATTCTCAGGAATACCGCACAATCCAAAGCCACCAGCCATAATGGTCATGCCGTCAAATAAAAGCCCATTCAGGGCATTATTTGCTGATTTATAATATTTATGTTCCATAAATCCCCTTATTTTATTATTAGATTTTATTAAGGAATAAATCTATCTCTTAACAAACTTTAAATAATAATGGTTAATTTTGCATTAATCATTATA
>JBLHTX010000027.1:0-17048 GCA_047627635.1 Alphaproteobacteria bacterium | reverse complement strand
CAGCACGTCCATATGGATCATATTCTGGACGTACACGCTTTGTTACGTCATATTTTTTTTCAGTTGACACATTACGTGCTGCTTTAAATATGTAAGTGTCTGCACGACGCGGATCTTGTGCTGATGCAGCTGTCATCGATGCAATGATTACTGCGAGTGCCGCTGAAATAGTTATTTTTTTCATTTTACTTCCAATGGTTTTAATTATTAAAGAGCATAAAAATAAATACATACTATATATTTATTTAATATACTCTAATTTATAATTTAATTTTATTGCTTAGTTTGGGCTAGCTACTTCTTGAGTAACTTCTTCTAACGCACCAATTAAAGCACTGTTATCACCAGCTGGGGAAACTGCGGTTGCTTGTTGGTTTGCTGTTGCTTGAACTGCTTGTGTGACCTCGTTTGAAGCTTGTTGTTGCTGCACATCACCAGTTTGTTTGCTATCGTTTGCTTCTGTTGATCCTTGCTCTACATCTCCTTCGCTGTCTGCATCAGCGTTTATAATTGGCTGTGAATTATCAGCAGAAACAGATATTTGTGCAATAGTTGCATTTACTGCATTTTGAATTGACAGCGGTGCATCTTGTATTGCAGCTGCTATTTTTGAAACATTGGATGAGTCTTGTGAGATTAAATCAGTAACAATTCTCTGAATAAAATCTACATCTGGATTCTCTGCTTCAAGTGCTGCTTCAAGGTCAGCAATTGTTACAGCTGTTTGTTCTGCTGAGACAAAATCTTGTGCTGAAGCAATTGAAGGCAGAACTGCAGTGCCAAGGGCAATAGCAACAATTGTGCTGTAAAAAAATGATTTATTCATAACGTCTCCTGTGAGTTACTTTAAATTCAGTTAAATAAATACTACTGTATGTCTATTAGAAATGTCAATGTTTTTTAACTTATGGGTAGTAAAGTTTCTATTATGTTTTGCTGGTAAATGCTTTATTATTTGAATTTGCACATTCCAAAAGAAGTGGTATTTCGTAGAGTAATGGACCAATAAGAAACTGTTTAAGTCCCATAAAGATAAAATCGGGTGTGAATGTTGATTTATTCATTAAATATGCCTATAAAAATAAAGTTAAAAAATAAAGTTAAAAAATAAAATTAATAATCAGTGTAAATATTTTTAAAAATAACGCTCTGGAATTTGAATATTATCACCTGGATAAATCGCAATAGATTTACCCTCGGCTAGGTTGATTTTATAGACTGAGGGCGCACCCTCACGACGAATATAGACTGTATCAGTTGAGGCACGGTAAGTGTAACCACCAGCAATTGCAACGGCATTGCGAATATCCATACCTGCTTTATAGGGGAACTCACCACTTTGAGTAACTTCACCATGAATATAAAACGGACGATATTCAAGAACCTCAACACTTACTTTGGGTGTTTTAAGGATGCCTTCTTTTTGATAGCGTGCTTCAATTTTTTGCTCAAGCGTTGAAATATCATAGCCTTGTGCTTTGACTTCACGGATATAAGGTAAAGAGATATTGCCATTATTGCCGACTTCAAATTCTCCAGACATTTCTTCTTCGCCAAAGACAATGATACGAATTTTGTCACCTGCACCAAGACGATAAACGAATTTTGGCAAGCTAGTTTCATCAGCAAAGTTAGTTTCTTGAATATTACTCATTGAGCCTGATGGAATATTAGCAGGTTGACAGCCTGATAATAATATAAGCACCAAAAATAATGAGAAGGAATGATTGAGTAGGCGCATTAGACGTTTCCTTAGGAATATTTATTAATGAAATAATATTATTGGTTTATTGTACAATACCAATACCATGATAGGAGAAGCCTTTTGCTTTCATATCATATTGTGCATAAACATTGCGTAAATCAATGAAGTTTGCAGAGTTCATAATCGATTTAATACGATCTAGGTCAAGCGCACGGTAAATATCCCACTCGGTAATTAAGCAAACAGCATCGGCATCTTGACAGGCTTCATAGGAAGAGTCGCACCATGAAACATTTGGTAATAAGGGCGACGCTGCTTTCATACCCTCGGGATCGTGAGCTGAAATAATGCCTCCTGCTTTTTGAAGGGCAGGAATAATATCCAATGAAGGTGCGTCACGCATATCGTCTGTATTGGGTTTAAATGTTACGCCAAGTATGGCAATTTTTTTACCGTTAATGTCACCGCCACAGGCATTAATAACACGTTGTGCCATTGCTTGTTTGCGTTTATTGTTAACATCAATAACGGTTTCAATGATACGCACTGGACTGTCAAAATCTTGCCCAATTTTCGCAAGTGCCAAAGTATCCTTTGGAAAACAACTCCCGCCATAACCTGGGCCTGCATGTAAAAATTTCTTACCGATACGATTATCAAGACCAATACCCCGTGATACTTCTTGGATATTTGCACCCACTTTTTCACATAAATCAGCCATCTCATTGATAAATGTAATTTTAGTGGCTAAAAATGCATTGGCTGCATATTTAATGACTTCTGCTGTTTCAGGGCTTGTAAATAAAATAGGTGTTTCATTAATGAAAAGCGGGCGGTATAGGTCACGCATTAATTCCTGGGCTTTTTCGGAGAGTGTACCGACAACAATACGATCGGGGCGTTTAAAATCTTCAATGGCTGACCCTTCACGTAAAAACTCTGGATTTGATGCAACATCAAAATCGGCTTTGGGGTTTCTTGCCGCAATGATTTCTTTGACTTTGGCGTTTGTGCCAACTGGTACGGTTGATTTTGTAACAATGACTGTGTACCCTTGGATGTTGTCAGCAATTTGTTCGGCAGCTGCATAAACATAGGATAAATCCGCATGACCATCGCCGCGTCTGGAAGGTGTACCCACTGCGATAAAGACAGCATCAGCATTTTTAACGGCATCAGCAAGATTGGTTGTAAAATTTATGCGGCCAGCAGTTATATTGTTTTGTACTAGCAAATCAAGGCCAGGCTCGAAAATTGGAATGATGCCTTGTGTGAGGCGATCAATTTTTGTTTGATCCAAATCAACACAAGTAACATGATGCCCAAAATCTGCAAAACATGTTCCCGACACAAGGCCAACATAGCCAGAACCAATCATTGTAACGCGCATAATACGATGCCTTTAAATAAATTATATAATTTAAAAATATATCTTCTTTTAATAAAAAAAACAAAAAAAATCAAGCATTTATTTTTTTAAAATCGTATAATGACGTTATGAAGCATTTAAAATCTTTTTTTTTAACGATATGCGTCGTATTAATTACGGGTCATAATGCTTTTTCGAGCGATTACGCTTTTAGGGGGCAGTATCAATTTACCTATTTTGGATTTAGCATTTATGATGCAGCTTTGTTTATGGATCAAAAATGTGAAAATTTGGAATGTGATTTTATTTTAAAGCTTATCTATCAGCGTAGTTTTGATAAAGAAGATATTGTTAATCGCTCGATTCAAGAAATTGATGCACTATATGATTTAGATAAAAATCAAAAAAAGCGTTATAAAAAATTATTGTTATCAGTGCTTGTTGATGTACAAGATGGTGATATTATAGACGGTAAAATGATAAATAGTTATGCCAATTTTTATCATAATAACAAATATATTGGTAAGGTTGATGAAAAAAAACTTTCAAAATACTTTTTCGATATTTGGTTGTCGCCTCAAACCAGTGAGCCCGAAATGCGTAATGCCCTATTGAATAATCAATAAGGCATTGTTAAATTTATTAATGGTATGTGCTTAGTAACTAATTCTTAGATTTAAGAATGATTGTGAAATTGTCTTATAGGCTTTTTGTAAGTCTTCTTTATCTTTGACATCGAAGAAGAATTGATTACTTGTTGCACAGCCTTCATATGCATCTTTAATCGCTTTGCCGCCCGGATCATTTTCATCTACATCATAAATAACAGAGTAAATGGTGATGCCTTGCTCTTTCATTTGATCGCAAAGACCTTTTTCAGGGATGTTATATTCTTGTGCCCATGGCTCCATATCGGGGTATTCTTTGAGACCCATTAAATGTGCATTATCGGCTTTGTTTAAATAAAGATATTGATTGTCAAAGTTACCTTCATCATGAGCAGCAAAACAACACCCAACATTTGCACCATCAGTCATCATGACAACAACTTTATTAACGGCATTCTTGTCGAAATTATGAGGAAGCGCTCCTCCAAATGTGCTATATTTTTGCGGATCAAGCATAAGAGCAGCGGTTAAAGTTGCAATATTTGATCGTGTCCATCCGCGACCAGTTGGGGATTGCGTGATTTTGTTCACAAGGTCTTTCATTTTTTGCTTGTCCTCATTAGAGTTCAAGCCGTGTAATGGAATGACTTCTGATAATGGTTCTGCATCTTCAAAATGCTCGTAATATTTTGGGTCACCTTTGGCATGATTTTTTTCAATATCCGTAAGTTCGGATGGTATATTTTCAAGATTTGGTAATCTTACTTTATGATTGAAGGGAATAATACCTGCATAGAACGCAGGGCCATCAATGCCTTGAATTGGCATAATCCCATTGTCAATAACATAAGACATGGCTTCTTTCATTGCATTCAGTTTTTTGCATGTATAATCTGGGACATAAGACATTTTGTATGTACCATCTTCTTTGGCTGATCGTGAAACATCCATACACATAGAGGCAGATGTATCAAGCATGAAAACAACTTCTAGTTTTTTGGCAATATCCCAAGATACGGTTACTGTATGAGAAATATCAACTTCACTAGCACCAACAATGCCGCCAAATAAAGTTTTAACTTTCCCACTAACCTCGGCTGTCCATGCCATGGTTGCTGGGTCTGTTGTAATGTCAACATTCGATATAATGATGCTATCTTCATATCCAGGTGGTAGATTTGCCTTTAAAAATCGCCTTGTTACTCCTTCTACATCCTGACTACTTGACACTGCTGCTGCGGCAAGTAGTGCAGTATCGGCAGCATCCGTAAATTTATTACTCATGTTAATATAACGAATAGTATCAATAGTACCAGTCGTTACAGTAAGAAGTGTTGCAATGGCAGCAGCACCAAGGATTAACATACCCCCATCATTTTTTTTGTAAAAGTGGTGTAATTTGTGTAAAATATTTTTCATAATAGCCTCAATCAGTTATTTAATATCAATGTTAATAATGCATTTGCATTTTCTTAAAGCCCTTCATAATAAAGCCATTTGCAATGAAGCTACCATCACCATCTACTGATATATTATAAGCATCTACGCCGCCATCAATAAGCTTTTCTTCAATAGACGTGACTGGTAATTGCTTGCCATCTTCGAGTAAAATAATATCACCGACACGTAATGTACCAATAATTTTTGCATCACTTTTTACTGATGTAATGAGTGAATCAACAGATTTCCATCCTTTTGGTGTTAATACTGGATGCTCGACGGTAAAGAATGCTTTATCGCCATTAATGCTAAACATGCGGTCTTGTTGCTGTGTAAAGCGTGATAGGGCAATAATTTTTGCAGCACCATGATTGCCTTTAATTTCCTCACCAACTTTTAAATCTTCAATTGCCTTGGTTGTGCCATCAGCCATTTTAATGGGTGTCCCTTTTACAAGGCATCCTTCACGTGGGAATGACTTAACATCTACTGCTTCGCATTGGATTGTTGTAACTATTTTGTACTCAGTATCAGCATCTTGTATTGCTTTTTTAGCACTGACATCAGTAGATAATGCGCTGATTATATCTGACATTTCTGCAAAATCGGCTTCAAAATTAGCGGGAAATGTATCGACTTGCTTATATACATTATCATATAATTTTAAAATATTATCAAGACTAGAAAGTGCATTTTCAGACGCACTATCTGCGACATAATTATTTAATTCATTTGCGACGGCAGAGGCAGTTTCTTGTAAAGCTTTAAGGTCATTTGGCAAGGGTGCATTAGCATTAGAACAAGGATTACTTGATTCCGCATCTTCTGAGCAACCAGCGTTGGCTTCTTGATTTGTATAAGTTTGAATAGATTCTGTGAAATATCCCAATTGTGCACTCAGAGAGGTTAAATCACTGTCATCAGAGTTTAAGGCAGTCGGTTGCTTTGGCTTTTCAACTTCAATATCATTAAATTTAGGGGTAAGGCCAACTGGACAAACACTGTCGCAGCAGGTATTGAGTAAAATCTGTGGTAATTGTAATATATTATTCGACCAATCATCAAGTGTTTGATCTTTATTTTTAAATATAGTTGTAATTTTTATAGTATAATAATGTTCAAATCTCTTTAGATCTTTATGATAATAAAGCCTACCTTTATCAGGACTATTAATTAAATATGATTTTAATTGACCGACGCTCAAAGATAAAATATTTTCAAGAGGGATATCCCCATTTTTAAAAGCATCAATTGAATTTGCTGGGATTATTACTGAATGATCCGGAGCAAATGCAAAGTTTATATCTATGTGAAACTCGATCTCTTCAATATTAAGCTCAATTTTAGGAGGGCACCTGTCTTGTGGAGGACAGTGACATGGACCTCTATCCGAGGTATCATTCCAACGTTCCGCACGATCTGGCGAGCATGCCAAAGGTGCAGGTGACCAGTCCACTGCAATTGCGGGTTGCGTGAGTGATAGTAAGCTGAGAAAAAAAGTTGTTTTTACCATTGTTTTCATAATATATACCCCTAATATACTTTATATTTATGTTGGATCAAACTCGAAAGAGCCAAATCTTGGACGCGCGATAATGACTTTATAAACGCCATTATCATCTGAATTAAAAAGCTTAGCACTTACGATGCTACTTAGAACTGGTTTATATTTTAAATACATTTCTACTGTTAAAACTTGATCCCGTTCTTGTAGTTCTATTTGGCTTAATGTTGGTATTTCACCTTTGCCTTGCGATACTTTGCTGGGTGCATTGCCATCAGTTTCACCATATTTATATTGCCACAAAGTCGTTGGTTTCGTATCAGTCTCTTTGAACTCAATTGATGTAAGAATGATACGATACCCACTTGTATCAAAGGGTTTTAGCATTGATGGTACTGAATCAGCATAAGTTTGTAAATCGTCAGCTGATAAATTAAGATTTTGATTAATAAGATCTGATAATGTATGTGTTGCATTATCTAGTTTTTGATGCATTTGTAAATAGTGTGTTAATTCAACGCCGCCATAAAGAAGCATCATAAGTACTGGTATTAATAAAGCAAATTCTAGTGCCGCAACGGCACGATTTTCTTTGAGAAAATAAAATATTTGATATTTTGATTTTTTTAAACACATAATTATATCCCCCAAAAAAACGGTTATTTTTTGTATGCAAACTTTCATTTAAAAACTTTCATTTTTAACAACAACAGTAGCTTGAATTGCTAATTTTCCATTATTACCCGCCATACTGCTCATTACAGGTGTCATTAAATCCCAATGAAAAATGGCGGTATATTCAATAATTTGGTCACTGCCGCCCAATCCATTATATTCGGGATTTTCCTCTGGTGTCATATCTAACTGTTGTATGGCTCCGACAATCTTTGTTTTAATTTCAAGTTGATCATCATTTTTTAAAAAAGAACCCAATTTTTGTTTCATATGTTTAAAGATAACATCTTCACGTCCTAAATTGGGATCATTATACATATCTGCATAAGCATTGCCAGTTGCCCCCATTCGTGCACCTTTATTCAGGGAATTTTCAACAATTGAATACACCAACATGATGAATGTAAATTCTAGAATACCAAATACAATCAATAAAAATACAGGCAATACAAACGCAAACTCTACTGCAGTAACGCCAGATTTATTTTTTTGAAATGTACTAATCATATTTTGCATTGCTTACAATTAACATAAAAGTGTTAATATAAAGTTATTTTGCATTGAATAGCAATGTAAGTGATTTTATAAAAATGCCTAGTAAAGAGCGTAATTAAGAGCAACATTAAAGCTAATTATTTTGGGAATAGGATCAAATAAAGCTGACCGATACACAGTATTTAATGCACTTTGATCGAGAATATTTGATCCCGAACTCCTTATAATTTTCAATGACTTAATAGAGCCATTTTTATTAACACTTAATTGCAACATAACGCGCCCTTGAATGTTTCTGCGTTTCGCAGCTGTGGGATATATTTTTTGTGCCGCAATTTTTTCCTTGATGCGTGCATTATATGCATTTGGATTAAAATGAACTGTAGTGTTATCAGATGCTTTTTTCGCTTTATCTAGTCTTTTTCCTGTATCTTTAGAGTGAGTGATTATGCCAGATATTTTTTGATCTGGGATTCTACTTGTACTGCTATTCGGTGGTGTATTCTCGTAGGTGTGGATAATTTTCTTATTAGAAACTAATTTCGTCGCTTTGGATTTTGCTTTTTGAATGGGTTTAATATTTTTTCGTTTAACTAGCTTTGGCCTCACTGGTTTTTTTATAGAGATTTTTTGCCTCTGTTCTAAGAACTGATTATTATGAGTGTTCTTAGGGTTGGGCTTAATTTTGGATTGCCTTAAAGGCACCGTAACCATGATGGCCTGTGGCTTCTTTGGATCGTTATATTTATGGGGGATAACAAAGCCATAGCATAATAATATAACAAGCCCTAAATGAGCAAGACCTGATATTATCAATGTTTTTTTCATGAAATCCTACTTAAAGCATAATTTAAATTGTATAAATAAATAAAAAATACTCAATTAAACTTAATAAAGTATGTTACTCATGTATTATACAAATAATAACAGATTGATCGACAAAAAGTCAAGGGATCGACAAAGGGCTTGATATAATTGCCTTTTATAGATTATATATTTTTTATTTAAAAGTGTAGACATTTAAAAGTATAGGCATGGGCAAAAATATCTTGAATTTAAAAACCGTGAATAATATGCAACATAAACTTGCAATCATTTCTGTTTGATGCTAGAAGTGCGTACTTTTTTAAGAACCAAAGGACAGTAGTGCGTATTGTTTTCGTCATGGTTGTAATCGATTATGACGTCTTTGAAAAGAATAAGGATTAATTATGCGTTATTATGAATGTACCGTAATTCTAGCACCAGAATTATCGAAGCAACAAGTCAGTGAAGTTCAAAATGAACTAAGCACTATCGTTGAGTCTTTTGATGGCAAGACCAGTAAACATGAATATTGGGGATTACGCTCAACAGCTTACCCAATTGAAAAATTTACACGTGCACATTATATTTACTTTAATGTTACAGCGACAACTGAAACAATTATTGAGTTAGAGCGTAAAATGAAAATCCGTGAGGATGTTCTACGGTATCTAACAATTCGCGTTGATTCTATTGACGAAGAGCCAACAGTTATGATGCAAGCAAAGCTTAGAGATGAGACACGCAAAGAAGGTCGTGATAGAGATAATAACCGTGATAATAATCGTGATAATAATCGTGATAATAATCGTGATAAAGGTCATAGCTCTAAAGACACAAAAGAATCAGCGTAATTTTCATAGGAATAATCAATCATGAGTAATTCAGACAATACTAAACAACAAGATAGCAGCCAAGCTTTTGGGTTAGCCCAGGGCGGTGCATCTCGTAAAATTTTATTTCATCGTCGTAAAAATTGTCCTTTTTCAGGAAAAAATGGTCAGAAAATTAGCTATCTTGATACGCGTACATTATCTCGCCACGTTTCCGAGCGCGGCAAAATGACACCTTCTCGTATCACTGCTGTATCTGCAAAAAAACAACGTGAATTATCACGAGCAATTAAACGTGCACGTTTCTTGGCATTAATGCCTTATGTAAATAAATAAAATTATTAAGGACTCCCAAAAATGGCACAAACAAAAGTTGTTTTAACTGAAGATATTTATAAGCTTGGCACAGTCGGTGATCTTGTTATTGTAAAAGCAGGATATGCACGTAATTTTCTAATTCCAAAGGGGCACGCACTCCGTGCAACAAAAGCGAATTTAGAATATTTTGAGGCTAAAAAAGCTGATCTTGAAGAGATTGCACGTCAAAATAAAGCAAAAGCAGTTGCTGTTGCTCATAAAATTGATGGCAAAGTTTATACTTATATCGCCGCTGCCTCCGAGCGTGGTATGTTATATGGTGCAGTAACACCAACAGTTGTTGCACAATTATTGGCTGAAAATGATATTGTTATTAATAAAAATACAATTCAAATTACAAAGCCAATTAAAATACTTGATATTCATGAAATTCGCATTGCTTTACATAATGAAGTAAGCGCGACAATTTCTTTGAATGTTGCTCGTAATGCACAAGAAGCACAAAGCAACTTGAAAACAGGCAAAGATAAAGATAATCAAAAAGATGATTTAGATTCTTTGAATATTCCAGAAGTCAATGATGTTGTTGAAGAGACAGCTGAAGAGGACGATCTTTAAAAAATTCAAGCAAAGCTTTATTTTTGAATCCTCCCTAAACTTCTTTAGGGGGGATTTTTTAATGGATTAAATATGTTTAATTTGAAGTGATATGCAAAAGTGTTTCGAGCTTATTTTTAGTAATTTAAAATAATTAGCAATATCAATCTTTGCGTTTTTTGAAAAAATAGGGTATGTTGTAAATACGAATTTGTGTACTTTATAATATGAACTTTACCGATATACTCGCTAAAACAGCGCAATATGTGAAAGATGGTAGTGATAAAAATGTTTTATCTACTAGCAAAGAGTCTAATATTGCGGTTAATATTGATGCAGAACAGGGCATTATTGGTTCAATATTAAATGATAATGAGATGTTTGAAGAAACATCATCAATCATTAGTGCTAATAATTTTTTCGATAGTGCGCATCAGTTAATTTATGAAAAAATTGAAATCACGATTGCAAATCAGCGGATTGCAACGCCTTTGACATTAAAAAACATGATAGAGCATCATCCTTCTTTTGAAGATGCAGAGGATGCCTATAAATATTTGGTTTTTTTAATGAATCGTGGCGTTGGGCCCGTGCTTACCAAAGAATATTCACGCATCCTATTTGATTTATCAACGCTTAGATCGCTGAGAACACTTGGCTATGATATTATTGGTAATTCTGAAAAATTATCTGAAGGTTCACCCGCTGAATTTATTACTCAAGCTGAACAATCACTTTATGAAATTTCTCAAACAGGGCGTACTGAAAAAGGCTTCATTAGTTTTGCTTTGGCTATTAGTCAGGCTATTCAAGGTGCCACTGCTGCTAATCAACGTGGTGGAAAACTTGCTGGTGTTGCAACAAAACTCACAGACCTTGATCAAAAACTTGGAGGATTGCACCCTTCCGATCTTATTATTTTAGCGGGTCGCCCTTCAATGGGGAAAACAGCACTGGCTACGAATATTGCTTTTAATGTCGCAGCAGGCCATCGCCAAGAAGTAAATGATGAGGGTCAAAAAGTTACGGTTAACGGCGGTGTTGTTGCATTTTTCTCGCTTGAAATGTCGGCAGATCAATTAGCAGCAAGAATATTGGCAGAGCAAGCAGAGGTTTCTTCGGAGAAGTTACGTCGAGGGGATTTTTCAGAAGATGAGTTTTTTAGTTTAAATAATGCGGCAAAACATCTTGAAGAAATCCCTCTTTTTATTGATGATACACCGGCGCTTGCCTTATCAACATTAGCCGCACGATGTCGCCGCTTAAAGCGTCAGCATGGTCTCGATCTTATTGTTGTTGATTATTTGCAGTTATTAAGGCCGCCTAGTCATGGACGTCGTAATGATAATCGCGTACAAGAGCTCACAGAAATATCTATGGGATTAAAGGCGATTGCCAAAGAGCTAAGCGTTCCTGTTGTTGCATTGTCTCAATTATCACGGCAAGTTGAACAACGTGACGACAAGCGTCCACAATTATCTGATTTGCGTGAATCTGGATCAATTGAACAAGATGCTGATGTTGTGATGTTTGTTTATCGGGAAGAATATTATATTGGTCGTGGTGAGCCCACCATGGGAACCCCCGAGCATGAAAAGTGGCAAACTGATATGTCACAATGTCGTAATATTGCAGAAGTAATTATTGGTAAGCAGCGTCATGGCCCGATTGGTAATGTGCGTTTACAGTTTAACGCCCAATTTACACGTTTCTCAGATTTGATTAATAAAGACTATGAAGATCATATTACTGAATAATTTGTATAAATTATTTATATTAGGTACGATATAAGCTTCACTTAATCAAAATGTTCGTTTATAAACCTTGTAAATAGAAATAATTTTTTGGAATGTCATTGTTATGTTTTCATCTTTAAAAGGGCTCTTTTCATCTGATCTTGCGATTGATCTTGGAACTGCTAATACCTTAGTTTATGTTAAGGGGCGTGGAATTGTTCTGAACGAACCTTCTGTTGTTGCAACAATCAATAATAATGGCAAAACACAAGTTCTTGCCGTTGGTGAAGAAGCAAAAATGATGCTTGGCCGTACACCTGGCAATATCCAAGCGATTCGCCCTATGCGTGATGGTGTTATTGCTGATCTTAATATGGCTGAAGCCATGATTAAGCATTTTATCCGAAAAGTACATAATTCTGGCTTTTTCGCAGCACCTCGTGTGGTGATTTGTGTGCCTTATGGCTCTACCCAAGTTGAACGCAAAGCAATTCGTGAATCAGCTGAAGGGGCAGGCGCACGTGAGGTCTTTTTCATTGATGAGCCAATGGCTGCTGCAATTGGTGCTGGTTTGCCAATAACAGAGCCAACAGGCTCGATGGTTGTTGATATTGGTGGTGGTACCACTGAGGTGGCCGTAATTTCGTTGCGTGGTATTGTTTGTTCACGTCCAGTTCGTGTTGGTGGCGATAAGCTTGATGAGGCAATTATTGCTTATATTCGCCGTAATCATAATTTATTGATTGGCGAATCAACTGCTGAAAAAATTAAAAAAGAAGTGGGTGCCGCCAAGCAAACCGATGAAAATGATAATCCTACCATAGAAATTAAGGGGCGTGATTTGATGAACGGCGTGCCGAAAGAAATTCCAGTGACACGCAAACAAATCAGTGAAGCCCTCGCTGAGCCTATTTCATCAATTATAGAAGCCGTCAAAATAGCCCTAGAAGCAACGCCTCCTGAGCTGTCTGCTGATATTGTTGATAAGGGGATTATGTTAACGGGCGGCGGTGCATTATTGCATAATATTGATCTTGTTATCCGTGAAGCAACAGGCCTACCAGTTGTTATTGCCGAGGATCCTTTATCATGCGTTGCGCTTGGTACTGGACGTGCGCTTGAGGAAGCTCATCATCTTTCTCAGGTACTTGCTACGGATTAATAATAAAAATAATAAATCATTAGGAAATAGTAAGGGGAGTGATATTAAGTGTTTAAAAATATGATTAAACGCCCTTACTATTATTTTTTTACATTTTGTTTCTCGATGTTTATTATCATTATTATTGGCTATTTTTTTCAACAAAAAATAGCCAATACAGATAAAAATCAAATCAGCTTTCTTGACAAACAACTAACGAGCTTTTTAAATTCATCCTTTGTTCATCCAACTTATGTGATTGCCGATTTTTTTGATGTCTTAAAATTTAATTTTTTTACGAATGGTACAAAAATTCGTAATTTAAAAATTGATTATGAGCGCTTAAAGCATGATTATAGCTTGTTAAAAGCAGAAAATACGAGCCTTGCTAATATCGTACATTACTCACCAACTTATGGTGATATTATTGCGACAGGTCGTATTTTAAGTGATCCTAATGGTTTTGGTGCAGGTGTTTTTACAATATCTGTCGGCCTAAAAGATGGTGTAAAATTTGGTGATATTGTTACCACTGAATATGGTTTAGTAGGTAAAATTGTTAAAGTTTTTTACCATAATGCAACTGTTTTACCTGTGCGTCATTTATCTGCTAAAACAATTGGGCGGGTACAAAATCAAGGCAGTTTAGTGCTGATGTCTGGCCGTCATTTTAAGGGTGCTGTTGTTGATTATATATCTGATACAGTTGGTCTTGAAAAAGGGCAGCATATTTTGTCGGTCAGCGATGACAAGTCGATGCCATCTGGCATTATTATTGGCACAATTATTGACCCTTATGATCGGCCAATCCATGTCAAGTTAGGCGTTGATTTTAAAAGACTAGATTATATAACGATTATCCGTAGTAAAGCACTTGACGCTGGGCTTAATAACAATAAAAATTCTTTATTATGGCCTATGGATAATGAGACCATAGATAATGAACGTATAAAAAACTATACACCAATTCAGCTTGATTAATGGTATTCAGAAAATATAATGATTAAATTATTTCATATTCCTAATCGTTGGCAGTCTGCTATTACATTGATTCTTGATATTCTTTTACCAATATTTTTTATCATAAGTAGCTTTTTAGTATCAACAATACCAATACAAGTATTTTTCCCGACACATAGTACGCCTGATGCCCCTCTTATCGTATTATTTTGTTTATTATTACATAAATATTCAAATTACTTTATCCCAGTTTTTTTCTTATGTGTTGCGATGTTTGAATATGTTTTTATGATGCCAACGGCTTCCCTGTTTTTGCATTATGGGTTTTTTATTATTCTTGGCTATAGTACATGGAATCATTTTTTAAACAGTGAAATTTCATTTAGGCTTGTCTATTTTTATTTTTCTCTATTATACTTGTTTACGTTAATATGGGACGTTGTCTTATTTTCTTTTCTATATAAGGGGTATCTTGGTTTTTATGATGCATTTTTATTTTGGATCAGTAATATTATGTTATTTCCGGCATTATTTTTCATTTTATATTATTTAATGTTAAGAACAAAAACGATTAATCGGGTTAATCATGTATGAAGTTTGGTGAAAAAAATTTCTCAAAAATGTTTAAAAGGCGTGCTATTTTTATTGCAAGCTTAAAAGGCTTTTTATTTTCAGTCTTAGGCATTCGTATTTGGTGGTTGCAAGTTAAAGAAAGCGAAAAATATTTTACCCTAGCTGAAGGAAATCGTATTGATGTGCGGTTTTTATTGCCTGGTCGGGGTCGTATTATTACCCATGATTTAATTCCAATTGCTGATGTAAAGCCTCGATTTAATTTAGTATTAATTCCATATCGTGTGCAAAATTTAGATGAAGTTTTAACAAGACTTGGACAATTAACAGAGATTTCTCCTGAAAAAATCAAAGAAATTAAGGCTAGTAATCGGCATTTAAATCGCTTCTCGGTTGTTGTTATTAAAACCTTTAATCAGTGGCAAGAGGCATCTCATATTACGGATTATCTTTATCAATTACCAGGCATTGATTTAATTGTCGAGCTGATGCGTTATTATCATAAAGGGAATATTTTTAGCCATATTACAGGTTATATTGGTGCTGTATCCAAGGAAGAGCAGGCGAGTGACGCAGATCATGTATTGCGTATTCCACATATGAAAATTGGCAAGCACGGCATTGAAAAAATGTCTGATAAGCCATTAAGAGGTCAAGCAGGAATTGTTAAGGTCGAAGTAAATAATATTGGTCTTGTGCGGCAGGAGCTTTCAAGAACCGAAGCCATTTCAGGACAAGATATTCACCTAACATTGCACCATGATTTGCATCAAAAAGCCACCGAAAACCTTTCTGGTGAAAGTGGTTCGACTTGCCTGATTAATGTACGAAGCGGTGCTGTATTGGCAATGGCTTCAACGCCTGGATATGATCCTAATCTATTTATTGATGGTATTAGTCACAATAATTGGAATATGCTCCGTCTTGATGAAAAAGCCCCTATGAATAACAAAGCAATTACGGGCTTATACCCTGCTGGTTCAACTTTTAAAATGATTACCTTGATTGCTGCCCTTGAAAGTGGTGCGGTAAGTTCAGATGATAAGTTTTTTTGTTCGGGGCATTTTACGCTTGGTAAATCTCGTATTCATTGTTGGCGGCGTGGTGGCCATGGTTATATGAATGGTGTGAATGCGTTAAAAAATTCATGTGATGTTTATTTCTATGAGGTCGCTCTTAAAACAGGGGTGAAAAAAATTTCTGAAGTTGCACGGCGTTACGGATTGGGACTAGAAACAGGCATAACATTGCCATACGAAAAATCAGGTCTTATCCCTACACCTGAATGGAAGCAAAAGCGATATGGACGTGACTGGACAAAAGGCGATACTGTTAATATGTCTATTGGGCAGGGGAGTGTTTTAGTAACACCGTTACAATTAGCCGTTATGTCGGCACGCATTGCGACAGATCGTATGGTGAAACCAATTTTATTACAATCTGACTTAACAGATGTTCCTTTTGATTTAATGCCTAATATAAATGCCGAAGTTACAGCGCTTGCGCGCCAAGGCATGTATGATGTTGTCAATGGCATTGGGGGCACCGCACGCTCGTCAGCGATTAAGGCAAGTTATGGGAAGTCAGCAGGTAAAACAGGTACTGCACAAGTACGACGCATTACGATGTCAGAAAGAAGACGCGGCGTTATTCGCAATAATCAACTCCCTTGGAAGTTTAGAGATCATGCTCTTTATGTTGCGTATGCTCCTTTTGATAATCCCTTATTTGCGGTTGCAACTGTTGTGGCGCATGGTGGTTCAGGCTCAAAAGATGCTGCTCCAAAAGCACGCGATACATTAAATCATGCATTTGAAGTTTACGGCAAGGATTATGGAATAAATATATGAGTAATTATACCTATTATGGTGAGGATGTTCAGCCAACCTTATATAAGCGCTTTGTTCAGTTAAATAAACCTTTGTTAGTTATCGCATTTATTATTGGGATTATTGGTACAATTATGTTGTACGGATCGGCAAAGGGATCTTTAACACCTTGGGCTGGTTTACATTTAGTCAGGCTCATCGGCGGCGTTATTCTTGCATTTATTATTGGCCTTATGCCTATCCGCTTTATTTACAAGCCTGCTTATTGGATACATTTATTGGTATTTTTATTATTGGTTGCAACTGCATTATTTGGTGAAACGAATAAAGGGGCAGAGCGATGGCTGTTAATTGGCCCCATTCGATTGCAACCCTCAGAATTTGCAAAAATAAGTACAATTCTTGCACTTGGTCGGTTTTTTCATGATGCGTATAAATTTCGGTTACAGCCAATATATTTT
>JBLHTX010000026.1:0-17347 GCA_047627635.1 Alphaproteobacteria bacterium | reverse complement strand
TTGCCCCCTATTTACACAATTTTATCAATCAGGCCCTTGAATTTTACAAAGTAAAGCCAGAAAATTTAATCATTGCAGGCTTTTCACAGGGTGCTATGATTGCCTTGCATGTTGGTATGGAACGCAAAATTGCCCCAAAAGCAGTACTTGCTTATTCGGGGGCATTAACGGCGGTTGCAGATATTGAAACAAGAATACAGTCAAAACCGCCAATATTGCTGTGTCATGGCGGTGACGATGAAGTTGTCAAGCCATCATATACAATACAGGCTTTTGATACTTTAACAAAACTAGGATTTACGGTTGAAAAACATATTATTCAAGGTTATCCGCATACAATACCGCCCGAGGGGCTGAAAGCATCGCTGAGATTTCTAGACGCGCAGGTCAAAGCCATAACCAACACCTAACTGATTAGAAGGTCTAATTGGATATGCATTATCTGGATTACGTTTTTTCATGGGTGTAATATTAATAATATCAGCATCGGCGATCTCGTAATCGGATGGTTTTTGTGCATTAACAATATGCTCATATTTCATAGTGATTTTTAATTGCGTTGCTAATGCTGCTTTATCAACACTCACAAGTTCTTTATAAATCTCATTTTGTAGCTTCATACGATCTTGTAATAACATATGTACTGAATAGCAACACAACGCCATAACACAGATACAAAAAACCATTGTGATAATCATTTTACTTACCTTTAAATTTATTCACTATAAAAATAAAGGTGCAAAGAGCATGCCAAATATGAAAGCAATTATAACAATGGGATCTATTTAGAAAAATCAAGTATATCGCCACGTCACGCCTTGGGGCGTATCTTCAAGCGTAATATTATGGCTTTGTAAAATATTTCTAATCTCGTCAGCACGTGCAAAATTTTTGGATTTTTTAGCCTCTGTACGTTCTGTTATTAATTTTGCAATATCTACTTCACTGAGTATTGATTGTTTGGCGGATTGCTTAAAGCCTAAAAATGCTAAACAGTGCGCCAGTTCCTCGGGCGGCAAGGTATGCATAAGGGTAATTGCGGCAGGCATGTTTAAATCGTCACATAATGCTTGGGCAACTTCCTTGGGGAGTACGGGATTTGTAACAGTAATATTTTCAACTTTACGAAACCATTTATTTAAAATGATTTGCGCTTCATCGACAATAGCTTGTGTCCAGTCAAGGGGTTGACGATAATGCGTGCGTAAAAGCACAAAGCGAATAACCTCGCCCGCAATATTATGATCGTTTAAAAGCTGATTAACCGTGAAAAAATTACCAAGTGACTTTGACATTTTTGTGCCATTAATTTGTAAAAATCCATTATGAAGCCAATAGTTCACATAAGGCTTTTTATTGGCGCAGCAACTTTGGGCAATTTCATTTTCATGGTGCGGAAAAATTAAATCAATTCCGCCGCCATGAATGTCGAAAGTTTCGCCAAATAAACTACCTGACATTGCAGAACATTCAACGTGCCACCCCGGGCGGCCATATCCCCACGGGGAATCCCAACCAAGCTGATGCAGATCGGATGGTTTCCAAAGCACAAAGTCAGTGGCATCTTTTTTATAGGGCGCAACTTCGACGCGGGCACCTGCAATCATATCGTCAAGGGTACGATTAGACAAAGCGCCATAATTTTTCATTGAGGGTGTGTGAAACAAAACATGGGCATCTTTTTCGTAGGCATGGCCTTGGGCAATTAATTTTTCAATCAAGGCAATCATTTCCCCAATATAAGCCGTTGCCCGTGGCTCGTGATCTGGTCGTAAAGCACCCAAAGCATCCATATCTTGATGGAAATACTCCGTCATTTTTTGCGTTAATGCCAAAGCTGTTGTTTTTTCTGCATCTGCACGCGCCATAATTTTATCATCAACATCGGTGATATTACGCGCATAAGTTACATGATTTGTCCCGTAAGCTTTACCAAGCAAACGATACAGCAAGTCAAACACAACAACAGGGCGTGCATTGCCAATATGTGCCCGATCATAAACAGTGGGCCCACAGACATACATACGGATATTTTTTTCATCAATCGGCGTAAAAGTTTCCTTAGATCGACTGAGGGAATTATAAAGGGACAGATTTTGCATCATAGAGAACGCTCTTTTTATGAATATATTTTATCTTACCTTATAAAAAGCATCTCTAATCGTCAATTACTCTTTACCTTTTAATCTATTATCCTTATGATAAAATTATGTTTACAGGCATAAAGCAAAAAATTATTATTTCCAATCTCCTAGGGTTGCCGTTTATTTTCATTGCTTTATTGATTATCAATTCTGAACGAACCACATTAATTGATTTACAAATTCAAGCCCTATTTCAGCAAGCAAAGACAATATCGGCTATTTTAACTGAACGTTCCTCGGGCCGTTATAATATAAAGAAAGGACGCTTGGTGCGTGCTGAAAAAAACATCAAGCAAGGGTTTTATTTACGGCGACCTATTTTAGGCGGACACTCCGATGCTTTGTTATTTGATGCAAGAGGCAATATTATTGAAGATAGCAGACAGCATCTTCCAGGTAAAATTACAAGTATGCCGCTTGCTGATATTGATAAGCAAGGCAAAAGTAAATCACGCTATCAAATTCTTTATGAGCGAATATTTCGATTGCTGTATCAAAGTAATGTTACCGATCATATTTTATTCGAAGATAATGAAGGGGCTTTTGGGGCTGATTTTATTGAATTTAATGCTGCTGTTATGGGAAATCCTGCCGCTGTCCTTAGGATTAATTCTTATCAACAAACAATTTTATCGGTTGCCGTTCCTGTTAGGCGATTAGGAAAAGTTTTAGGCGTATTAAAAATATCAACATCGAACGAAGCGATCATGCGTGCTGTAAAAAAAGAACGCCAAATGTTAGTACAATTATTTATTATTGCAGCCATTTTATCGATTACAATCTCATATCTTTTGGCGCGCGGCATTGCCAAGCCACTTGGTGAACTCACACGTAATGTTCATCTTGCGGAGCAATCTAATTTTCGCCCGAATAAGTTACAGGCAGTGAATGTTAGAAAATTAAATCGTCGAAACGATGAAATTGGTTCACTCTCAAAAGCCTTTGATCGTTTAATGAAAACCTTAAAAGCCCATTTCAGTGACATTGAATGCTTTGCTGCCGATGTTGCCCATGAATTGAAAAACCCCTTGACCTCTCTTAATAGTGCCCTTGATATTATTCAATATATTGACAACCCTGACAAAAAAATACAATTATTAAAAGTTGCTAAGCATGATATTAAGCGGATTGATCGGTTGATTGGGGATATTTCAAATTTATCGCGTATTGATGCTGAAATGTATCGTGAACATTACAAGACTATCAATTTGGTCTCAATGCTGAATGATCTTGTGATGCATTATCAAGGAAGTGCCCTAGCGAATGACATTAATGTTGTTTTTCACTGCGCGCATCATACTGTATTATTTTCCGCTATTGCCGAACGCCTAGGGAGTGTCTTTAGTAATATCATTGAAAATGCACTTTCATTTACCTCTGAAGGCGACAATATTGATGTCTTCCTTGAGAAGATAGATCAAAAAATTATTATTAAAATTACCGATACCGGGACAGGAATTCCTGAGGATTCTTTGGATAAAATATTTAACCGCTTTTACTCTGACCGCCCAGACCATAAATCATTTGGCAATCATTCAGGGCTTGGATTGGCGATTGTTAAACGGATTGTTGAGAGTCATAATGGAAACATTATCGCTTATAATCGTACTGATAAACAAGATGGTGCCGTCTTTAAAATTGTCTTTTAAGTTTTAACACCCCTAGTAAAGACCACCAGTCCCTAGATTAATCATGTCTTCGACTTCGTTGATATGTTCTTTTTTGTAATAATCTTTTTCATTGCTTGTCTTGAAGGTTTTTTTATTATGCCAATTTTTCTTTGGTTGTTGCGTTGGTTTAAATGCCTCCAATACAGTATTATCCTTATCGCTTTTATTATAAGCCTTAATATTATTGGGCATATTTTTATCTTCAGAAAGTGAGCCATTACTCCGATTAACCCGCTTTAAGATTGCATTTTTAGGCGGCTCAAACTCTATGGCATTCGTGATTTTCAAAGCACCCTTCAGGAAATCCTTAATAAGGGGTGCGGCTGTACCACCGCCAGTTGCTTTTCTTCCCATTGGCTTGGGGTTGTCATAACCAATATAAGTGCCAAAAACCAAGTCGGAAGTAAAGCCCATAAACCAAACATCTTTTGAATCATTCGTTGTCCCTGTCTTGCCGCCAATTGGTGCACCAAGCGTTTTTAAAGTGCGTCCTGTACCACGCTCCACAACGCCGCGCAACATAGACACCATTTGATAATTAGAAATTGGATCAATAATACGCAGCGAAGGGGAAATAATTTCCTCATCTTTGGGATCAACACATTTAATGCAGTTTGTAATATCTGCAGTTAAAATTGTTTCACCCTCACGATTTTGTACCCGATCAAAATAAACAGGTTGAACCTTATAGCCACCATTGGCAAAAGTTGCATAGGCCGTTACCATCTCTTCAAGTGTGACCTCTCCTGCACCAAGTGCCATTGGTAAAAAAGGCTTCATGCCCCGACCAACGCCAAGACGATTAGCAAAATCAATCACATTATTCATGCCAATATCTTGTGCTAAGCGAATTGTCATAAGATTACGAGAGCGTTCAAGCCCTACACGAAGCGGCACTTTTCCAAGAAACCTTTTATCATAATTTTCTGGTTGCCACGGACGGCCCAAGCCATCAACATAGTAAAATGGGCCATCATTAACAAGCGTATTAGGACTAAATCCTTGCTCGAGGGCTGCGGCATAAACAAAAGGCTTAAAGGATGACCCTGGTTGTCTTTGTGCTTGTGTAGCCCGATTAAACTGACTAACCGAGAAGCTGAACCCCCCTTGTTGCGCAAGAATGCGACCAGTATGGGGATCCATAACCATAATCGCGCCATTGACAAGCGGTATTTGTCGAAGGTTAAATTGTGTATTATCGTTATTTTTTTCAACATAAATCACATCGCCAATTGATAAGACATCGGCTATGTTTTTAACAGTTGAGTGTTTTTTACTGCGTGCCCACTTTACAGAATCAAGCGTGATTTTTTTAGATTCCTTTAAATCTTTAATGAAAATATCCGCGTCTTTTTCATTAAGGCTTGTGACAACAGCAATATCCCAATCATAAAGATCACTGGGGACTGAGAATTTTTTAAGGCTTTTAATAGGATCTTCTAAATCAACGGTAATATTAGCAAGTGGCCCACGCCAGCCTTGCTTTTTGTCATAGGTCATTAAGGATTTACGCAATGCTTTTTCAGCTAATTTCTGAATTTCAGGATTAATGGTCGATGTCACCATAAGCCCCGAATTATAAAGTGCATCTTCACCGTAACGCTTTAATAAATTACGTCTAATTTCTTCAACAAAATAAGCAACATCAAACGTTTTTTCACTTTCACCAAGCACAGTTTCAAGCGGCTTCTTTTTTGCAAGCATCATTTCTGACTTTGAAATATAATCGTCTTCATACATGCGTGTTAAGACATAATTACGCCTTAAAATTGCTTTTTTCTTGCGTTTAATTGGGTGATAATTATTTGGCCCTTTGGGGAGTGCTGCCAAATAAGCAATTTCATGTGTTTCAAGATCAGAAAGTTTTTTATCAAAATATGTTTGTGCGGCTGAAGCCACACCATAAGTACCTGCACCCAGAAAAATCTCATTTAAATAAAGCTCTAAAATTTGATCTTTATTAAAAGTTGCTTCAAAACGTGTCGCCAAAATTGCTTCTTTAATTTTTCGTACATGAGGACGCTCATCTTGAAACAAAAAGTTTTTCATAACTTGCTGAGTAATCGTTGATGCCCCTTGAAGCCGTCTACCAGAACCTAGATTCGTGACATTGGTAAAAATTGCACGACCAATCCCCCGAAAATCAACACCGGGATGTTCATAAAAATGCTTATCCTCGGCAGCAATAAAAGCTTGTGATACTTTCTTAGGGATATTTTCAATAGGATAAAAAAGACGGCGTTCTTTGGCAAACTGCCCAATTAATGCGCCGTTACTTGCATAGACACGACTAATGACAGGCGGTTTATATTCTTCTAATTGTTGATAGCTTGGCAAATCGCGTGAATAATACCAATAAACACTAATAATTACCAAAGCCACAGAAAGCACACTAAAAGTAATCAATCCATAAATAAATGATAAAATACGCAGCACAATTGGCTTTATCCTAACAAAAAATGCTAAGACATTTTTAAGCACAGCTTTCATATATTATCTCCAAAATCACTCAACCAAAATCACTTAATAAACATAGAAAAACATTTTTACGAATCAAATAATAGACATATCATTTATAATAGGCTAAAAATATTTTGATAATTAGTAATTTATAATTCATAATTTATCAATTTATTTTTTAAATATCCTTTATTTTAAGTGTACTTATTTATGTCATATCCTGAATTTTATAACTCTATACCGCAAAGCCTTGACCATTTAAAATTACTTATATTACAAGGCGTATCTAATCGTCATAGTCCTTTTAGGACAATGAATTTATGCTATATCAAGGATAGTGCGCCGGTGTGTCGTACTGTTGTTATTCGTAAATCTGATCCTGATTTATCATTCATTCAGTGCCATAGTGATTATCGTTCCCCTAAAATACAAGCATTAACACAGCATAGTCAAGTTGCTTTTCATTGTTATGATTCGACTTCAAAAATACAATTATCCATAAACGGCACTGCCGAAGTCCATTATCAAGATGCCATAACGCAACAAGCATGGGATAAAACACAAATCCTATCAAGGCGGTGTTATTTGTCATCCCTTGCACCATCTGGCTTGACAACTGAACCAAGTGCTGGCTTTGATCCTGAGTTTATAAATAATACTCAAACCAAAGAAGATACACATATTGGCTATGATAATTTTGCTGTTATCAGAGTGCATATTCATCAGATTGATTATCTTTATCTGCATAAACATGGCAATCGTCGCATAGTTTTTACTAAAAATGAGACCATAACAGATTCACAATTTGATGGAAAATGGTGTATTCCTTAACCGTTTCATTACATTATATGAACAATATCAATGCCTATGTCGATCCCTTGACAGAAATGTCGATCAATTGTATAATTTTATTATGATATAAATTCCTTGTGCATAAAACAATATGCAGGATATTCATTTCACAGTTATTCATTTCACAGCCCAATTTTATCGTGTGTTTTTATTGTATGTTTTTTATCCTTTACAAATATTTTCATGCTGTTTAGTGTCATAAAAAATCCAAAATGGAGCATATAGATGCTGTCACCAGAAATTTTACCTTATACAATTACACTATGCGTCTATATTTTTATTCTTTTTGGGATTGGTATTGTTGGCTATTTTACAACCAGTGACCTGTCGGATTATATTTTGGGTGGTCGTAAAATGGGTATGCTTGTCACGGCATTATCAGCAGGTGCATCCGATATGTCGGGTTGGCTCCTAATGGGATTACCAGGGGCAATTTTAACGCATGGTTTATCACAAAGCTGGATTGCAGTTGGTTTGTTTCTTGGCTCGTATTTAAATTGGACATTCATTGCGGGTAAAATTCGGACGAGAACTGAAGCACTTGGCAATGCACAAACAATTCCAGAATATTTTGCTAATCGTTTTCCACAAAAAGCCTCTTTGCTGCGTGGCTTTTCATCTATTGTCATTCTGGTATTCTTCACGCTTTATTGTGCTGCTGGTATTGTTGCTGCTGCGCGTCTTTTGGAGCTTACATTTCAAATGGATTATACTTACGCTGCGATACTCGGATCAGTCATCACGGTATTTTATATTTTAATTGGTGGATTTTTTGCCGTCAGCTGGACCGATACGTTTCAAGCCGTACTTATTTTCCTTGCCTTAATTCTTGTGCCTTGTGTGGCTTATTTTAATATCGTTGACTATGATCAGGCCGTGCAACAAATCAGCAGTAACAGCTCGGAATATCTTTCATTTTTCAAAGATTTTAGTTTATTCTCCATGGTATCAGCCCTTGCATGGGGGCTTGGATATTTTGGACAACCCCATATTCTGGTGCGCTTTATGGCAGCAGCTGATTCTGGTGAGACAATACGAAAAGCACGTTTAGTTGGTCTTATTTGGATGGGTATTTGTTTGCTTGGTGCATTAATGGTTGGTTATTTTGGGGCGTTATATTTACAATCCAGTGGTAATGCAATTGAAGTTGATGAAAATATTTTCCTTGAGCTTGGGCGTTTATTATTTAATCCATGGATTGCAGGCATTTTAATTGCTGCTGTGCTTTCTGCTGTCATGAGTACATTATCTAGCCAGCTTTTATTATGCTCTAGTGCGGTGGTTGGCGATTTACTGCCTTTGTTTAAAGTTAAGCTTGAGGGCAATGCAGCAATTCAGTGGGGGCGTGTCTTTTTAATTTTAACCGCTATTGCCGCAACAATTCTTGCTTTATCACCGAAAAACTCAATTTTATCGATTGTGGGCGAGGCATGGTCAGGCTTTGGATCTGCGTTTGGTCCATTGGTTATTTTATCGCTTTATCGTAATGACATTACGGCAAATGGTGCAATTGCTGGTATTATCAGTGGTGCAATGATTTCTTTGGGTTGGGAATCACTCTTTGGCTCTGATATATATTCGCTTATCCCTGGATTTATCGGTTCAGCCCTTGTGATTATGTTAATCAGTAAATTAAATGCTAAAGCTACAGGCACTAACAATTAAAAATAATCATTATTTAACCATCATGGCATTATAATATGAATAATGTCACAAACAAAGCCAAAAAATCTCAATCAAGCCCTTATACAGCTTGCAGCAACAGTTGCAGGGTCTGTTGGGTATATCGAAGAGCAAATTATTGGCATCACCGAAGGCATTATTGAAAACAACCCTCAGCAAATCGCAACAGCGGGGCATTACACAAAAAATGTCCGCAAACTTACTGCCGAGACTATTCAAAAAACGCTTGAAGCTTTTGTGATCTATAAACCAAAAGGAAATGATGCAAAACTTATTCTTATTTCATGGCGTATCGCAACAGCCCTTGAACGTATTTCTATTTTGCTTAATGATGTTGCGATCCAAAGCGATCAATTACAGCTTAATGATGTTTCGGGTGCAAAAACCGTGTTTTTAAATATCCACGATGCCTTAATGTCACAAACCTATAATATCGTCATTGCATATACTGCCGATCGAAGCGATTTAATTGCTGATATTATTGAAAAAGAATTGCATATTCGTAATGTATATAAAAGTTTTTTCCGTGAAATGATTATTGCCCTTATTGAGGATCCTAAAATGATTTCAAAAATTGAAAAATGCCTCGCAATTGCAAAAATATTTGAAATGATTGCTTATTATATGCACGAAATCAGCGAACATCTTACATATAAATTCAATCTAAATACATAAAAACAATATCCTATCATGCCTTGAAGTTCGGTGGTGATTGACACAAAGCATGATTTTCTATATATAATGGTAAGAAGGCACAGGTGCGTTTATAAAAAACTTTTGCCAAATATTGAAACCATATTTTAAAGAAATTATCAAAATACAAAGAGATATTTTATGAATAGCCAACCTGTAGACCATAAAAAAAGCGGATTATCCCAATCAATCCAAAAATTCTTAATGCCGATTGCGATTGTTGTTTCTATTGTCTTGGGGATTATCATTGGCTTAGTCTTCGGAGAATCCGCAAAATCGCTCGAAGTCTTACCTAAAATTTTCATGTGGTTTATTAAAAACTTAACACCCTTTCTTATTTTTCTTGCTGTTGGTAGTGGTATTTTATCAATTGGATCCCTAGAGCAATTACGACGGTTAGGGTTAAAGGCTGGGGGCATTTATATGTGTACAGCATTATTCGCAGTGATTATTGGTATTACATCTGGTCTTTATTTTCGCCCTGGGGATGGTTTTGACGTTCCGCCTGCAACACCGATTGCTGACACATCTTTTATTGATAAAATTCTGTCATCTCCGTTGCTTTCCCTTGTCGTTATGACCATCTTGCTTTCTATTGCTACATTAAGTGCCAAAGAATTTTATGAAAAAAAACTAAAAGACACCCAAGATAAAAAGGCAATTAGCGAACGAGAAATTAATAAAAAAAATACCAACCTTAAGGAATATACATTTGTTGTTGGTGCGATTGAAAAATTAATGGCCGTAATGATTGCAGCGGCAAAAGTAATCTTCAAAGGCATTGGCTGGGTTATTTGGATTGCACCTCTTGCTGTTATGGGATCAATGGCAAGCTTATTTTCTTCCTCTGATAGCTTTAATACATTATCAAAATATGGTGTTTTACTCGCTGCATTTTCAACATCTATTATTTTTCAATTTCTTGTGCTTGCTCTTATGATTATGGTTATTGGTCGCCTTAACCCAATTCCATTTTTTAAAAAAATATGGTCCGTTATGGTTATGGGCTTCTCAACATCATCATCTAAGGCTACCCTACCCTATGCAATGGATGTGATGGAAGATACAATGGGTGCCTCACAAAAAGGGGCACGCTTTATTTTACCACTTGGGGCAACCATTAACATGGATGGTACAGCGATTTATCTGGGGCTATGTGGTGTTTTATTTGCACAAGCTTACGGCATCGATTTATCAATGTCGCAATATCTTATCCTAGCCTTTACATGTACTTTTGGTTCTATTGGTGCTGCTGGTCTTCCTGGTGGATCTTTTATTTTTATGCCGATGGTTTTAGCCGCAGTCGGCATTCCTTCTGATGGGATTGTTTTGATTATTGCGATTGACCGAATTCTTGATATGATCCGTACAATGACAAACATCACAGGCGATTGCGCTTTGGCACTTGCCCTTGATGCCAGTGAAGGTAATTTAAACCGTGATGAATATTATGGTAAACCAGATAAATCTAATGATACCCCAAAAGTTAACACTATGGTTAGTGAAAGCAAATCAAATCATACAGAAACTTGGTAAAATATCTTTGCAAACATATATTGTTACAAATTGTTACAAATAAAATCAGGTCATAATGCTATAATGACTTGATAATTTGTTAGACAAGCAATAAAACAAGACAATATTTATTGGTAATTTCAGGATACTACAATATGACTTCAAACATGATGCCTAAAATGATGAATGGAAAACGTGGCCTTATCATGGGCGTTGCAAACGATAAATCGATTGCTTGGGGAATTGCAAAAAACTGTGCCGATGCAGGGGCAGAACTTGCTTTTACCTATCAAGGCGATGCATTATTAAAACGTGTTGGACCATTGGCGGCATCAGTCGGGTCATCTATTGTTTTACCTTGTGACGTTACTGACAGCGAATCCATTAAAAACGTCTTTAAAACACTTGAAGAAAAATGGGGCAAACTCGATTTTATCGTACATGCTATTGCATTTGCCAACAAAGACGAATTACGTGGCAGATATGTTGACACATCACTCAATAATTTCTTAACATCAATGCATATTAGCTGTTATTCATTTACCGAAATTGCACGCTATGCCTCCGATCTTATGACAGATGGTGGCTCAATGTTAACGCTTTCTTATTATGGTGCAGAAAAAGTAATGCCGCATTATAATGTGATGGGCGTTGCAAAAGCAGCACTTGAGGCTTCTGTGCGTTACCTAGCCGCTGATTTAGGTAAAAAGAATATTCGTGTCAATGCAATTTCAGCAGGGCCCATTAAAACTTTGGCTGCGTCTGGCATTGGCGATTTTCGGTATATCCTTAAATGGAATGAGTATAATTCCCCAATGAGGCGTACAGTGACAACCAATGAAGTTGGTAAGTCTGGCTTTTACCTTCTATCTGACCTTTCTTCTGGTGTTACTGGCGAAATTCATCATGTTGATAATGGCTATCATATTGTTGGTATGAAAGCCGAAGATGCACCTGACATTGGTCTTGTTCACGATTAACAGCTTACTGCCTAGGGCCCTAAATTTATGTATAATAGTTTTGGTAATTTATTCAAGGTAACGACATGGGGCGAAAGCCACGGTATTGCTTTGGGATGTGTCATTGATGGGTGTCCCTCTGGCATAACGCTTGACGCTTATACAGATATTCAACCTTTCATGGATCGCCGCAAACCAGGAACTGGTAAATATGTCACTCAGCGTCAAGAGGGCGATCAGGTTCAGATTCTCTCTGGTGTCTTTGAAGGGAAAACAACGGGAACGCCTATTTCCTTGTTGATTCAAAATCAAGATCAAAGATCAAAAGATTATTCTGAAATTTCCAATAAATATCGCCCAGGTCATGCTGATTATACTTATGATAAAAAATATGGCATTCGTGATTATCGTGGTGGTGGTCGCTCCTCCGCACGTGAGACTGCTGCTCGTGTTGCAGCAGGTGCCGTTGCTCAAAAAGTCCTTGAAAAATTACATCCGAATTTATCAGTCATTGCCTATATGGATAGCTTAGGCGATAATCGTATTGAAAATTTTGATCAGAATATTATCAACGATAATCCATTCTTTAGCCCTGATGCTGAAAAAATTGCGGTTTGGTCACATATCATGGATAATATTCGTAAAAAAGGCTCTTCTATTGGTGGCATTATTGGGTGCATTGTCCAAAATATGCCTGTTGGTATCGGGGAACCAATTTATAAAAAAATAGATTCCGAACTTGCCGCAGCCATGATGACAATTAACGCTGTAAAAGGTTTTGAAATCGGCGATGGGTTTGCAAGTGCTGCTTTGACTGGCGAGGAAAATGCTGATGAAATTTTTGCCGATGCTGATGGGAATGTTACCTTTTCATCTAACCATGCAGGGGGTGTATTGGGCGGTATCTCGACAGGGCAAGATTTAACAATGCGCGTTGCCATTAAACCAACCTCTTCTATTCTTGTAACCCGTCATACAATTACTACGAACCACGAAAACACGAATATTATCACCAAAGGGCGGCACGATCCATGTGTTGCTATTCGGGGTGTTCCCGTGGTGCAGGCTATGGCAGCATGTGTTATTCTTGATGGTATTTTAATGCATCGCAGTCGTAGCAATTGCTAATTAAAGATTTTTTTCAATAAATTCTACAATTTCATCGGGCGTTGCTTCTGGTCGAATAAGTGCAAAAGGATGACCATTTTTATCGGTCAAATATAAATAAGTTGTGTGGTCAACAATATAATTTTTATCTTCTTTGCTTTTTTTGTTAAAGCTATAATAAATATACCATTTTTTGGCAACTTCATCGGTCTGCATAAGGGATCCCGTTAAGCCAATTAAGCCTTCTTTATAAAGTGTGACATAATTATTTAAAACAGTTTTGGTATCTCGTTCAGGATCAACCGAAACAAATAAACGATTAACATCTACTTTATTGGCAACTGCATCCATAATTTGTAACGATGTTGGGCAAAAATCAGGACAATTGGTAAACCCAAAATAAAGCAAACTTGGCTTGCCGTTGAGCGATGAAAAAGTAAACTCGGACCCATCATGCTTCATTAATGTAAAATCGCCACCAAAGTTTGTTTTGCTATGGTTAAAATTAGTGATAAAATTTTTATTATAATTGTCTGATTTAATTAATGGCTTAAAGTCATTAACTAAAAAAACGCCAATACCAAGACCAATAACAGCCGTTAATATATAGATAGTATTTTTCTTAAAGGACATATTTAATTGCCTTGCTTAATGTGATGCATAATTAACCAGATTATAAATCAGCATACATATTGTGGCAATCATAATTATCATAAAAATGTAACGGCTTGTTGCTTTGGGGATTATATGATCGCATCTAAGACCAATAAATGTCCCAATGGTTGCCCCAATCGTAAGCACAACCCCAAGCGTCACATTAATATTATCATTTATAAAGCCGTGCATTATTAAGCTGACAATAGCCACACATAAAATATTAAACTGAGAAATTGCTTTTGCTTTCAAAATATCAATCTTAATAAAATATGTCAAAAATGGCACAATTAAAATGCCGCCACCAATGGCCAATAAACCAGATAACATCCCAATAATACCGCCAATCCCCACGAAATAACCAATAAGGGCATTCGATTTCACAGGCATATTATGAGAAGTTTCAGGCGGTTTTTTCATTAAAAGTAAAATGATAAAACAGAGTAAAATAATAAAAATAATTTTATTAATATAATCAATCTCATAATATGTAGCAATTAACTTAAAAATACAGACACCAATGGCTGCCCCAACAATCCCGCCACTGGTCAAAAATGTTGCCATTTTATAATCAATCAAATGCCGCCGATGATAATTAACCACGGCATTTAAACTTGAAACTGCTGTCTGAATATAAGCCGTACCCACAGCAATCGGCATCGGAATACCCAAAAGAACCATAAATGGCACAAGAATAAAACCGCCACCAATCCCCAACAATCCTGAAATCATACCGATAAAAATGGATAATCCAAGAATATACGGCGTAAAAAGTGTGATACCCCCATCAAGATTGATATAGGCAAGCCAATCAAACATTTTTACAAGACCCTATTCAATATCTTCAATTTCACCAGCGCCGCTGCCCTCAATACGCTGTGCCAATGATGCAGCAATAAATGGATTTAAATCACCATCTAATACATTATCGGTGGCTGATGTTGATACGCCTGTGCGTAAATCTTTTACCATACGGTAAGGTTGCAAGACATAGGAACGAATTTGATGCCCCCAGCCAATATCTTTTTTGCTACTATTTGCTGCATCGGCGGCTTCTTCACGTTTTTTAATTTCAGCTTCGTAAAGGCGTGACTTTAACATTCCCAAAGCAGTGGCTTTGTTTTTATGTTGTGACCGATCATTTTGACATTGCACCACAATACCACTTGGAGCATGTGTAATCCGCACAGCAGAATCAGTTGTATTCACATGCTGCCCCCCAGCACCAGAAGCACGATAAACATCGATGCGTAAATCGGCAGGATTAATATCAATTTCAATATTATCATCAATAACAGGATAAACCCAAGCGCTTGAAAAACTTGTATGACGGCGCGCATTAGAATCGAATGGCGAAATTCGGACGAGACGATGCACACCGCTTTCAGTCTTTAATTTACCATAAGCATAATCACCCTTGAATATCATAGTCGCAGACTTTAAACCTGCAACATCGCCCACAGTTTCCTCAATAAGTTCAACTTTATAGCCGTTTCTCTCGCCCCAACGCATATACATACGCACCAAAATTTGTGCCCAATCTTGGCTTTCGGTACCACCCGAACCTGAATGAATTTCAAGGTAGCTATCATTGCCATCCATTTCACCAGATAACAGAGTTTGCATTTCAATTTCAGACAATGTTTCAGCTAGCTTTTCGAGGGAAGCAATAATACTATCTTCAGTTTCAGTGTCATTATCAAGCTCGGCAAGTTCTGCAAGCTCTAAATTATCATTAAGATCAGCAGTAAATTTTTGATAAGCAGTGACTGCATTATCGAGCCTGCCACGCTCACGCATAATTTTACGTGCATTATCCGAATCATCCCAAAGCGTGGGATCTTCAACAAGATGATTATATTCTTCTAATTTATTAAAAGCATCATCTTTGTCAAAGACGCCTCCCGAGAAGACTTAATGTCTGCTCTATGGTTTCTTTTAGATTTTTAATTTCAGCACGCATAATTTTGATAATCCTTTTGTAATACTGTTTATAAACCTGACCAAGTTATTTTCTCTGGTAATTCTATTGATGCAAATGATAACCACCTGCAACAAATTTGTGTAACCATCTCATCAATTGTTTTTGGATTTGTATAAAAAGCAGGTACAGGAGGCGCGATAAAAGCCCCTAAATCCGACAAAAGCGCCATATTGCGTAAATGGCCACTATGAAATGGCATCTCACGCACCCCCAAAATTAAGGGTTTACGCTCTTTCAAGCAGACGTCTGCACTGCGACTAAGGAGTGATGTTGTCACGCCACCGGCAATTTCTGACATTGTCTTAATCGAGCAAGGTGCAATAATCATTGCCTTTACATTATATGATCCTGATGCGATACACGCACCAATATTTTTATTATTATGATACACATCGGCAAGAGATTGAATGTCAATGCCTGATAAGTCATTTTCAGCTTTTAATGTGATTTCAGCGGGTTTAGACATAACCAAATGCGTGCGAATCGTTGGGATTGATTTAAGCATTTTTAAAAGCTTAACCCCAAATATTGACCCCGAAGCACCAGATATGCCTATTATTACATCTTTTTCAACCATAGGTTTCATTTAATCATTTAATATTAAAGTTAATGTTTGCATTGCTTTGCTTTTTGTTAATTATAGCACATAGTCGTTGTATTATTATAATCAATCATAGTTGGTCTTATATGACATCTAAATGGGAAAAGCAAATCCTTGCTTACTGTATCAATGTATCTCGTGGTATTTTACCTAAAAGTATCTTAAAAATACAGATCAATGAAACACCTCAGACACATAATACAAACAATGTTTCTGTGATGCAATTTATTGAAATTGTTGCTTATATTATTCGCTTAAAGCATAATTTAAAAGACAGCAAAAGAAAACGTGGTTTTAAATGCCACATAGAAATTGGGAGTAATATTCCTGTATTACTTAAAAAAGAACAGTATAATTTTGATTTATTATCAAAAAAATTTCCTGTCAGCTATCATCAATTAGAAGAAAATAGTGTTCAGATTTATTTTGATTATGACAATGAAGTACAAAAGGACCCCGCTTGTGATTCAGATCACAAGGTAGCCTCAAAAAATACGCTTGAAAACCAATTATTGCTCGGCAGTGAAATACATTTAGAAGATATTATACAAAAAAAAATATCCAAGAAATTTGAGTTCATCAATGATGATGCACTCGTTTCGCATGATAACAAAGCTGATATTAATACCTCACAAAACCATACCAATACAAAGCAACTTAGCGACTTAGCACAAGGAAAAATATTTATGGAACAAGATGGTGGGTTTATAGAAATTGATGATGTCGTTCTAGAAAACCCAAAAAATAAGGACAATAATGTCTTGGTATATGACTTTGAAGATGTGCAAGAATTTGAATTTGTTGATGATGGTGTAATTACGGTCATTAATACCAAAAAATAATCAAATCATAGCTTTAATCAAGCAATATCACATAAAATATCACGCAAAATATCACGCAAAATATCACGCAAAATATCATGGGGCATTAACAATCATTAAATTAGATGCCCTACCCTAATAATGACATAAAAAAGCACAAAACATACTTACATAAGCTTTGTGCAATATAGATAATAATTTAAA
>JBLHTX010000025.1:0-17896 GCA_047627635.1 Alphaproteobacteria bacterium | reverse complement strand
ATATCAATGCGAGCACCAAAGGCGGTTGCCCCATTATCAGGTAATATCAATGCGAGCACCAAAGGCGGTTGTCCCATTATCAGGTAATATCAATGCGAGCACGAAAGGCGGTCGCCATTGTGCCTTGATCGATAAAGTCAAGATCACTGCCAAGCGGCATTCCCTGTGCAGGCATGGTAATTTTAATATCGAAATCAGCTAATTTATCAGAAATATAATGTAAAGTTGTGCGACCATCTTGGGTGGCAGGCAGAGCAAAAATAATTTCCGAAACCTGCTGATCTTGCATTCGTTTGATTAATGTTTCAATTTTTAAATCCTGCGGCGTAATCCCGTTAAATGCCGATAACAAGCCACCAATAACATGATATGTCCCTCGATAAAATTGAGCTTTCTCAATGGCATGAATATCTTGGGGTTTTTCAACAATACAGATCGCATTTAAATCACGCTTCATATCATTGCAAATAATACATAAAGTATCAAAGGCTAAATTATGGCATTGCTGACAATTTTTAACGGTGCTTGCAATCATATTAATTTGATTTAAAAACGGCGTTAACACATCATCCTTGCGCGACAACATATGATAAATAGTACGCATTGCCGAGCGTTGCCCTAATCCAGGCATTTTCGATAATGTCTGGATTAGGCTATCAATGGGGTTTTTTTGCTTTGTTTCTTTAAAATTCATAGAGTGCCATTTTATAATCTGAAGCTTAAAATATTGCAACTCATTTTGTTGGTGCCCAATTTTCTTAATGAATGATGCTTGTGAAAAAATAATACTCATTGTATAAAGTGTTAAAATGAAATGACGCATACAATGCCCTAAAAATTCATGGAGGATTCATGACAGCACCCATTAACGACAATAACAATACACCAATCACCGATGCATTAATTGCGCAACATGGTTTAAAGCCCGATGAGTATCAGCAAATTCTTAACCTTATTGAACGCTCTCCTACCCTGACTGAGCTTGGTATTTTTTCGGCAATGTGGAACGAACATTGTTCCTATAAATCTTCCAAAGTTTGGCTAAAAACCTTGCCGACTACGGGCAATCGTGTTGTTTATGGCCCAGGAGAAAATGCAGGCGTTGTTGATATTGACGATGGTGATGTTGTTGTTTTTAAAATGGAAAGCCATAATCATCCTTCTTTCATCGAGCCATTTCAAGGGGCTGCGACAGGTGTTGGTGGTATTTTGCGTGATGTCTTTACCATGGGGGCGCGTCCCATTGCGGCCTTAAATGCCATTCGTTTTGGTGATCCAAGTCACCCGAAAACATCTTATTTATTTAACAATGTCATTGCAGGCATTGCTGCCTATGGCAATGCGTTTGGTGTGCCCAATGTTGGCGGTGAACTTGAGTTTCATAAGCGTTATAATCATAATAATTTGGTCAATGCAATGGCGGTTGGTGTCGCTAAAAAAGATAAAATTTTCACTTCAGGTGCAACAGGCATTGGTAATCCCGTTGTTTATTTAGGGGCAAAAACAGGACGTGACGGCATTCATGGGGCAACAATGGCATCGGCCGAGTTTGACGATACCATTGAGGAAAAACGCCCCACCGTTCAAGTTGGCGATCCCTTTACCGAAAAACTATTACTTGAAGCCTGCCTCGAGCTTATGGCAACCGACAGTATTATTGCCATTCAAGATATGGGCGCTGCGGGGCTTACTTGTTCTGCCGTTGAAATGGGGGCAAAAGGGAATTTAGGCATTAAACTAAAACTTGACGCTGTACCCGTTCGGGAATCGGCCATGACTGCCTATGAAATCATGCTTTCAGAAAGTCAAGAACGGATGCTTATGGTTTTGCGTCCTAGCTATGAAGATGTTGCTTATAAAATTTTTGAAAAATGGGGACTAGACTTTGCAATTATCGGCGAAACAACCGATGATTGCCGCTTTATCGTTGAAAAAGATGGTGAAGTTAAAGCCAATCTCCCAATCAAAGAATTAGGCGATATGGCACCTGAATATAATCGCCCTTATGAAATTGTGAAAAAAGGCAAAGCCATAGATTCTATGGCAATTAAGCCCATTATGTCGAATTTGAATGCCCTTAAAAAACTTTTATCCTCGTTTAATGGCTGTTCTCGTAAGCGTGTTTGGGAAAATTACGATCATTTGGTGCGTGGCAATACGCTTCAAATTCCGGGTGGCGATGCCGCCATTGTTCGCCTTGACAGTAATTCTACCAAAGCCCTTGCTATGTGTTGTGACGTGAATCCACGCTACTGCGAAGCCGATCCTATCCTAGGCGGTATGCAAGCCGTGGTAGAAACATGGCGCAATTTAATAAGTGTCGGCAGTGAACCACTTGCAATTACCGATAATATGAATTTTGGTAATCCTGAAAAACCTGAAATTATGGGACAATTTGCAGGCTGCATCCAAGGCATATCACAAGCGTGTAAAGCCCTCGATTATCCAGTGGTTTCGGGCAATGTATCGCTTTATAATGAAACCGATGGGCAAGGCATTTTGCCAACCCCTGCGATTGGCGGCATTGGGCTCATTAAAAATATTGCACATATCGCATCTATTGCGCTTAAGCGTGAAAACGATATTTTATTTGTTGTCGGTGATACCAAGGGGCATTTGGGGTGCAGTGATTATATGCTTGAGATTCACAATAGTGAAGAGGGCTTACCGCCCGAAATTAACCTTGAGATCGAAAAGAAAAATGGTCTGTTTATCCAATCAATGATTCAGCAGGATATTCTTGATACTGTCCATGATATTTCTTCGGGTGGCTTGTTGGTTGCGGTTGCAGAAATGGCAATGGCTGGCGATATGGGGGCACATATTGCGTTTGCCTATCAGCCTGCTTTGTTGTTTGGCGAAGATCAGTCACGCTATGTCATTGCGGTAAATGCCGATTATGTGGACAAGCTAACAAAATCAGCACACGAACATAACATTCCCTTGCACACTCTTGGTAAAACTGGTGGTGATGTGCTTGAACTTGCTGGCGATTTTAAAACACCAATCAGCGACCTTAAAACAGGACATGAAAAAACGCTTTACGCATTATAATAATGCATATTACTCCTCATTTCCTTGACTGCGAACACGCTCGATGTGATTAATATAATCAACATTTTTAATCGCATTTAAAATATCTTTCAAATGGTATAAATTATGCACATCCAGTTCAATATGCATTAAAACATGGTCATATTGACGATCAATAACGGTTATATTGCTAATATTACCATTATGCGTCCCAATAAGCGAGGTAACCATGCCTAAGACACCGGGATTATTAATAACCTCTAGGGCGATTTTTGCTGAATAAATGTGATCTTGGCTATCGGCTTTGGTTTCCCATTTTAAATCAACATATAATTCTGGATAGGCCTCATAGCTTGTTAAAATTTCACAATCGACAGCATGTACTTGAATGCCTTTACTATCTTTAAAAATCCCTGCAATATTATCACCAGGTAATGGATAACAACATTGTCCCATGTGAACAGCAATACCAGGGATCATGCCTGATATCGGGATATTTTTGATAGATTTTTGGTTGTAACCAATTTTCTTAGCGGCTGTATGCGGAAATGCTGCCTCAATCAGTTCGGAAAGATTAATATCTGTATGACCAATTTTATAATAAAGCTCTCGTGGCTCAAGAACTTTACTACTTAACAGCAATGCCTCAATCGTAGCGTCAGATAAATGCATATCAATGGCGGTCAAACTGCTTTTTAATAACGTTTCACCAAGGCGAATATGTTGTTCTTTATCTTGGGTTTTCAAAAACCGCCTAATTGAATTTTTTGCCTTACCTGTTGTCGAAAATTCCTGCCATGCCTGAGAAGGCGTTGCTTGTGGTGAGGTGATAATATCAATTGTATCGCCATTTTGAATTGTTGACCGCAAAGGCACGCGCAAACCATTAATTTTAACACCTGCACATTGATCTCCAATATCAGAATGCACACTATAAGCAAAATCAACGGCCGTAGCGCCACGCGGCAATCGGATAATGCGCCCTTTTGGCGTAAAGCAAAATACTTGGTCATGGAAAATTTCCATTTTGGTGTATTCCAAGAAGTCTGTGGCACCATCGCTTTTTGTATCATTAACAAGATCTTTGATCCATTGATATTTTACAGGATTATCGCCTGAATTTTTTTTGTAATTCCAATGGGCAGCAACCCCTTTTTCGGCATATTCGTGAATATCATGGGTTCTAATTTGTAACTCAACTTGTTGTTCTTTAATCCGTACTGCCGTATGAATAGACTGATAACCATTACGCTTTGGTACAGAAATATAATCTTTGAACCGCCCAGGAATATGATTGAATTTTTGATGAATAATGCCTAATGCGTGATAACAATCGGAAACTGAATTAGTTAAAATACGAAATCCAATCACATCGGAAAGCTGTTCAAATTCTAAATTCTTGGTATTCATTTTCTCATAGATCGAAAACGGGCTTTTAATGCGTCCCCTCACAACAACATCAATAAATGCTTTTTCCAGTGCATCGGTGAATTTTTTTTGAATATCGGCTAAAAAATTAGGATTTTGCTTATTTAAAGTTTCAAGTCGAGATATAATTGAATCCCGTGCCTCGGCATTAATAACCCTAAAGCTTAAATCCTCAAGCTCCTCACGGATAAATTGAACACCAATACGCCCTGCAAGCGGTGCATAAAGTTCTTTTGTTTCGATGGCAATACGGCGGCGTTTTTCAGGTTTTTTGATTGCATCCAATGTACGCATATTATGCAGACGATCGGCAAGCTTGACCAATAACACACGAATATCATCGGCAACCGCAATAATCAGTTTGCGGAAATTTTCCGCTTGTTTTTCGCCAGCCGAAAAATTTTTCCCGACCTCTTCTAACTCTAATTTAGTTAATTTCGTCACACCATCAACAAGCATGGCAACGGTTTCACCGAACTCACGGGCAATATCGCCCCGTGTAATCGTTGTATCCTCTATTGTGTCATGCAATAAGGCCGTAATAATGGTTGTATCATCCATGCATAATTCAGTAAGAATACAAGCAACTTCGATAGGGTGTGAAAAATAAGGATCGCCATTGGCACGTTTTTGTTGCTGATGCGCATACATTGCAAAAACATACGCTTTGTTAATAAGGGCTTCATCGGTATCTGGATTATATTTTCTTATTTTTTCGACAAGCTCATATTGTCTTCTCATTAATTAATCCTCAAAACTTTTACACTCAAAATAATGCCATAATGTTGACGTATAATATCATTACAATGTATATCATAAAACATAACAATTTCTTTATAAAATTTCAATTATGCATCTTCAAATAACACGTAAAATTATAATATTATTATTGACCTTAGTTGGTCTTATGGCAATCATATTTTTGCCTAATATGGCAATCAGCAAAGTTAAAAAAGGGATTATTCATGGTGTTAATCTAAGCGATTTTGATGGTGTTGATGCATATTTCACTTTAAACGGCGAGGCAAATTTTGCAGTCGACACCCTTTTCTCTGAAGGCAATGAAGAAAAAAAGATTTTACGCCTCACTAATCGAAAATCCAATCCTGATGGTCTTATTGCAGGAAGTGCATTCTTAAAAGATAAATTTGTTGGCAATAAAGTTCGCGACTATTCTTTTAGCACATTTTTTAGAATACGCGTTACGGGCAAAAGTATCTATGACGGATCGGGCATGCTGTTTATTATTCATGCTGATAAACGTAAAGATAAAGCACTTGGTAGGAGGCGTGGGGGAATGGGTTATGCTGGCTTTGCCATTCGAGGGTCTAAGTCAATTAATCCATCAGTTGCCATTAAATTTAATGTACAAGATAATACACAAGATATTGATATTAATGCTGTTGGGACTGTTTTTAATGGAAGTTTAAAATCACTCTATCCCCCTTATGGATATCCGTTAATTAATGGACGTTTTAATGATGGCATTCCTTTGAATGTATGGATTAATTATGATGGGAATTACTTAACAGTGCACACATCACGAGAAGATAAGTTTAAAAATGCAACATTGCACACTAATCGTTTAATGGACCTCAGTCATGTTTTAAAATTAAAACTCTCCGGAAACAAATCACAACCCGATGTATATGTTGGTTTTTCCGCTGACCCAGGGTTTTATCCTGCTTACCATGATGTCCTAGAATGGTATTTTCGCCCAGTCTACAACCCTTTTAAAGATTATTGTAATAGCAATATAGATAAAAAGTGTAAAATGTTTTAGGCTTTGTTGACGTTAATTTTTCTTTATCGTTTTTACTTTAGCATGATTAATATGATACAAAAATTTATTATTTTTCTTGCTTTAACAGTTTTGACTTGCACAAGCATTGTTAATTACGGATATGCACGCAATTCAAAATTTCCAGAAATATCTCAATTAAAAGAATATTATAAAAATTTAACACCTGAAAATCGTAAAGATATACGGGTAATTTTACAAAAATATCAAAATAACATAGACTTTCAATATGATCTTGGCACTTTGTATATGCAGCTTAATAAACCGCTGAATGCCGAGCTCATTTTTAAAAAACTTTTCAATGATCAACCAAAAGATAAATATGAAATTGCCTATGGGCAGGCATTACTTGCACAACAAAAATTTCAAGAGATTTTTCAAGTAGTCGATAAAAATTCACCCACTGACCATCTTAAGGCTTATAAATATTTTTTACATGCATACGCATATTATGGACTTGGTAGACCTAAAAAGTCCTTGCCGATTATTAACGAGGCACTTGAATTGCTCCCACAAGATACAGATATGCTTATTTTCAAAGCGCGTGTTTTGACTGCCTTAAAACAACATAAACTATCCTTTGAAACCTTAGACACTATCAAAGGGAAAAATATAAATACGATTGAGCTTAATAAAATTAAAGCAGAAAATTATATTCTGAATAAAGAATACTTAAAAGCACGAGAAGCTTATAATAAAATTATTTTATCCACTGATAATAATTTTGATGCCTATGCTGGACGTGCACGCGTTAATTTATTAATGTATAATAATGAAGAAGCGCTTGAAGATGGCATGATCTTGCTTGATAAAAATCAAAACCATCCAATGAGCTTTTTTGTTTTAGCAAGCGCATTAAATCAACAAAAAAGATTTAAAGAAGCCTACAACATTTATAATAAGCGTAGTAGTCAATATCCCTATTTTTATGAAGGTGTTTTGCTAGAAGCAGAAATTCAAGTTAATAATAACAATAATAATCATGCTCAAGTTTTGCTGAATAAATATATCAAACATGATCCTGAGAATATAAAGGCATTAAATTTGCTTGGTATTTTAAAACTACGTGTTGGTAATACTTATGATGCTATTAATTTTTTCAAAAACGCTCAATCAATCAATGATTATGATCCATATAGTATTATTGCACTTGCTTATGCTCATTACAAAGCAAACAATTATATTCTCTCTGAGAAGTATTATCGTATCTTAGAGAAAAAATTTCCACAGTTTTCTTATGTATCAGATGATGCCTATAATCTAGCATGTAAGCTACCAACTGTTAAAAAATTAAATCCCGAAATGTGTGCGGATATTAAAAAAGAAGAGATCAACGCTCAAATTTTCAATGCACTCGGGCAACTACATATTGGCAATTTTGATAAAGCACAACACGATATCAAGCAATTGATGCATATTTATCCAAGTGATATGCTGCTTAAAAAATACTACGCTAGAATATTAAATTTTTCTGGTAATCTAGATAAAGCTGTGGCAGTTTTATTTGATATGTTAACTGATAAATCTATTGATTATCGCCAAGAAACATTAAGCGAGCTTTATCATATTTATCTATCTGGGAAATCAACAATTGATATCCTTAATAAATTATACATGATTTTTTTAGATAACCCCTCCAATAGTGATATGGGTTATCATCTAGCAAATTTCTTTTATCAAAATAAAAACTATAATCAGGCCATTAATATTATCAAAATAATGATCGAACAAGATACACATAATGTGGCATTATATAAGACAGCATTCAAAGTAATAATTAAAGATCCTGAATTATTTGCTAATGAGATTGAGAAATATTTAAATGAATATAAAAATAATATGCAGATACACCAACATTAATTACTTCTTTAAGAAAAAATATTATGCGACGTAGTATAAAGAACAAGGCCTTTATACCATTACAATATTCTTTCAATGAAAAAGACCCCAAAAATTATTATGTTTATGCTGAGTATTTAACATTCATTGATCTTCCTAAAAAAGCACATATTATCTATCAAAAAGGGCTTACAAAGTTTAAAGATAATTTTGACATTTATTTAAGCGCATTTGCATTTTACCAAAATCGCAATGAAATCAATATGCTTACCGCTTTGGTTGATAAGTTTCAAGGCACTAATGCTACTCAAAATAATATCTTAAAAGCAAAATTACTCCACTTTCAAGGAAATCGTAAAAATGCTATTGCACTCTTAGGACAACAATTTAATAAAAACAAAAATGGATATATTGCTGAAACGCTATTAAATTTTGATAAAACAGATTAAACGACGGATAATATTCTCAAAAATATAAGCAATATTGATGAAAATAAATATCAATTAACCCTTAAACTTGTGGATGTTATGGCTCATAAAAATGATTACATCACTTCTGCTCATTTATTATTTCCTTTTTACAAAACAAAAATCAAAACAATAAGCTTCAAACATTTACTTGCTAAGGTGAGCTTTTATACAGATTTTGTATTTGGCACACGTCTCATTGAACAAGTTATTAAGCAATCTCCCTTTGATAATCAATATTTAACGACCTTTATTAAATTTGAGGCACAAAATAAGGATTTCAAAAATGCAATCGCACTATTTGAAAAAATAAAGCCATCAATACAGGGTAATCCTTCAGTGGCATTTTATTATGCTTATGCATTATTTAAAATAAAAAAAGAAAATGAAGCGATGAAGGTTCTCAAGGTAATCACAAAACTTGATAAGAAGTTTATTGAAAAAGATTCTGCCTTAAAGCTTATAGAATATATTAATAAAGAAAATGGTCGGAGTTGAGGGATTCGAACCCCCGGCCTCACGCTCCCAAAGCGCGCGCTCTACCAGACTGAGCCAAACTCCGATTTTATTTTATTATACTATAATTCAAACACTTTATACACCATTTACAATTCATGTCAAAGGTCTTTTAAGAAAAATTGATATTTATTTTGACAAAATTGACAATCCACCTCAAGCATCCCGTTTTCATCTGCCATTTCTTTTAAATCTTCTTTTTTTGAATGCTTTAAAACTGCTTCAAGCCGTTCTTTATCACATTTACAGTCAAATTTAATATCTTTTTCATCAAAAACACGCACACCATCTTCATGGAACAAGCGAAACAATAAACGATCAACAGGCAAGTCATTATCAAGTAACTCATCATCCGATAAAGTATGGAATAATGCCTTAATATGCGTCCATTTTTCATCCTTCTCAGGATTATTGTCATCCCCCTTTAGGGCTTCACCTGATGTACCAAGTTTTTGAATTAACATAGCAGCGCCATACCATTGCTTAATACCATTATAATCTTTTTGTTGAATAATAAGTTTTAAGCTTGATAAAATTTGATCTGACCCCTCGATATATGCCAACACGGCATTTGCCAAAGATTCTCCTTCAAGCGGTACAATGCCTTGATAAGGCCTTGTATTGTCACCATGATCAATTGTGATTGCTAAATGCCCTTTACCAATTAACAAAAATGGATTAACACTATCGCCGCCTGTCCATTTTTTATAAAGCGCATCATCACATTCAACATATCCTCTTAAAGAACCATCAGCATAATAATCAGCCACAAGCATTGGCAATGCCCCATCACCCTTAATTTGCAAAATAATACGATGTTTAAGCTTCATCCCTGACCCAAGCAATGTTACTAACAACAAAGCCTCGCCCAGAAGCTGTGCAACAGGCTTATCATAATTATGGCGGGTTAGAATTCTTGAAATAGATTTTTGAGAACGAATGACACGACCAACAATATCAGCTTTATCAATTTGAAACGGCAATATAAAATCATCGATCATTTTAATATTTGGATTTTCGGGCATATTTATTTCAGACACCATGATAAAATTCCTTTTTGTGCGTGTAAGCGATTTTCAGCTTCATCAAAAACAACAGATTGTGCCGAATCAAATACCTCTGAAGTGACTTCTTCTTCACGATGTGCAGGCAAACAATGCATAAATAAAGCATCATGCGCTGCAAGTTTCATAATATTTGCTGTCACTTGAAAAGGCTTTAATAACTTGTGACGACGCATTAAATCCTCATCTCCCATTGAAACCCAAGTATCTGTGGTAATAATATGTGCACCTTCAGCAGCTTCATGTAAGTTTTGATTAACAACAACATCAGCGCCTGCATCAATTGCCTTTTGAATGAAAATAGGATTGGGTTGCAACTGTTGTGGGCACGCAATATGCAGCGAGAAATTAAGCTTAATTGCTGCCTCAATCCAACTATGACAAACATTATTGCCGTCACCAATCCATGCAACTTTTTTTCCTGTAATGTCACCCCGTTTTTCCTGATATGTCATAATATCAGCCATAATTTGACACGGATGCGTCAAGTCGGTCAAACCATTAATAATGGGAATATCTGCATATTCCGCAAGCTCGCATACATCGTCATGGGAAAATGTTCTAATCATAATTGCATCAACAAAGCGAGATAATACACGAGCAGTATCAGCGATTGTTTCACCACGCCCTAATTGCATTTCGGCACCAGTCAACATAATTGTATCACCGCCAAGTTGACGCATCCCCACTTCAAAGCTGATGCGTGTACGGGTCGAGGGCTTTGTAAAAATAAGCCCAATAATTTTTCCCTTTAAAGGCGCATCTGAGTCAGGGACCACCTTACCGCCAATTGGTCGGTTATCTTTGCGTGCTTTCGCTTCGCTTAATATATATTTTAGTGTATCCGAACTATGATCGAATAAATCAACGAAATGACGTACCATAATTATTTTTAATATTCTATTTTTTATTTTACGATTTAATTTGAACTTTTAGAAGCTGATTTTGAAAAATATCAATCGCTTCGTCAATTTCAGATTGAGTAATAATTAAAGGCGGTAAAAACCGAATGGTATTATGGGCTGCTGGTGCAATGGATAGCCCCGCCTCGAGACAATTTGAGATTAAATGCTGTATATTCACACTCTCTGACAAAGCAACACCAATCAGAAGCCCTTTGCCTTTTACTTGCGTAATGAGATTAGGGAATGTTTCTTTTAAATTATTTAAGGCTTGTAAAAGGTAACTGCCCATATCACAAACACGCGGTAAAAAGCCTTCTTCAAGCAACAAACAAAGAGCAGTGTTCCCTGCAACGGATGCCAATGGATTGCCGCCATAAGTTGAGCCATGTGTTCCTGCTACCATACCAATAGCGGCCTCTTGTGTTGATAAGCACGCACCGACAGGGAATCCTCCACCGATTCCTTTGGCAATCGCCATAATATCAGGAGTAATATTAGTATGCTGATAAGCAAATAATTTTCCTGTACGCCCTGCTCCACATTGTATTTCGTCAAAAATCAACAATATTCCATACGTATCACACAAAGAACGCAGCCCCTCAAGGCATTTATGAGGGACAACACGAATACCCGATTCACCCTGAATAGGCTCAATTAAAATTGCAGCAGTTTTATCTGTAATTGCAGCCTTTAACGCATCATGGTCACCGAAAGGTACAATGTCAAAATCGTCAGGGATATGTCCCAAACCCTTTTCATGCGTCATACCAGAAGCAGTCATACAAAGATGTGTCCGCCCGTGAAATGCACCAGAAAAACTAATAATTCGTGTTTTTTGAGGCTGTCCTTTAGCAAAAAAATAGCTTCGAGCTGTTTTTAAAGCTGCTTCGATCGCTTCTGCTCCGGAATTACCAATGAAAACACATTCAGCAAAAGTATGGTCACAAAGATTTTGAGCAAAATTAATCTGTGGATCAGTTACATATAAATTTGATACATGCCATATTTTATTTAATTGCTCAGTAACAGCTTTGACCATAACAGGGTGGTTATGACCAAAAGCATTGACAGCAATGCCCGAAACACAATCAATATAGCGTTTACCCGTATCATCGTATAGGTACACGCCTTCACCATGAACAAAATTCACTTTATAAGGGTTATACACTTTCATTAATGGTGACATATTCACTTTATAAAACTCGTTTTTTAAATATTTTCTTAAGGCACGATAATAGATGCACACATTTTAACATAAAACCTTTTTTAGTAATTGTAAAGTGGTGCATATCTAAACTATGCTTACCTAAACGATATTTATAACTTTGATCACCCGCCATAAAGTCATAAATTGTATTCTTATTGTTAAAATGATCATAAATTGTATGCTCATGTATCATGAGACCAGGTGCAAATAAATTACTTTTTTCATAACGTATACCGCTCATGTAGAAATAAACAACACCACGATAAACGAAATTATATAAATAACCAATCGTTGTTGTCCCAGCACGTAGGCGGACAATTTCAACATTGCCAGACGAAAACTGACGATTTATAAATACCCTATTCATTTGCACTAAATTTGGATAGTCCCATGCAGATTTTTGATTTTTACTTTGAAATCTAATCTGGTTAAGTTTACCGAGTTCCTGAAACCAATTTTGTGCTTGCGTTACATTATCAGCTCTTTCGAACTGTATAGAACCAAACTGTTTTTCATATTCTTTTGTACTCCTGCGAATTGTATAACGCAAGGATTTTGAAAAATAATGATTACATTCAAGATTGTCGTCACGAAGATGCTGAAGATCAACTGCTGCAGAAGGTTCAGTTTTGTATAAATCAAAGCAACAATCATTTTCATCCGCAATTTTTTTATAATTTTCTAGATATTTACAAGGAACTCTTTGCAGTAAAATCCGTGAGTATTTAGAGGTTTTCTTATTGTTTAATAAAAAATCAATGAGCGTCTCGTGAACAATATGTCTATATTCAGGTAAAAATAAAACCGCATTATATTCAGAAGATATAACATCAATAGCCAGTTTTCCTGTTAAAAATGGGTAAATTGTATGAAAACCAAAAAATTTATAATCATAACTTTTAGAAAAACCGACAAAACAAATGCCGACAACTTTATTAGAATCATTCTTAAATAAAACAGGCCTAACAAACTTTTTAGCAGTTTCCAACCAACATTCAATCCAATCCCAACTTTGAAAGATAGAATGATCCGTTGATTCCGCCTCAAGCTTACGCCAATGAGAACGGATATAATCAAGCGACCAAGCGTCGGGCATATGACATGTACATTTAGTCACAAAAAATCTGCTTTTAAAAAATTACGTTATAGAATCTTATCAAAAATGATTCATTATATAATGACGATAATGACAGAAAAATCAATCTTTTAAATAAAAAAATTAACTTATTTGCAAAGAATCATGTTTTTTTTCATATAACGCATTTAAAGCTGGCAAATCTTTGCCTTCAAGCCATTCAAGAAATGCGCCTCCTGCTGTTGAAATATAAGTAAATTGATCGCCAACACCAGCATGATTCAAAGCAGAAACCGTATCGCCTCCACCTGCAACGGATGTGATCCGTCCTGTAAGCGTTAACTCCCCAACAATGCGTGCGGCTTCAACTGTTGCTGCATCAAATGGCGATAACTCAAAAGCTCCTAGAGGGCCGTTCCAAACAACTGTTTTCATTGATGCAAAAGTTTGCTTAAGCAGTGAAACTGTTTCTAATCCTGCATCTAAAATCATCTCATCATCTTGAACATCGTCAATGCCGCACATACGATGTGGTGCAAATGCTGCAAATTCTTTGGCAACCACAACATCACGCGGCAATATAATTTGGGTATTCACTTCATCAGCCATCTTCATAATACGGCGTGCCATATCTAAAAAATCATTTTCACATAAAGACTTGCCGACATTATAACCCTGTGCAGCTAAAAATGTATTTGCCATGCCGCCACCAATAACAAGCACATCTACTTTTTGAATAAGATTTTCTAGTAAAACCATTTTAGTAGATACCTTAGCACCGCCAACTACGGCTGCAACAGGACGACGTGGACTGTTAAGAGCCTGATCAAGAGCAACAAGCTCAGCCTGCATACCGCGCCCTGCATAAGTTGGTAAGAAATGTGTAACGCCCTCGGTTGAAGCATGAGAGCGATGCGTAACAGAGAAGGCATCATTCACATAAACATCTGCAAGATTAGCAAGGTTTTGGGCAAAGCCCATATCGTTTTTCTCTTCTTCAGGCATAAAACGAATATTCTCTAGCATGATAATATCACCATTTTTCATAGCATGAACAGCATTTTGTGATTTTTCGCCAATAATGTCAGGGCAAAAATCAATTTTCAAACCTGATATTTTCTCTAATGCTATGGCAATAGGACGCAAAGTAAGATGGGGAGTCCACTCACCCTTTGGGCGATCGAAATGTGCGACAATAATAATCTGTGCATTTTTTTGATGTAACTCAAAAAGTGTCGGTAAAATATGACGCAAACGCGTATCATCAGATATAGCACCATTTACAATTGGCACATTAATATCGACACGTAATAAAATTTTCTTATTACTAGGGCTAAATTTATCCAGGGACATTACTTCAAACATATTACTCAACTAACTTCTTGTTACAAAATATATATAATTACACTGTTATATATATTAAATCAAGAGTGCAAATATCATATTTATGAGTAATATGCAAGAAATATTGTTAAATCGCTGCAAAATTCTAATAAATTTAAAATGGCTTAGCTTCGCAATGCTCACGCCATAAAGACCTTACCAAGGCCTTTATGGATAGCCAAATCACTTTAATTGTAGAATTATAGAGCGATTTGGTCATAAATAAAATAAGAAGATATTTTCTGCTTATTTCTTTTTTCTAAAAGATGGATTAAGAATTTTCTTGCGTAAACGAATAGATTTTGGTGTTACTTCAACAAGTTCATCATCTTGAATATAAGAAATTGCACGCTCGAGGGTCATTTGTATTGGAGGCGATAGTTTGATTGCCTCATCTTTGCCAGATGCACGTACGTTAGTCAATTTCTTTGCCTTAAGCGGGTTTACATCAAGGTCATTATCACGAGAATGCTCGCCGATAACCATCCCCATATAAACATCCACACTACCGGGAATAAATAATTTTCCACGTGCCTCAAGATCAAACAATGCGTAAGCGGTTGCCTGTCCGTCAGCAGTTGATACTAATACACCTTTTGAACGACCACTTAAATCACCTTTATAGGGTGCATAAGAATGAAATAATCGGTTCATAACGCCTGTTCCACGGGTATCAGTAAGGAACTCACCAAGATAGCCAATAAGGCCACGAGAAGGGCAATGCACAACAAGTCGTGTTTTGCCGCCAGTAGATGTACTCATATCTTGTACTTCACCCTTACGAGTTGCTAGTTTTTCAATCACGATACCAGAATATTCTTCATCTACGTCAATTGTGACTTCTTCGATGGGCTCAAGTCTGTTGCCTTTATCATCTTCTTCATAAAGCACACGAGGACGAGATACAGAGAGTTCAAACCCTTCACGACGCATATTTTCGATCAGAACACCAAGCTGTAATTCGCCACGCCCAGCGACCTGAAATGACTCTCTATCCTCAGATTGACTTACACGAATAGCAACATTGCCTTCAGCTTCTTTTTGTAATCGTGTCCAAATAACACGACTTTGAACTTTGTCACCTTCTTTACCAGCAAACGGACTATCGTTGATGCCGAAAGTAACAGAAATTGTTGGTGGATCAATTGGCTGAGATTGCAAAGGCTCGGTAATGGCGTCTTCACATAATGTATCCGCCACTGTAGCTTCTTTGAAACCAGCAATAGCAACAATATCACCCGCATAAGCTTCATCGATTGACTGACGATCAATGCCGCGGAATGCAAGAATTTTAGTAATACGTGTACGCTCAATAAGCTTACCATCACGGGAAAGCGCCTTAACAGTCATGCCAACTTTAAGCGTACCTGTTTCAATACGCCCAGTTAGAAGACGACCAAGGAAATTATCGGATTCAATAACGCGCGCTAGTATTGTTAAGGGATCATTCTTGTGAATGGCTTGCTTGGGTGGCTCAATATGCTTACAGACAACCTCAAGAAGCGGTGTTAAATCTTTGCGATCAGCTTCATCAAGGGTTAAAGATGCCCAACCACTACGGCCAGATGCGTAAAGGACAGGGAAATCAAGTTGCTCGTCTGTTGCACCAAGATTAATAAACAAATCAAATACTTTATCAAGGGCTTCATCGGGAGAACCATCTGGACGATCTACTTTGTTAATCACAACGATTGGACGCAAACCAAGGGCAAGGGCTTTTTGTGTGACAAATTTTGTTTGCGGCATTGGGCCTTCGGCAGCATCTACTAGTAAGACAACACCATCAACCATCCCTAAAATACGTTCTACTTCGCCGCCAAAATCAGCATGACCGGGTGTATCAACAATATTAATCCGTGTTTCATTCCACATGATTGATGTTGCTTTTGCAAGAATTGTAATACCACGCTCTTTTTCAAGGTCATTACTATCCATGACACGCTCGGTGACGGCTTGATTTTCACGATAAACGCCAGATTGTGCAAGGAGTTGATCGACTAATGTTGTTTTTCCGTGATCAACGTGGGCAATAATTGCAATATTTCTCATAGACATAAAGGGGGAGCATCCATATAATTTATTTTTTTTATCTTATATAGATAAGTTTACATGTTGTCTATGGATAAAATGATTTTTTAAGCAGCACCTGCTGCATAAGCACGCGGCATTGGATAACCCTTGCTTGCTAATTCCTGAGCGATATCTAGTTGAAACGCATTAAGAGGTTCATTAGACTTCATACCACGAGGCAATGGCTCATCTGTCTGTCTCATGCTTTCGGCTAATTTATTTGGTGTGATTTGTAAAGGAGTGGCTTGTTGCCTGACCATTGAAAAATCATTATAATTAATCGGCGTCTGGGTTTGACCTGTATCAGAGGCACGTGCAGAATGCCCTTTTATTCTGGGATCATGCTGCGACGAACCACGCTCCGTCTGCAAAGAAATTAGTGCAACTCGAGGGCCAGTTTTTCTATAATCAGTCATACGTCCTCGCAAAATTAAAATATAATCATCTGTGTTTATTATAACAATAAAAATAAAAAATGCAACAATTTTTTCATAATAAATTATAATATTTAAATTTTAATTAACACAAGCATAGTGCGGTTAAAAAATTCTTTTACTAATTGCCATATAGGCTTTTAAAAAAGCATCACAATCGATATCATTAGATAAGAAACCTAACGATATACGCATAGCAGATTGTGATTGTATTGCGTCATAGCCATAGGCCTTTAAAACATGACTCGATTTAACCTTGCCCGATGAGCACGCTGATCCACTACTGATACACACCTTGTTGAGGTCTGCGATAATAACTTGTTTCTCGGCCTCGATACCGCTGGAAATAAGGCAAATTGTATTCGAAACACGCAGAGATTGCTTGGCAACTATTAACGCATGGGGATTGATTTTCTGTATCTCATCCTCGATATAATCACGCATTAACGCAATGTTATCAAGCTCGATACCGATTGTTTTTTTATTCGATATGATCTGCATCAAAGCATGAAATCCCGTAATAGCAACACCATTTTCTGTCCCCGCACGGCGACGCATCTCTTGGCCACCTCCAGTAAGCAGAGGTGATAAGGCAATGTTTTCTTTAAGCATAAGAAGTCCCACGCCCTTACAGCCACCAACCTTATGCCCTGCAAGCGTAATGGCATCGCATT
>JBLHTX010000024.1:0-18124 GCA_047627635.1 Alphaproteobacteria bacterium | reverse complement strand
AGGGCAAATTAGCGAAATCTGCAAATGTATAATCGATTATATTAAAAACATACCATAGATCGACATGAAAAATCAAGTCATCGACAAGGCCCTTGATACGAATAGGCTTGTTAGGATTTTTTTAGGCGTTGCAAATCAAAAACACACTCAATCCCTATGCACGCATTATTTATCGCCTTCAATATTAAGCACTATACATTGCAGCATCAATAAGATTCCTGTTTACAGTTTTTTAATTAAAAAACACTAGAGTCGGTCTATAACAATCATGAAATGCTTGTAAAAATTATGTTTCTTATTCAAAAACCTGAAAATATTATCCCACTTTTAATTGGTATCCTAAGCTGCTATTTGCTTTATGCATCTTCATTATCATCGGTACAATTAATAGCGATTGACCAACATTTTATTTTAAGCCAACTCAAACTTGACGATATTATTATTAAAAATTATGTTGATATTTTTAATCGCCTGATTTTATGCTTAACAATTATTTATTTTTTATATCTATATTATACGCATTTAAAATCTATAACATTAATCATCAGCATATTTTTAATGTTGCAAACTGTTTTTTATATGGCGTTATTGGCAAATATCATACCCTTGGCACATATTGATTATTTCCTATTAAATTTTTTCGCACTCATGCTGTGGCACAATTATTTCTTTAGTAAGCACAGATTGCCTCACATTATAACATCGTGCTTATTGTTTGCAGCAATTGCCTTTATTAATCCAACCTATGGATTTTACACAATGATTGGCATTGTGGCCTCTAATATTATTTATAACACCTTTGAAACATCGCGAAAAATTACATATTCTACGACATTTACGCTGATAATGTGTGGTTTTTGCAGCTTTACCGTATCCGTATTAATGAGCCAAAATATCCATAATTTTCTATCCCTCCTAAAAAGCTACGCAATATTGTCACTTGCGACAATCCTTGGATTATCATGCCTTGTTCTGAGTAAATACATCGCACAGAAACCATTTCTAGCGTTTTCAGGGCAAGATTTAAAAACCACTGCCCTGCCCTATGGTTTTATTGTGTTCTTTGGATCAATTTTCATTGGGCGCTTTGACTATATTGCACATTTTGCATAATCATAATTAATCTTGAATACGCAATGTTGGATCGAATGGCACTGAAGGAATCGCAAGGACAAGCATCGCTTTATGCGTCATTTCATCCCCAGCAATCCCTGCTGTCATTGTTACCAAGGATGGATCTTTTAAATAAGTCGCAATTTCAGAATAAACAACATAGGCCTCATTTTCAAAACGCTTGTTAAAGCGTAAAGCATCTGAACCTGTCCGAATTAAATCGGCTTCAAATGTATTCCTAAACTCATCATAAGATGGTGGCGGATTAACCGTTCCCCCAAGGCGACGAATTGCTTTTTCAAGCATTGAACGATGCTGCAAATGGTCGGCAATATGCATATTAAACATGCCCATTGCAGTTTTTTCAAATAAACCTGTTTCTATTGAAAAATCATAAGACATAATCACATCATGTTCTTTTTTTAAGGCTTTATTCAAAAAATAAATATCATCTCTCGGATCATAGCCACGCCTTGAATGTGCATAATTAGCACCCATTGCCAAAGTTAATGCAGTCCCTGTTAAGGAGAAAGCCGCGAGCTCTTTTAATAAATGTCTTTTTGTCTGATCCATAAAATGCCTCTTATTTCTTGAGTGTTTGCTTGATTGTATCGGGTGATTGTGTTCTAAAAAAAGGTTTTGATATATATTTTCCAATTTTAGGGATTGCCTTATCAAATAAGTTTAAAATTGGGTAAGCAAGCGCCCCAACCAACATGATATTTGCCGTACTATTTGATAAAATATTATTATCTTTATGCATTACTGCATCAAGTATAATATCAAAAGATAAAAAATGTAAAATTTCCTTAGCAGCATCTAGGGTAATACAAGGCCTACTGAGTTGATGTTGCTTATTATGAGCATATATTTGCACATCATTGGGTGTCTTAATGTCTGCATACGATATATTTAATAATTTATTATTGACATCTTTACTCTTATATTTTCCTGAGTTAATCTGAGCATGGCGTTTAATAATTTCAGTTATATCTTCGGTTAGCCACATTGATGATGTTGCCAAAGCGATACCACGCCCTGCTATGTTTTCTGGTGATATAAAATGCAAAATACCAACACTACTTAAAAGCCCTCGTATTAAAAGATTACCATAAAGCTGTTGTGTAGACGGAAGTAAATTCTCATTAATGGCTTGTTTTTGCTCCGCAGACAAAGTAGATTTATCTTTGTTATTAACAACAGCTTGAGCCATATTTTTAGATTTATGCGCCTTGAGGATATTAATACGGGGTAAAGATTCTATATTCACACAAAACAATCACAAAACATTACAATTTCATATTTATAACATATTTATTATAAAAATAAAATAAATATTATTGACTTATTCCTCTAGCCAAACAAAACAAATGTGATTAATATGATATTTATCATAAATCATCAAAAAACAAAGCCAATTATGTCACAAGAAAATAAAAATCCTGAAAAAGGTGATTTTCAAATCATTCAATATTTAATGCCTTATTTATGGCCTAAAGGGGAATTAGCTTTAAAAGTGCGTGTTGTCTTTGCCATGATATTTCTGGTGCTTGCCAAAATATTAATCGTATTTGTGCCTTACTTATATAAGGACATTATTGATGCACTTGAAAATAAAAACACCAAAGAAATTGCTTATTTAAGTTTACCCTTATTTTTGGTCATTGCGTATAGCTTGGCACGGGTTGCATCAAACGGGTTTCAGCAGCTTCGTGATACTGTTTTTACGCTCGTTGGACAGCGTGCTTTGCGGCTTTTGGCTGTCAGAACCTTTGAGCATATCCACAGCCTATCGCTACGGTTTCACTTAATGCGGCGTACTGGTGGCTTGTCACGCATTATCGATCGTGGGACAAAAAGTATTGATTTCCTACTGCGAATGCTTGTCTTTAACCTTGTGCCTGTTATCTTCGAGGTTGCCCTTGTTGTTGGGCTATATTATTATAGTACGGGCTCGATTTATGGGCATATTACGCTTGCAATTATTATTATTTATATTGCCTTCACCTATTACGTTAATGAATGGCGAACAAATTTTAGACGCGACATGAATGACAAAGACAATGAAGCTGCACAAAAAGCAGTCGATAGTCTGATTAACTTTGAAACTGTGAAATATTTCACCAACGAAAAGCTTGAATCAGATCGCTATCATCATTCAATGCGTGGTTACGAAAATGCGTGGGTAAAAATATACACATCATTGGGTGTTTTGAATTTTGGACAAGCCGCAATCATCGCCATTGGCCTAATGGCAATGATGCTGATTGCCGCACAAGAAGTACTAGATGGCACCAAGACACTTGGTGAATTTGTCCTTATTAATACATTATTGGTACAATTATATTCACAATTAAACTTTTTGGGGACTATTTTCCGTGAGATTAAGCAATCTCTAACTGATATGGAAAATATGTTTAATTTACTTGATGAGCCAAAAGAAGTCATTGATGATAAAACAGCGGCTTGCTTAACAATATCCAATGCTGTTGTAAAATTTAATATGATTGATTTTGCTTATAGTCCAGAACGAAGCATATTAAATGGGGTTAATTTTACAATTAATTCTGGAAAAACAACCGCAGTTGTTGGTCATTCTGGTGCTGGTAAATCAACGCTGACACGCCTTTTATTTCGCTTTTACGATGTTACAGCGGGATCAATCACAATTGACAATCAAGATATTAAACATATCACCCAAGAATCGTTAAGAAATCATATTGGTATTGTGCCCCAAGATACGGTTTTGTTTAACGATACAATTGAATATAATATTCGCTATGGTCGCAATAATGCCACGCTTAATGAGGTTCAAGAAGCCGCAAAAGCTGCTCAAATCCATGATTTTATCCTTAGTTTACCCGATGGCTATCAAACCCAAGTTGGCGAACGTGGCCTTAAATTATCGGGCGGAGAAAAACAAAGGATTGCGATTGCCCGCACAATTTTAAAAAATCCGCCAATTTTAATTTTTGATGAAGCAACATCGGCGCTTGATACGGCAACTGAAAATGCAATTCAGGAGAAATTAAATGAGATTTCACAAAATAGAACAACCCTCATTATTGCTCATCGCTTATCAACGGTTATTGATGCCGATGAAATTATTATCTTAGATCAAGGCAAAATCATCGAGCAAGGCACACATAATGACTTGATTGCAAAAAATGGGCATTATGCACAAATGTGGCAAAAGCAACAACAAGAAACAAAAAAAGATTAAGCCTTTATGATTTGGACAGCTTTATTGATCGCACTTATTTGTGGTGTAACTGGATTTTATGTTTTAAAATCTAGTGGCACTGCAAAGCTTCCTATATTGGGGAGCTTTGGCGTTATTTGTGGGTGTGTCTTAATCTATTTTTCTTTGGGTAACATTGAATATGCAGATCAACCACATGAAGCTTTACGGCAAAAAGAGCAAAAACTTGCCTCTTTATCCGCCGATCAACTGATTGAAAAATTTGAAAATGGTCTAAAGGAAAAGGATTCAGCCAAGGCTCACCTTCTTTTAGCAAATACACTTGTTCGCCTTGGTCGTATACCAAAGGCGCAACTGCATTACAAAGCTGCTTATGAGTTGGATAACGGCAAAACACCAAAAATTACTATGGCTTATGCTGAATTTTTAATTATGCTTAATGATAAAAAAATAAATCTACAAGCATTCGATCTGATTAATAAAACACTTACGCAAGATTCCAAAAATATTAAAGCCTTATTCTATAAAGGGTTTTATTATGCACAAATCAATGACAAGCCACGGGCGATTAAAGCTTGGAAAACAATGATCCAGCACTCGCTTGATATTCCATATCATAATATGCTCAAGCAACGCCTCAAAGCAATTATCACTATCTTTAATATTAAATATAGTGATATTGGCTTATCTTAAAATAAAGTGACATCTAAAAATTAGATGTCACAAGATGGTAAAATTAAATACCTTCACCTGGTAAAGGCGGCGTATAGGTTTCATCATGCTTGGCCAGTAATTCGGTTGCAATGAATAATTTACCTTCTTTATCAAAATGTCCATCAATATAGACACCTTGACCTTCGCGGAATAAATCAGGGAGTAAACCGCTAAAATACACGTCAATTTCAGATTGAAAATCAATTATTGTAAAGTTAAAACCACCTTTTGGGGAATCTTTAATTGAACCCTCTTTTACTAAGCCACCCAAGCGAATGGGTTTGCCTGCACGATTTTCTAGGGGGATTTTTGAAAGTTCTTGCGGGCTTTGAAACAATGATGCCTTATCTTTAAAGGCATCAATTGATAGATATACAGCTAGAGAGGCAATAATAATACCAATAACTATAAATATTAGACGTTGTTTTTGTGGTTTATTCATAAATACTCTCTTAACCTAATATAATTAATGCGCATCTATTGCAAAAATCAAGCAAGCCTAAAAATTTACAATAATTATCTTGAAAATTTACGATATTTCATACGTGATGGCTCAGAGGCTGCCGAACCAAGACGACGCTTTTTATCTTCCTCATACATTTCAAAGTTACCTTCAAACCATTCCACATGAGAATTGCCTTCAAATGCTAGAATATGTGTTGCCAAACGATCCAAGAACCAACGATCATGGCTTATGATAACGGCGCATCCAGCAAAATCTTCAAGAGCTGCTTCAAGCGCTTGTAGTGTTTCTACATCAAGATCATTTGTTGGCTCATCTAATAATAAAAGATTACCGCCTTTTTTTAATAATTTTGCCATGTGAACACGATTACGTTCACCGCCCGACAAATTGCCTACTTTTTTCTGTTGATCGCTACCTTTAAAATTAAAAGCACCACAATATGCTCTTGAATGAATCTCACGCTTACCAAGCATAATCATGTCATGGCCGCCAGAAATTTCTTCCCAAACATTAGCATTATCATTCAAAGTATCACGAGATTGATCGACATATCCAAGCTCGACAGTATCACCAAGTGTAACAGAACCGCCATCCGCATTTTCTTGCCCTGTAATCAGCTTAAAGAGTGTTGTTTTACCTGCACCATTAGCACCAATAATACCAACAATTCCCCCTGGCGGTAGTGAAAATGAAAGATTATCGAACAATAATTTATCGTCAAAACCCTTAGTTACTTTGTCAAAATTAACAACAGTACGCCCCAAACGATTACCCGTTGGGATAACAATACTTGCGGGCCCTGAGCGTCTATCGGCATTTTCGGATTCATTTTGTAATTCTTCAAACGAGGCAAGTCGAGCCTTGGATTTAGTACGGCGTGCGGCAGGCGAAGTCCCTGCCCATTCAAGTTCACGCTTAAGAGTACGCTGTAAACTGACATCTTCACGGGCTTCTTGGCCAAGGCGTTTTGCTTTTTGCTTGAGCCAATTTGAGTAATTCCCCTCATAAGGCATGCTTTTGCCACGATCAAGCTCGAGAATCCAACCAACAACATTATCAAGGAAATAGCGATCATGCGTTACCAATAAAACAGCACCAGGATAACTTTGTAGATGTTTTTCAAGCCATGATACAGTTTCAGCATCAAGGTGATTGGTTGGCTCATCAAGTAACAACAGGTCTGGTTGTTGTAATAATAATTTACAAAGGGCAATACGACGCTTTTCACCACCAGATAAATTACTTACGGGCCAATCAGCAGGAGGACACCGCAAAGCATCCATTGATTGCTCTACTTGAGATTCAAGATCCCATAGATTTTGCCCATCAATAATATCTTGAAGTTTTGCCATTTCATCGGCAGTTTCTTCGGAGTAATTCATAGCAAGTTCGTTATATTTATCAAGAATTTCTTGCTTGTGGGCAACACCTTCCATGACATTTTCAAAAACTGTCTTTGTTTCATCAAGATGTGGCTCTTGGGGAAGATAACCAACTTTTGCCCATTTTGCCGACCAAGCCTCGCCAGTAAAGTCACTGTCAAAACCAGCCATAATTTTCATGAGTGTTGATTTACCTGAACCATTCACCCCAACAATGCCAATTTTTGCATCCGGGTAAAAAGAGAGATGTACGTTATCAAGGACTTTTTTACCGCTTGAAAATGTTTTTGTTAAGCCATCCATATGGTAAATAAACTGACGATCTGACATGAAGCCCCTTTTAATGTATATTCAATAAATTTTATTCCCCATTGATACCGTAACAACACGTACAAGTAAAACAAAAAAGCACATTAAAGCTCTGTCTAATGTGCTTTTTATGAAAATAGGCCTCTTACAAGCTTTTTTGTATCTTTGACATGATTTCATATAAATCGTTGGAAATCATACTTTTATCAGCAAGCATTGCATCAAATTCACTTCTAGCTGAGACAACTAATGAATCTGCTAAATTTGAAACATTCTCAAAAGCAGTCGCCATACGGGCAGCCGTTTTAGGGTTTACCTTATCGAGTTTTAAAATTTCCTGATGGGCAAATGCATATCCCTCTGGCGTGTGAAAGCGTGCGGGATTAGCGTGCAAAAACACACCAATAAGCGAACGCGCACGATTTGGATTTGTATAGCTGAATGCTTCATGCTCCAGTAAAGCTTGAATATTTTGCAAAATTGTATCCGAAGTTGAACGGGCTTGCAAAGCAAACCATTTATCAATTACCAGTGGATTATCAGTAAATTCTGTATAAAAATCAGCCATTAATTCAAGATATAAATCACCGCCATTATCGGATAAATGTCCCAAAATTGCAATTTTATCTGTCATATTATTAACAGTTTCATAAAGATTCTTTAAGTGCGCATCTGAAAATTTATTGGCTTTAATCAAATATCCAAGTGCCGTATTTTTCAGCTGTCTTTTACCTGCCTCATCGGCAGTGGGCTTAAAGGCATCATTAGAATTTAAGGTACGATAAATATCCTCGAAGATAGGCGTTAAATTTTCCGCAATTTGCATCCGTAAAACAGTGCGTGCTTGTAACATTTTTGCAGGGTCGGTTTTTTTATTTTTTTGCAACATTGTGTTCAGTGACGGAATAACCGCATTATAGGCTTTAAATGCATTGTCAAGACTGTTATCGCTTAAAGTATCTTGCAAGGCGGCCAAATAACCCGCAATTAAATGATCATAATCTTTGCCAGTATAAATATGATTAATGATGTTTTCAGCAATGATTTGCCCTGAATCATAGCGGTTAAATGTATCCGTATCGTAACGCATTAAATGCAATTTATAGGTATCACTTAAATAATTATCGGCTAAAATGACGGGTGCAGAAAATTGACGCAACAATGAAGGAACAGCTTCTTGGGTAACATTTTCAAAAATAAATTCAGCAGTTTGGGATTGCAAACGAAGTAAATGCTCATGCTGCGTTGCATTATTATATGTTACATTAAGCGGCGCACCATCAAGCCCGATGAAAGCAGTTAAAATTGGAATATCGAGCAAAAATGGCTTCTGATTACCTTGAATATTCTTGATAGATTGCGTAAGATTTAGGGTGAATTTTTGCGTATCAGCATTATAATTAGTTGTAACATCAATATGCGGTGTTCCTGATTGCTTATACCATAATAAAAACTGACTTAGAGGAACACGGGTCGCATCGGCCATTGCTTGAATAAAGTCTTCAACAGTAACCGCCATGCCATCAAAGCGTTCAAAATAAAGATCAATCCCCTTAAAAAAATTTTCTTTGCCTAAGATTAAATGTAACATTCGGCATAATTCTGCGCCTTTTTCATACACTGTGGCGGTGTAAAAATTATTAATCTCGATGTATTTTTCAGGACGCACAGAGTGCGATAAAGCCCCTGCATCTTCGGGGAATTGTCCAGCACGCAAGCCAATGACATCATCAATCCGTTTTGTGGCGTTCGAGCGCATATCACCACTAAAGGATTGATCCCGATAGACTGTTAAGCCTTCCTTGAGGCATAATTGAAACCAATCACGACAGGTAACGCGGTTGCCCGTCCAATTATGGAAATATTCATGGGCGACAACGCCTTCAATATGCTCATAATCAATGTCGGTTGCTGTTGTGGGTTCAGCAAGAATATATTTTGAATTAAAAACATTTAGCCCTTTATTTTCCATTGCACCAAAGTTGAAATCATCAACAGCAACAATCATAAATAAATCAAGATCATATTCAAGATTATAAACATCTTCGTCCCATTTCATAGAACGCTTTAAGGAATCCATAGCGTAATCAGTGGCTTTTTCGTTGCCGTGATTAACATAAATTTTAAGATCCACATGACGGCCAGATTGTGTGGTAAAATCATCTGATACGCACGCCAAATCACCTGCGACAATTGCGAATAAATAGCACGGCTTTTTAAACGGATCATGCCATTTTGATATCAAGCGACCATCATCGGTTTTCCCCTGCTCTATGGGGTTACCATTGGATAATAAAATTGGCGTTGAATTATCAGTTGCACCAATTAAAGTGACAAAGAATTCGGCCATATTATCGGGGCGATCAATGTAATAAGTAATGCGGCGAAAGCCCTGCGACTCGCACTGCGTGCAATACATGCCATTTGATAAATATAAGCCCTCAAGCTCGGTATTTGCCGACGGATTAAGTTCGGTTTTAATTTCAAGGGTAAAATCATCTTGGGGCAAAGCATGGCTATGAAGCGTTAATGTCTTATCTGTCAGTGTATAATCAGCGTCAGTCAGCTTTACGTCGCCTATTTTAATAGATTTAAGAATCATTTTTTCACCATCAAGCACCAAGTCATTTTGATGTGTGCCATTACGTTTAAATTGGCTGGTGGCTGTGACAATGGTTTGCGTTGAATTAAGATCAAATATTAAGTGAATTGTATGAAGATGATAATCATGTATTTTATACTCACTTAATAAAATCTCTTGAGGTACTGACTGGGGGGCTAAAACGTCTGTTGCAGGATTAGTCATAAACATCAACCTTTTTTTGTAGCGTTATTTTTTTGTTATTATCTTACATACTAGTTAATGATTCCTTGTATTTCAATGCATTTTTAACGTTATAACTTTTATAAATTGTTTTAAAAATAATAAAAAACACAAAAACTATCATAATATACCACTAAAAACTTGTAGGATAGATATAAAGCCGTTATAAACAAAGTCGTAATACAGGGAGAGTGCATTTTATTGCACCACATATAAATAGACCCACAGAGACAACTGTGCGGCCAGCATATTAATAGTAAAGAAAGAACATTAATTTATGTCAGATACAAATGCGGTCGAAGGACCGTCAATGGACGACTTTGAAGCCCTGCTTAACGAAAGTTTCGGCATCAACGATAATATCGAGGGCAGTGTTGTGCGTGGACGCATTGTTGCCATCGAACGTGACTTTGCAATTATTGACTTTGGTATTAAGACCGAAGGACGTGTTGAGCTTAAAGAATTTACAGTAAATGGTAAAAAAGCCGATCTTAAAGTTGGCGATATGGTCGACATTTATGTTGAGCGTCTTGAAAATTCAAAAGGCGAAGCTGTTTTATCACGCGACAAAGCACGTCGTGAAGAAGCATGGGCAATGCTAGAGAAATCTTATGATGCTAACGAGCAAATTGAAGGTCTTATTACTGCACGTGTTAAAGGTGGATTTACAGTTGACATGCAAGGTGCAGTTGCATTCTTGCCAGGTAGTCAAGTTGATGTACGCCCACTACGTGATATTTCACATCTTATGAATGCACCGCATAAATTTGCGATTTTAAAAATGGATCACCGTCGTGGTAACATCGTTGTGTCACGTCGTGCAGTCATCGAAGAAGAGCGTGCAGAGCAACGCGCAGAAATCATCGACAACCTTGCAGAAGGTCAAGTTGTTGAAGGTATCGTGAAAAATGTAACTGATTATGGTGCATTTATCGATCTTGGTGGCATTGATGGCTTGCTTCATGTAACTGATATTTCTTGGAAGCGGATTAATCATCCTTCTGAAGTGCTATCTGTTGGTGAAACAATCAAAGTTGTTATTACTAAGATTTCAGATACAAAACGCTTGTCACTTGGCATGAAACAGCTTGAAGCTGATCCATGGGAAGGCCTAGAAAATAAATTCCCATTAGGCGATAAAATCAAAGGTAAAATTACAAATATTGCTGATTATGGTGCATTTGATGAGCTTGCTGATTGTGTTGAAGGTCTTATCCATGTCACAGAATTAAGCTGGACAAAGAAAAACCTACATCCAAATCGTTTGGTTACTTTGGGTCAAGAAGTTGACGTTCAAATTCTTGAAATTGACTATGCAAAACGTCGTATCTCTTTGGGTATGAAACAATGTATGGACAATCCTTGGAATAGTTTCGCGGCTCAATATCCAGTCGGTTCAGAAGTAACTGGTGAAATTCGCAATGTTACTGAATTCGGATTATTTATTGGCGTTTCTAATGAAATTGACGGTATGGTCCATTTGAATGATATCTCATGGAGCGAATCTGGTGATGTTGCTGTTAAGGACTATAAAAAAGGTGATCTTGTTACCTCTAAGGTTCTTGAAGTTGATATTGAAAAAGAACGTATTTCTCTTGGTATCAAGCAACTTGGCGAAACACCTGCAAATGCTTCAGCAAGTGGCGGAAATTTCCGTAAAGGAATGACTGTTACCTGTACTGTTACTGCTGTTCAGGAAAATGGCCTTGAAGTAACCGTTGGTGATGATAATGCAGTATCAGCATTCATCCGCAAAGGTGAGCTTTCTCGTGATCGTTCAGAGCAACGCCCAGCACGTTTTGCTGTTGGTGATAAAATTGACGCTCTGGTTGCAACTGGTGGTAAGAACTTAACGCTTTCTATCCGTGCACTTGAAATTGCAGAAGAAAAAGAAGCCGTTGCACAATATGGATCAACAGATTCAGGTGCATCTTTGGGTGATATTCTTGGTGCAGCACTTAAGAAACGTGATAGCGAAGCTTAATTTATAAAATATTATAACGCTTTATAATATGATAACCCTTTAAGAGATTTTTCTTAAAGGGTTTTTTTATGAGATGAATTAATATTATGCCACTTTTTTTGCTTGTGATGGCACAAGATTATTATAGCTGAACAAAGTCCGCTCTGTTACTTTTGCCCATTTTTTATCATAAATGTCATGCGCACGTACAATCCATGACCCGATGACACTTTCAACATTTGTCATTGATAAATAGTCATTAATATTATCGTCATTAATGCCGCCAGAAACACAAAATTTAACATCAAAAAATTGGCTTTGAAAATATTTCAGCACCTTAAGGCCGCCTGAAAAAGCTGCTGGACAAAATTTATGATAATGATATCCATATTCAAGCGCACGCATCATATCTGATCCTGTACTGACACCTGGTAAGAAAGCAAAATTACGCCTTGAAACAGCACGCAGTAAAATATCCGTGTTACCTGGACTACTGCCAAACTCGGCACCTGCGTCAATTGCAGCTTGTAACATATCGGGTGTTTGAATGTTATTGGCACCAATCACGATATTAGGGCATTGCCTTTTTATAATATCAATTGCTTCATAAGCTGCATTGGTACGAATATTAACTGTAATAACTTTTGCTCCCCCTGCCTCAAGCGCATCACATAAGGGAACAGCATCAAATTCATCAAGAATCTCTGTGCTTGGGATCAACGGTGAAAGCTTCATTAAGCTTTCAATAGATTTAAAAGGATCGGATGTTGGGTTATCTGCATCAAAAGACATTATTTTACTCATTTAAAAAAATTATAAAATAATCGTATCAATAAATAATAAAAACAATCTTAAGAGAATCTAATAATACACTGAAAAATATTTTAATTAAGCCCATTTCGAACCAAATAAGCATCAACGGCATTGCGTATTTTTTTAACGCTTGGGATTACGGTTTCATCGCAGATGTTTTTTAAATAATCAGAAGTTGAAAATTCTTGATAATCAATACATAGCAATGCTGCCGTTTTTTGATGCGCTGCCAAAATTGTTGCAAAATCACGATCAGGAATATTCTTATAGCGAATAAGTAATTCAGCACGCGCCCTTGCGGCAGCACGGACTAGAATTTCCGTTTCTGGTGAAATCTCTTTGCTTGTATCAAGGCGTGTAATTGTACTTTGACGTTCTGCCTCTGCAAAACCGCGTTTAAAGCCAAAGCTTGATCCTGCTGTCCAGCCTGTAAACAGAAAAGTAATACAAAGCATCAAGGTAATAATCATTTTTTGTCGATCTGCCATAAAAAAACCTAATTTATGTAATTATAATGCTATTATAGTCAATAACAGATATTGTATTTTTTACCAAATACTTTAAAACACAATTTTCAATCCTGCTTTTATGATGGCACTTATTTATATGCTTAAAAAATTTTTACTTAGCTTGTTTTGTGTGCTTTATGCATTTAATAGCCACGGCAAAGATATTAAAATTATCACGACCATAAAGCCAATTGAATCGTTGATTGCCAACATTATTGATGACACAGACACAGTTTCAGCAATGATTGATGGTAATTATTCGCATCATAATTTTGCTTTAAAGCCCTCACAGATTCGTAAAATATACCAAAGCGATGCAGTGATTTTGATAAATCCAAACTTTGAAACTTTCATGCGAAGCAGCTATAAAATTATTCCCCATAATACAGCTATTATTACGCTTTCCGACACCCCAGATATGTCATTTTTAGAAATCGCCAAAAATAATCAGCATACAAAACATAATGTGACTGATTTTCATATTTGGTTATCTCCTGATAATGCGATTCAAATTGTAAAATATTTAACTAAAAAACTCTCAACGCTTAATCCAGATAAACAAGCTATTTATCAAGAAAACAGCAAACACATGATTGCAAAATTATCTGCCCTTCACAAACAATTACTTGTTAAAACGGAACCCATAAAACATAAATCTTTTATGGCATTTCATAATGCTTATCAATATTTTATCAAAGCCTATGACTTAAACTATGCGGGTGCAATCACTCATAATCCAATGGCCTATACGTCGGTTAAAAAAATAAAACGTGCGCAAAAAAAACTAGCTGACAATAATGTGCACTGCGTCTTTAAGGAACCACAATTTTCAGACACAATGATTGAAACAATTATTCAGGAAAATAGAACAAAAATTGGTATCCTTGACCCGCTAGGTGGTAATTCTCCAGCAGGTAAAGCGCATTATTTTCAGCTTATGCACGCAATAGGGGATAATTTGCAAGAATGCTTGGGAAATAACTAATGATTCCGTTATGCTCTCTCTCAAAAAAATGGCAAGCTTGACGTATTTGTTGCGCACTTAAATTGTTTTGTTTACTATTAAGCGTACCAAGTTTTTTTTGACTTTGTAAAAAATTAAGCCCTGTTTTATAGTGAATATGATAGGCATAATTCAAATATGTTGTCCTTGGTTCAATAATACTGATGGGTGGTTTAAAAGTCAAAGACACACTTTGTATCGCCTCGTACCATTGATAAAAGCTATGACTACCAAGCAGGCTAATGCAAATTGGTGAATGCGCTTTATAAATATCGAAAATTGCAATTGGATTATCAAACCACTGAAAACATAAGTTAGTCACAATCAAGTCAATGTTTTTTTGTTTGACTAAGTTTACAATGAAATTGGTATCACTGCCTGATCCGCACATATAATCAATGCGATATGAGCCTAGTTTTTCCTTGGCACGCATCAACATTAAAGGGGCAATATCAAGCATCGTACAATATGTGTTCGGGAATTTTTGTCGTAGTAAATCTGTCAAAATACCTGTGCCACAGCCAATATCTAGAATATGGTTTGGCGGCTTTATGATGCTTTGTACAATTTTTTCAGCCGTGAAATATTGAAATTCAGCATAATTATCATAGCTTCGTGCGGCTTTTGTAAAATGTTTCAGAACATTCATGATATCAGATTGCATAAATGTCCAGTATTTTTTAAAATAATAGCACCCCTTAGCGGTGTTGTTATAATCGGATCATTATCGCCATGATATGCGGTATAATGCGAAAGATTACGCCAATTTATATCAGTGGTTATATTATATTCTTCAAGTAATTTTAAATCATTCGCAAGTTTTCCATAGTCAATTACTGTATTTATTATATTGGGTACGTAACCACACAAAGTATAAAAATCAGATATTACTTGTAATTGTTGATTATGCTTAGCCATTTTCAAGCGCATTGCCTTAAGGGCAATTTTATTGGGAAATGCCTCAAACCCTGCATAAATAATAATGTCATTGAAAGCCGATAAATCATATTCTTGAGAGGCAAATAATAAACCAGATGAATGGGTAACGCACCGATTATAGCCCTGCTTCAAAAGTGGCTTATGATCGTTTCCAAAATAGCCCCGATTATAGCATGAAGCTGATTGGAGTCCTGATTTTTTGATATAAGATTGCCAAAAATCACCAGAATAGCCCCAGCCATGAAAAAAGATTGTATTATGTTCCATAACCTGCTTTTATCGTATAATGATAAAGAAATAAATCATTATAGAGATACAATGCGTCAAAAAATTACGTTAAGCCTTTTTTTTATCCCTATTATTATTCTAGGCATCGTGCTTGCCTTGTGGCAATATCAACGAAGCCAATGGAAACAACAGATTCTAGCCGATTATCAAGGTAGAATTTTTCAAGACGCTTTGCCCTTACCAGCCTCAGTCATGCGAACAAAGGGCGATGAAAAAACAATTTATGGCCACAATAGTGATCTTTTTCAAGCTCATGATTTGACCCCTATCCAAATCACTGGAAGCTTTAGAAATGACTTAATATTCTACCGTCCTGCAGGCGATGGCATTGAGCTGATTACCGCCTTTGAAACCTCGGAAGGCATTATTGCCGTTAATGCTGGAAAAATGCCCTATGTCGCCAAAACGATTGCAATAGATACAATTTTACCCAAAGGACGACTTACGATTACAGGGTTTTATCGTATTGCAAAGCCTTATGGTGCTGTGCTGCCAAGCAACCAAGACCTTGTGGCAAGCATTCCGTTTGGCGCATTTTTTCAGCAATATAAGGAAAAAACGCTGTCGGGTGCTCTTCAAATTAATGACAAAATCCCAATTAGTGATTATTTAAAAGGGCGTTCAGGCACTTATTTTATGGATAATATTCCCAATAATCATATTCAATATATGGGCACATGGTTTTTACTTTCGGGGATTGCGTTTATTATTTACATCCTCTTACTGCGTAAGACTAAAATTTTGTGAATGATAATCTATAAACAAATGCTAAAGCCAATGCCTTATCATGTTTAATAATTCAGGATCATAAGTAATATTGCCAAATTCCATACCTTGTAAATGCCGTGACATTTCAGATTGGAAAAAAGCCAAAAATTCAGCAATTGCTTCTGGGTCATTGGCATTTAATAACGATGCTAAGCCTTCATCTTCATCAAGAATAGATGATAAATCACTTTCAAAGCCAACAGGTGTATGAAGCCCTTTTTTACCAACACCACCCCTTTTTCCAGCACGTTTTGCAAGTTCACGACTTAAATGCTGGGCCATTTGCTGTGGCGATAATAAACCATTTTGATTCGTAATATTTTTGGGGGCACTTTCCAAAGGGATACGCATTGTCTTTATTGATGATTGCATATTTTGACTATTTGGTGTCTTTAACTGTGAATTCCATTGCATATTATCTTTATTAAATGAGCCCTGACCAGAACGACCACTTTGTTGTTCAAAAACAGGCGATAAAGTTGGTATTTTTGGCGGTATAGACATAATATATAATTCTCTTTATATTTAAATAATATTTACACTATACAATATTTATGCCTAAAAACAAAAATATACTTGATTTTACTTCTGAAATTAGTTATTATGTATACAAGATATAAAAACTTTAACTAGAATAGTAAAAAGGGAATTTTATGGCGTTGGGTCTAACTCTATCAAATGATGTAATAATAGGTACAGGTGCATCTGCATCTGAATCTGAGGTAGCTGCTAAATTACTTCTTATCGAACTTACAGAGGCAGATTTAGGAGTTGATTTTACATTAGAAGAAGAAGAAGAAATATTTGAATGGTTAATATTTAATACTGATGATAACGCTGACAATGATGTTGGCGCTCCTATCATCACATCAGAAGATGGCGAAGAGATCGATTTAGTAAGTGTTTTCGTTGAAGCTGATGCTGGTGCTGCTGGAGAGAATGAATATGATCAAAGCGATCGATTCGATGAAAACGGTAATCCAATAGATTTACCACCAACTGTCATTTTACCTACCGAAGATTATACAGAAGAAGAAAAAGCAGTCGACAATAAAATAGTAGCCAATAGAGCGACTTTAACAGAGGCTCGCCTTGCTGCACTTTCTCAAAATCCGCCTGATCTTGCAACTGCAAGATTATTTGAGCGAAATATTAGGGATCTTGATAAGGCAAGGGAAGAATTACAATCAATTCCTGCCGAACGCAATCAAGCAGCGATCGATCGCGCATCTGACCAAGCAGAGGCATTAGTGAAAGCAGTAAAAAGTGGCACAAGCATGCTTCAAGGTATGGCCAATACGGTAAGTGAGATAGCCTCAGCCATAGGCGACGCAAAAATACCAGATGCCTCTGCTTCATAAGCATTACCATCATTTGCACTCTAGGATAATTTGCTTTATAAAAACATATTATGAAGCAAATTTCAATTATTGGTGCAGGCGTTGCGGGTTTATGGACAGCCATTTTGGCCCATCAACACCATTACAAGGTCACGATTTATGAACAAGATGATGAATCTTTAACACAGGGGTGCAGCTATCGTGCCGGCGGTATGTTAGCCTTTAACTGTGAGGCAGACAGTAAAAATGATATCATTACATCGCTTGGTCAACAATCCTTGGTATTATGGCAAAAGTTTTTCCCCAAGCTTATCACGCAAAATGGATCACTGCTTTTAACGTACCCACAAGATAAAGATCAATTACGGTATTTTGAAAAAACAACTTTAAATTATCATAATCTTGACCAAAATACTATTAATACCCTCGAGCCTGCCCTCGAAAGCCGCTTTGGGCATGGGCTTTATTTTTATAACGAAGCCCATCTTGAG